>PKUF01000042.1 GCA_002869635.1 Desulfuromonas sp. | reverse complement strand
AAACCTCCAAGAGTTGTTAACTCTTAAGAAGGATGCCGTGGTGCGCCCATCAAATCCAAAGAGAGAGGGGGCTTCACTGAAAACCAGCGAAGCCCCCTCTCTCTTTGACATGACATAGAGCCACAACGAACAGGAGTTCCTTTAAGAGGTTGAGAGCGTCCGGCTTTCCACCGTGGAGAAAGACAGCGGAAATGGCCGATTCAAAGAAGGTAGCACTTATTCGAGCAAGTGGTACGAGATCCATCGGAACCGGGAGTACTGTTGGTACAGATCGTCCTTAGAGTCAAATCAATGTCCTGACAAAGGAAAGGTTTCCGAAGACAGTTAGTAAACCCTTTAGCTCGGAAGTGCTCAAAATTCACCTCTTCATGGGTCATGGCAATGATCGGTACCTTGCTCGCCAAAAAACCTGCCGTTCCATCTCGTAGCAACTTGGCGACATCGAACCCGTCACTGTGACTCATCGCCAGACTGATAAAAACAAGACAATAATCTTCTTTTTTTAAAGCTGAGATCACCTCATCTTTGGAATGAACACAACGACATTCGTGGCCATTTTTTCGGACACTAACATCCAGCAATTTGCACACAAACGGATCACTGTCAAAAACAAGAACTTTCATAGCCTCACACCACAGTCAAAAAAGGCACTTAACCACACATTCAATATACGTATTATACAAAGAGGCTCTGATAAAAAACTTATTTTTCAAATAGATGGCAACTTTTTCCGTAAAAAACCGCTTTTTTCAATCCCCCTTCAAGGAAGCTTCACCTAGGCTAAAAAACAGTTTGAAAAATAAAAAAAGCCACCCCTTTTGTCTTCGGGGATGGCTTTTATCAATGAGCGTGCAGGCGAAATAGCGCCGCAGGTTAATCTTCCTGCAGACTCCCTCCTCCCCGAGAGAGCAACAGCTCCCGGATCCTTTCGACCATCCCATCCGCGTCGAGTTTAAGTTCGTGTCGCAATTCGGCTTGACTCCCCTGCTCGACAAAACCGTCGGGGATTCCGAAGCGAAGCAGACGCGGGTTCAACCCTTCATCCGCGAGAGCCTCAAGAACAGCCGCACCAAAGCCCCCCTGTAGAGCATTCTCTTCAGCCGTCATGACCACACCGGTGCGCTGCGCCTCGGCAAAAAGGAGATCTTTGTCGAGGGGTTTGACAAAACGGGCGTCAACCACTGCCAGTGAGATCCCCTCTTCCGCCAGTTTCTCAGCCGCCTGCAGCGCCGGCTCCACCATCGTCCCAAGAGTGAAGATCGTGGCATCACAGCCATCACGCAGTTTTTCGCCCTTGCCTACGTCAAAAGGCTCGAGGGTTTCGGGACGGGTGAGGCCCAGAGCGTTGCCACGCGGATAACGGTAAGCAAAGGGTCCTTCCCATTGCAAGGCCGTGAGCATAGCACGGCGCAGTTCGTTCTCGTCACGTGGCGCCATCAACACCAGATTAGGGATATGACGCAGATAAGAGAGGTCAAAGACCCCGTGATGAGTCGGACCATCGGCACCGACTAGGCCTCCACGGTCAAGGGCAAAGGTGACCGGAAGGTTCTGCAGACAGACGTCGTGCAGCACATTGTCGTAGGCCCGCTGTAAAAAGGTGGAGTAGAGCGCAACGACCGGTCGCATCCCCTCGCAGGCGCGNGCAGGCGAGCCCGGCAGCAAAAGTTACGGCATGCTGTTCGGCAATCCCGACATCAAAAAAGCGCTCCGGAAACTCAACCGCAAATTCTTTCAGCCCAGTCCCTTCGAGCATGGCGGCGGTGATCGCCACCAGGCGCTGATCGTCGCGGGCGAGTTCACAGAGTGTCTCGCCGAAGACCCCGGTATAGCTCTGCCCCCCCCCCTTGCCAGCAGAGATGCTGCCAGTGATCGGATCGAAAGGTCCGACACCGTGGAAAACAGCGGGGTTCTTCTCGGCAAGAGGAAAACCGTTCCCTTTGCGGGTAACGACATGGACCAGCACCGGGCCCTTAAGGCGCGAAACATTCTGTAATGTTTCGAGAAGTTCGTCGAGTTCGTGCCCGTTGATCGGTCCGACATAATCGAAGTCGAACGCCTCAAAGAGCATCCCCGGGGTGAGGAACCCCTTGACCGACTCTTCAACTCGGCGGGCGAGACTCACCAAGTCGCGGCCAAAACGGGGGACACTGCGCAGCAAACCCTCGGTCTCCTTCTTGACCTTGACGAAAAAATCGGAGGTCATCTTACGACTGAGAAAGGATGAGAATGCCCCAACATTGGGAGAGATCGACATCTCGTTATCGTTGAGAATGACGATAAGGTTCTTCTTGAGATGACCCGCCTGATTCAACCCCTCAAAGGCCATCCCCGCAGTGAGGGAGCCATCCCCGATCACCGCCACAACCTTATCATTCTTCCCTGCCGCCTCGAGGGCCACACTCATTCCGAGACCCGCCGAGATCGAGGTACTCGAATGCCCGACATCAAAACAGTCGTAAGAGCTCTCGTTACGCTTAGGGAAACCGCTGATTCCGCCATACTGGCGCAGGGTGTGGAAGCGCCCCTGTCGACCGGTGAGGAGCTTATGGGCATAGGCCTGATGCCCCACATCCCAAACGATCTTATCGCTTGGAGCGTTAAAAATCCGGTGCAGGGCAATGGTCAGTTCGATAACGCCGAGAGAACTGGCGAGATGACCACCGGTACGGCTTACCGTAGCGATAATCTCTTCGCGTAGCTCCGTCGCCAAACGCTCCAACTCGGAGGGTGAGAGAGTCTTGAGGTCGGCCGGTGAAGCGATTCGGGAGAGGAGGGTCGTCATGCTGAGAACGGAGTCCTTTCGTTCCTAACAGGAACGGTTGACAATATAATGGGCGATATCCCTTAGCGGCTGTGCCGCCTCACCCAGAGGTTCAAGAGCAGAGATAGCGAGATCGCGCAACTCGATGGCACGCCGTTTCGCCTCGGCAACCCCGAGCAGGGCTGGATAGGTCGCCTTGCCACGCGCCTCATCACTCCCCACCGCCTTGCCGAGTTCTTCCTTATCACCGGTGACGTTGAGGATATCGTCGGCGATCTGGAAAGCAAGGCCCGCCGCTTCACCGTAACGGGTCAGCGACTCAAGCTGCTCCGCGTCTGCGCCCCCGACCAGCCCCCCCGCTTTAACCGAGGCGAGAAGCAGGGCGCCTGTCTTGTGGGTGTGGATGTACTCGAGGGTGGCGAAGTCGATCTCTTTCCCTTCCGCCTCCATATCGACCACCTGACCACCGACCATTCCCATGGAACCGGCACAGCGTGCCATGATGTGGATAACCTCAAGAAGGGTCTGGGGGGGGATCGCCGCCGTCCGTGCCGGATCAGAGAGGTGGATGAACGCCTCGGTGAGAAGGGCATCACCGGCGAGGACCGCCGTCGCCTCGCCATAGACCTTATGATTGGTGAGACGGCCACGACGGTAGTCGTCGTTATCCATCGCCGGCAGATCGTCATGAACCAACGAGTAGGTGTGGATCATCTCTAGTGCGCAGGCGATGGGGAGCGCCGCTTCGTTCTCCCCGCCCACCGCCTCGCAGGCAGCAAGTAGCAGCACCGGCCGGATCCGCTTTCCGCCAGCCAAAAGGGAGTAACGCATCGCCTCATGCAGCTGAGCCGGCAGGGTTTCGGCCGACGGGGTCAGGGACTCAAGAGCCGTGGTGATCCTTTCTAGCTGGTTCTCAAGGTAGCTCTGTAACACAGCATCAGACATCCTCACGCCTCCTCGGGGAGCGCGTCGAGATCCCCTTGCGCGTTTTTGAGAAGCGTCTCGACCCGGGTCTCAGCACTTTGAAGATGCTTGCGACAAAGGGCTGCACTGCTAACTCCCTTTTCAAACAGAGCAAGGGACTCCTCCAGAGAAAGGTCTTCACGTTCGAGCTGTTCGACCGCACTCTCCAGATCGGCCAGCGCCTTTTCAAATGTCTCTTTTTTCTTGGCCATGCAATCCGTTCCACACCGCTCTTGCGGCGACTGTAAAGCGGTCATTATCGTCGTAAAATAGGCGAAGTGTCAACGCCTTTCCCTCACTCATTTCGGGGCAGTGAGCCCCAGAGGATCGATGCGATCGCCACGCAACCGCACCCCCCAATGGAGATGCGCCCCGGTGGAGCGACCACTGTTGCCGACGCGGCCAATCGGCGCACCAATCTTCACCGTCTCACCCTCTGTGACCCGACTGGATGAGAGATGGGCGTAGAGGGTCAAGAGACCCTGACCATGATCGAGGAGGATGGTCCGCCCGGTGTAATAGAGATCGTCAACCAAAAGGACATCCCCCGCCGCCGCAGCCTTGATGAGGGTGCCGCTGGCGGCACGAAAGTCGATACCGGCGTGGGGAGAACGTTGCACACCGTTGAGAATCCGCCCCAACCCGAAGGGGCTGCTCACCTCGGCCTGCAACGGCAGCTGCAACGACGTAGCCTGCGGTGGCCGCAGCGAGCGAGCGTAGAGTTCTTTAAGCTGTGTCCGCTCTTGAGCAATACGCTTTCGAGCCGCGGCATCGGGGTGCACCATCGACTTCGGCAGGATTAACGCCTCTTGCGGTCTTTCTACCTGCTCTACCGTTAGCTCCAGCCGAGAAAAACTCGCCTTGCCCAAACGATCAACGGCGACCAACAGCAAAGGGTAGATCCCCTCTTCCTGTTCAAGGTCGGCCCCGAGCAGAAGCGACGCCCCGTGAGCATCGGGCCAGAACCGGAGGACGGTGTCCCGGTAGCGCACCAACGCCATAAAAGGAGTTTCTCCGACCCAGTGAAGCTGCGTCACCCCACCGGTCCCGATGCGAGGTGGCTCAAGAAAAAATCCCTCGGCAGCAACAGGTCCCGCCATAAAGAGCGGTGACAAAAAGACAAGAAGCAAAAGGCGCCGCATCAGACTCCTCTTTTCGACACCGGAGTGATCGATTCAACCCGAGCCGTCGCCTCCCCCCTTGCTAAGGTGAGGGAGATTTCACCGCCAACCTTCAATGTGGAGGCATCACGCACCACCGCACCATTTTCAATCTCACGCACCAGAGCATACCCCCGCTCGAGGGTCGCAAGGGGCGAAAGACCCTGCAGCCGTCCGGCGCGAAGAGCAAGCTCTTCGCGCCGCCGATCGAGGCAGCGTTCTAGCTTCTGCTTCAGCCGTTCCTCCCCCCGCTCGAGGCGCTGACGCACCAATGCCAAACTTTGACGGGGAGAGCGGAGACGCTGACTCAGACCGACAAGGCGCGCCGTGAGCAACTCGGACTGCCTTTGCTGCGCCGTTTCGAGCCGGGTGAAGAGATGGTCGAGGTGTCCCTCGAGTTCAAGCCGCCCCCGGGCGACAATCTCGGCCGCCGCACTCGGGGTAGCGGCGCGGCGATCCGCGACAAAGTCGGCAATAGTGACATCGACCTCGTGCCCAACGGCGGAGATCACCGGGATCGTCGAAGCATGAATCGCTCGGGCGACCTTCTCTTCGTTAAAGGCCCAGAGATCTTCAAGGGAGCCGCCGCCACGTCCGACGATGAGAACATCCGCCGCACCATAACGGTTCTGGGCGGCAATGGCAGCAGCGATCTCGGCCGCCGCCCCCTCGCCCTGAACTCGCACCGGGCTCAAAAGAATCTTCACCCCGGCGCCCCGCCGCCGCAGCACGGTATGGATATCCTGTAGCGCCGCCCCACTCGCCGAGGTGACGACCCCGACAGTGCGAGGATAGGGCGGGAGTTCTCGTTTGCGCTCCTCGGCGAAAAGTCCTTCGGCAGCGAGACGCTGTTGCAACTGGACAAAAGCGAGCTGCAGGCTGCCAACTCCCACCGGCTCGACTCTCTCCACCACCATCTGCAGTTCGCCACGCTGGGGGTAGAGAGAGAGTCGGCCACTACAGATCACCTGTTGGCCATTCTCGGGTCGAAAGCGAAGCAGCCGGTTATGCGTACGAAACATGACGGCACGCAACTGTGCCCGTTCATCCTTGAGAACGAAGTAGAAGTGGCCGGAAGCCGGCACGGCGAAGTTGGAGATCTCTCCCTCCACCGCCACCTGTAGAAAGTTCTCTTCGACAAGATCGCGCAGCAGATCGCTCAGGCGCGAAACGCTGAGCACCGGGGGGGTTGCCGAAAGGGGGTCGGTCATGGCATTCTTTCCTGCGTTGCGGGGCATTGACAAACGCTGCCGCTTCTCCTATAAGAGCCGTTCACATTTTCGGAGTCACGAAACGATGCAACACCCCTATATTATCACCATCTCAAGTGAAAAAGGGGGGGTCGGCAAAACGACCCTCGCCACCAACCTCGCCATCTACCTCAAGGCGCTGGATGAGGACCTCCCGGTCACCCTACTCAGTTTCGACAATCACTTCTCTGTCGACCGCATGTTCCGCATCGGACGCAAACCTCACGCCGGAACGGTCCTCGACTTTCTCGGCGGCAGGCCCTTGGGTGACCTGGTCGAAGTCGGCGAGTTCGGGGTCCAGTACCTCCCCTCAAACCGCCACCTCGCCGAATTCGGCGACAAGCTCGACGGTCTTGACCACCTCGCCCGCTGCTTCGCCAGTGCCAACCTGCCGGGTGTGGTGATTATCGACACCCGACCGGTCCTCGACAACTTCACCCACAACGCCCTCTTCTGCGCTGATCGGGTGATCATTCCGGTCAAAGATACCCCATCGTTAGAGAACAGTCGCCATATCTACGCCTTCTTCGACGAGCATAAAATCTCGCGCCGAGCCCTGCGTCTCTTGCCGAGCCTTCTTGACTCGCGCATCCACTACGACGGCCCCTTCAAAGACTCCTACCAGCTCCTCAAGGCCTACGCCATCAACCGCGGCTACCGCTGCCTGGAAGGATTCATCGCCAAAAGTCCCAAGGTCGAGTCGCTCAACACCAACCCCGAGGGGAAACTCTACCCGATCCTCACTCATGGCCGCCAGACCGAGGTCCATCTTCAGTTCACCCACCTCGCTCGCCAAATCTATCTCGACCTGCTCGACTGCAACGAGCTGCGCCTCGACCAGCTCACCCCCGCCGCCAACGCAGCCAGCGCCGGCTAAGTGCGAACCAGAGCCGCACCAGAGCTTCGGTCATCCTCACCATCGTCGGCCGCACCAACAACGGCGTGAGATACGCCTCAAACCAATCCAGTGTCGTGGTCTCCAGCGTCTCAGGCTGGCTGCCGCGGCGCCAGAGCCGCCTCACATCCCACCAGAGCGCCAACTGCCATCCTTGCCCCACCACATACCTCCCGGTCTCATGCCAGAGCTGGCGCTGCCGCGCCTTAGGCATTTGTGCCAGCAAGGAGGCGATCAGTTCAAAAAAGGGGGAAAGCTTGAGCTGTCCGCTCTCATGTTGAGGGCGGTAAACGCCGGCGGCATGGACGAAAAAATCGTCCCAGCCGATGTGAGCAAAGTTCATGATCAAGGCGTTGAGCAGCTGCCGCGGCAGCAGCCCCTCTTCGGCAAAACGCCGGGCCGAGGTGGTCAGGGGAGCATCAAGAAGAATCCACTTGCCCCGCTCTCGCAGATGCTCGGCAAAGAAGGTATCTTCGAGTACAGAACGGCTCTCTTCAAAACCACCAAGTTCGTCAAAAAAAGAAGAAGACAGAAGCATCCCCTGGTCACCGTGAATACTTCCTGGTCGCCCCAGTTGCGCCTTGCAGCTGTAGTAGAGGTAGGCACAGCTCGGTGTCCCGAGATCGAAACGGAGAGGGAAATGTCCGGCGACAGGCTGGGTGTGTCCCCGCAGATGATCAACGGCACAACGCAAGGCGAGCGGATCGTCCCACGCTGAATCGACATGAAGAAAGAGGAGGGAGGGCGCACGGGCCGCACGCGCCCCGAAGTTGAGCTGTCGCGCCCGCCCTCGCGGCCCTTGAAGCAGCTGCAGTGGATAGGGGAGTTCCCCGACCAACTTGCGTACCATCGTCAGGCTGGCATCGTTTGAGCCGCCATCACTGAGAATCAGCTCAAAAGCAATCTGCCGCTGCGCCGCCAGCATCTGCAGCAAAGACGGCAGCGTTCCGGCCTCGTTGAGGATTGGAACGATGACAGAGAGTTCCAGGATGGAAGAGGAGGTCGGCAAGAGGCCTCTCGGATAAAAAACGGGGGCGGAGACCGTATCGGTTCCGCCCCCGAAGGTGTGCCTTAAAAAGGAGTCAATCAGATCCCGGCGCGCTTACGCAGCGACTCGGCACGATCGGTACGCTCCCAAGTGAACTCGGGAAGCTCACGACCAAAGTGACCGTAGGCCGCGGTCTTGCGATAAATCGGACGGAGCAGGTCGAGGGTCTCGATGATGCCACGGGGGCGCATATCGAACTCCTCCTTGGCGATGCGGGCAATCTCGTTGGAGGGGATCTTGCCAGTACCGAAGGTGTTGATCATAACCGAAACCGGCTCGGCGACGCCGATAGCGTAGGCGACCTGAACCTCACACTTATCGGCAAGGCCAGAAGCAACGATGTTCTTGGCGACATAACGGGCCATGTAGGAGGCGCTACGATCAACCTTGGAGGGGTCCTTACCGGAGAAAGCACCACCGCCATGGGAGCCTTGGCCGCCGTAGGTATCGACGATAATCTTACGGCCGGTGAGGCCGCAGTCCCCCATGGGGCCACCGATGACAAAGCGACCGGTGGGGTTGATGAAGAATTTGGTCTGCTCATCCATCAGCTCAGCGGGGATGACATTCTTGACGACCTCTTCGATGACCGCCTCTTTGAGGGTCTCGTAAGCAACCTCAGGGGTATGCTGGGACGAGACAACCACGGTATCGACCCGCATCGGCTTGTCGTCGACATACTGGATCGACACCTGAGACTTGCTGTCGGGGCGAAGAAAGTCGAGCTGACCGCTTTTGCGCACATCGGAGAGACGCTTGGTCAGCTGGTGCGCGAACATGATCGGCATCGGCATCAACTCGGGAGTCTCGTTACAGGCGTAGCCGAACATCAGCCCCTGATCGCCAGCACCCTGGTCGGTGAACATCCCCTCCCCTTCGCTGACACCCTGCGAGATGTCGGGGGACTGACGATCCACAGAGGTGAGAACAGCGCAGGTCTCCCAGTCAAAGCCCATAGCCGAGTCGCCGTAACCGATCTCCTTGATCGTCTGACGAACAATCTCAGGATAATCGATCCGGGCGTTGGTGGTGATTTCGCCGGCGATCATCGCCATGCCAGTTGTCACCAACGTCTCGCAGGCGACACGCGACTTGGGATCTTGAGTCAGGATGGCATCAAGAATTGCATCAGAAATCTGGTCGGCAACTTTATCTGGATGCCCTTCACTTACGGACTCCGAGGTAAAAAGGAAATCGGTCATGGCCATGGTCTATCTCCTCCTGTGGAAGAATATGGTGTCAAATGCGGGATCATACCGATGCCACACTATCGCTGTCAAGCATTCACAACTCAAATAGGCTTGGGACTGAAAATTTCTGGGAAGCGCTTCGCCATGCTCTCTTCGAGATGAGATGCCACCTCGCGCGAGGTGGTAAAACTGAGGAGCTGACTGAGCAGTTCATCCGCCTCATGGCGATAGGCTTGGCGCAGCAACCGCTTGACATGGGGGATGCCGCTGGCGTGCATGGAGAGCTCGTTGAAGCCGAGAGCAAGTAGCACCAGAGCATAGAGCGGCTCGGAGGCCATCTCGCCACAAACGCAGGCCGGAATCCCGGCGTCGCGCGCAGCAGCACCGATATTGAGCAGCGCCCGCAGGATCGCCGGATGGGTCGGATCGTAAAGGTAAGCAACGTGCTCGTTGCCACGGTCAACCGCCAGACAATACTGGATCAGGTCGTTGGTTCCAACCGAGAAAAAATCGGCCTCATGGGCCAGCAGATCGGCGATCAACGCCGCCGCCGGGGTCTCGATCATCACTCCAGCCGGCACCTTATCCGCCATCGGCGCTCCTTCAGCAACAAGCTCTTGCCGCACTTCATCTAGGATCTCGCGGCACTGGCGCCACTCACAAACCCCGGTGATCATCGGAAAGAGAATCCGCGCGTTGCCAAAGGCCGAGGCCCGCAGCATCGCCCGCAACTGCTGTCGGAAAAGGCGCCGTTCACGCAGAGAAAAGCGGACGGCGCGTAACCCCATGGCGGGGTTTGCCTCATCGCTGAGATTGAACTCGGGGACGAATTTATCTCCCCCGACGTCGAGGGTCCGCAATGTCACCGGATGAGGCGCCATCCCCTCCACCGCCTGGCGGTAGATACGAAACTGCTCTTCCTCATCGGGTGGCGTGTTGCGCCGCATAAAGAGAAACTCGGTGCGAAAAAGACCGATCCCCTCGGCCCCGTGGCGCCGCACCAGATCGATCTCGTCCGGCAGCTCGAGATTGCAGAAGAGACCGATCCGCTCCCCATCAAGGGACTGGGCCGGAAGCTCGCGGTAGGCACCGAGTTGCGCCTCAAGGTCACGGTAGAGACTCTGGCGACCACGGTATTCCTGCAGTGTCTCCTCTTCGGGATTAACGATCAGCGTCCCGTTACCACCGTCAACCACCACCTGACTCCCCGGCGGAATCAGGGTGGTGACCGTTTCAAGTCCGACCACCGCCGGAATACCGAGGGAGCGGGCAAGAATGGCGGTGTGTGAGGTACGACCACCGACATCAGTCACAAAAGCGATGATCTTTTCGCGATCCATCTGCAAGGTATCGGCGGGAGAGAGGTCGTGAGCAAGAAGGATAACCGGACGGTCAATCTCCTGCAAGGAGGTCTGACGGGTCCCGGTGAGGTTGCGCATGATCCTCTCCCCCACTGTCTCGACATCCCACTGACGGGCGCGCAAGTAGTCATCTTCCATATGCTCAAAGACGTCGCGGAAACGAGCAAGAGCACGTTTAAGGGCCCCTTGGGCATTGAGCAGATCCCGCTCGATCCCTTTGATCGTCTCACGCAGCAGCATCTCATCTTCGAGGATGAGCAGATGCGCATCAAGGATATAGAGGTGCTCGGAGACAGCGTGGTCCGCCACCTGCTCCTTCACGTCCTTAAGTTGGTGCTTAGCCTGCGCTACCGCCTCGTGGAAACTGGCGATTTCGCTCGCCACCTCAGAGGCAGGGATACGACGCTCCACCGCCCGAACCCGAGAACGCTCAACCAGATAGACCTCTCCTATGGCGACACCTGGAGAAGCCCCGATGCCGACGAGAAAGGTATCTTGGCTGAGCTCAGTGTTCGCCGAATCCATCGTCAATCAGCTCCGCAAGGTTCTGCATCGCCACGGTCGCTTCTTCGCCATTGGTCGAGACGGTGATCACCGACCCTTGCGGTGCGGCGAGCATGAGGATCCCCATGATGCTCTTACCGTTGACCTCGATACCCTCTTTTTCGATGAGGATCTCGGCCTTGTACTGGTTGGCGGTCTTGACCAACTGGGCCGCCGCTCGGGCGTGCAACCCGAGTCGATTTTTGATGGTAAACTCGCGTTTTTCCATAGGCATGTTTCCTTTATCGATAAATCAGTGCGCCCAATATCAGCAGAGTGCTGAGACTCAGAACTTGAAGTAGAGGTGAGATCCCTCGCCGCACCAGCCCCCCCATGATCAGCACCAAAGGGAAGAGGAGGAGCCCCCAACTCACTACGGTCTCCTGATGGGTGAGGACGAGGTAGCTCTGATAGCCACAAAGACCACCGAGTAGAATCACCGTCCCTTCCTTAAAACGAATGGCGAGATCGGGCAGATGCAGGCGCTGGTAAAGATCGATGAGCTCCAGACCACACTCGCAGCCACGAAAAAAACCGCCGACCCGAAGCAGCAGATGCGGCAGGTTGAAAAGTGTAAGAAACACCATTGGCGCCCATAGGGACTCCTTCACCGCAAAAAAGAGAGCAATTCCTGCCGCAAAGGGGCGAATCCCCCCCCAAAAAAAGGCATCCCCCATTGCAGCATAGGGTGCCATGGTAATCCGCTTGAATTCGTCCACCCCGAGATACCCCTCCCCCCCCCGCTGCCGCTCCTGCTCAAGATTCAGGGTCGCCCCGAGGATCGACGCTGCCAAAAAAGGATGACTGTTGAAATAGTCGAGGTGCCTTTTGGCCTCGGCTGGAAGCTGCTCAGCCGGATAAATCCGGCGCAATCCCGGTAACAGAGCATAAAGAACACCGAGGCTCTGCATCCGCTCAAAATTCCAACTCCCCTGCAGAAGAAAGGCACGTAACAGGCAGTGGAGCCGGGTGGTGAAGGGGAGTGCCGAAGTCGTCATCGTCTCACCGCAACCAAAAAAGAAGCAGGGCGCTTGCAAAAGAGGCGGCAAAAAGGGTCATCGCACGACTCACATTCAGAGTTCCGACGATGGCGGCGCTACCGACAAGAAAGAAGATCAACTGCACCCACCCCGAAACATCACCGAGAAGCCCGCCATAGAGAGGGTACAGCAGGGGGAGCAAACCCTTGCCGGCCAAAACGATCAGAAGGTAGGTGGCGACGGCGGCAGCGGCGAAGTGGAGCAGCCCGCGCCGGTGGCAACGCTCAACGGTAACAAGGTCTTCGCGTTCGAGAGCCTCCTCTGCCCGCAGCAACAGGCGCGCATTACCATGCCGGGCAAGACGATCAAAGTATTGACCGACTTTACCCAGAGGCATCGCCACCAACAGCACCAGAAGGAGCAGCCCACTCCCTTCCGCCCCCCCAAGCATAGGCGCCAAGGCAATCACCAAAACCGTCGCCCCGATGGCCACCTGAGTATCGTCTGGAGGGACCGCGGCCCCCACCGGCAATTTTCCGAGCCAAAGAAGTTCAAGCAGAGCGCCGATCTTCAACCCAACCAGTGGATCGCCTAGAAACAGGCCGACCAGAGGAGCCGCCACGATCGGCCGAGCAAGCATAAACTGGGCGCAAGCGGTTCGATCAAGGCCGACGAGCAATGACACCACTGCCCCGGCGAAAAAACTGCTTGCCGTCACCTATCCCCCCCCTAACGCCATCAGCTTGTGCCAATCCCGCTCGTGATCCGCAGGAAGACACTGTGAAACGATCTTCACCCCACATGCCTCAAGCGCATCAAAATTGGCGATATCCTCCGCATCAAGGGCAAGGGTGCAGCTGTAGCGTTGTTTTCCTTCACCAGCATGCATATTGCCAAGATTGAGCTCCGTCAGAGGAATCCCATCACGATGCCCCCGTAAGGCGTCACGCGAGGAATCGAAAAGTAACAGGACCTTGAGTCCGGAGTAACGTGCACCTGCCAACTGCTGTGCCACCTCGACAAGACTGCCAATAAAGACCTCAATCCCCCGGGGGACCGCTGCTTTCATGATCTTTTTCTGCAGTGACAAGGCGCCGATACGGTCATTGGCGACCATGATACAATTAGCCTGCACATGCGGAACCCAAGCTTCAAGAACCTGACCATGTATCAGGCGGCTGTCAATACGTGCCAGTACAATCCCCATCGTCCTACCTGCTCCTACCTGCGGCTTGCGGATAGTTATTGACGTAAAAATTCGCTGGCGACCACGATCCCCTGTTGGCCATAGGCCTTAAGCAGCGTGGCCAACTCCTCCAGCGTCATCCCTTCCCGGCTGTTGAAAAATTTAATCAGCATCGGCAGATTGACTCCGCACAGGACTTCAATCGCCTCCTCCTCAAGAAAGGAGAGACTGAGGTTGGCCGGAGTTCCACCGAACATGTCGGCCATGATCAGCACCCCCTCGCCGTCCGCCCCGGCGTTGGCAAGAGCAGCAGCGAGTTGATCGCGGCAGAGATCCACACTCTGATCACGAAAAAGAGAGACCGCTTCAGCCCGCGGCACAGGACCGATAATCATTTCAGTCGCCGCAAGCAGTTCACGGGCCAGATGCGAATGAGTCACGACAACAAGTCCGATCATCTCAGCTCCCCTTGTCGATATCTTTATGACCAATGCGCAATTCAATACCTTGCGCGGCAATTTGCTCGGCAAGATGTTCCACAATGGCAACACTACGGTGACGTCCACCGGTACAACCGATGGAGAGGGTCAGGTAACTTTTCCCTTCTCTTCGATACTGAGGGAGGAGAAAGGCAAGCAACGCCTCAAAGTGGGTAAGAAAGCTGCGGCAGGCAGACTGCTGCAGAACAAAACTACGGACCTTCGGGTCACGCCCGCTTAAATGCCGCATGGAAGGGTCGAAAAACGGATTGGGAAGGAATCGGACATCCATGACGAGGTCTGAGCCTTGAGGAATACCGTAGCGAAAACCGAAGGAACGCAAATGAACGAGCATCGGTATCGCTCCGCGCTCACCCTCTATACGCTGCAAAACCTGAGCCCGCAGATGATGCGGGTTCAACCCGGTGGTATCGATGATGCCGCTGGCCCGATCTCGCAAAGGGCGCAACAGGCGGCGCTCAAGGCGGATCCCCTCATCAATCTCACCCTGCTGTGCCAAGGGGTGACGACGTCGGGTTTCGGAGTAACGACGCACCAAGGTCTCGTCAGAAGCGTCGAAGAAATAGATGTCGAGCTTTTGCCCCTGATCACGCAAAGAGGTAAAAACAGGCTCGAAAGAACTTAAAAAGTCGCGGTTGCGCGCGTCGATGACCACCGCCATCGGAGATGCAGAATCGCCTTCGTCGCGTAGAGCCAAAACCTGCGGCAGGAGCATCGGTGGCAGATTATCGATAACGAAAAACCCCTCGTCCTCAAGAGCTCGGGCCGCTGTACTCTTTCCCGACCCGGAGAGTCCGGTGAGAATGACCAGACGAGATCCGCTCATTCGAGATTGTCCCCAATGATGCTGTGGGCATGCAGGTGCGCCACTTCCGCCATCCGCTTTTCAAGTCGATCCTGAAACTCACGCGCACTGTGATAACCCATCTCCTTAAGGAGCTGATTACGGGCCGCAACCTCGACGATACTCGTCATATTCCGTCCAGGACGGACCGGAACCTTGAGCAGGGGGATCTCAAGATTAAGCAAGGGGTAGGTCTGATCTTCAAAACCGAGGCGATCATATTCATGCCCGTCCTCCCATTCCACCAGCTCGATCGCAAGATCGATTTTTTTTCGTTCGCGAATGGAAGCGACACCGAAGAGATGCTTGATATTGATGATCCCTAGGCCCCGGATCTCCATATGATAGTGGAGAAGGTCCATCCCCTCACCAAAAAGGACGGCGGGGAGCTTCATTCGCACCCGCACCACGTCGTCCGCCACTAAACGATGCCCCCGCAGCACAAGATCGAGAGCACACTCGCTCTTGCCAATGCCACTTTTGCCGAGCAAAAGGACACCGACACCGAGAACGTCGACGAGAACACCGTGAACGGTGGTGGAGGGAAGGAGGCGTTCCTCAAGGAACTTGGTGATCAAAGAGATGAAGATAGAACTTTGGTGGTGGGTGCGTAGCAGCGGGATCGCACGCTCTTCCACCGCATCGAGAAGGAGTCGCGGGGGTTCCTGCCCCTTGGTAACAACAAAACAGCAGGGGTCGAGGGCACAGAGTTGTTCAAGATTGGTTTTGGCGAGGTCGGTTGGAAGCTGCGCGAGATAACTCAGCTCGGTGGAACCGAGAACCTGCAGTCGGTCTGGATGAAGATTGGCGCTGTAACCGGCCAATGCCAGCCCTGGTTTTTGAATACGAGGCGCACCGACAAGACGTTGCAAACCGCGAGCGCCAGCAAGAAGCTCCAGATCGAGTCCGGCCTCTTTCTCCCCCAACAGTTCCTGAATGCTCAGACCGGCCATGATACTCCGTCTACACGAGTTTTTCTTCTTCCTCTACAATGGTGCGATAAAGTGCATCCCGCCCCTGAACCGTCAGCAGTCGCTCACGCACCTCGGCATTTTTCAGAAGCTTAGAGATTCTCGCCAAGGTCTTGAGATGAACGCCAACCGACTCTTCTGGGGCAACCAGAAGAAAAAAGAGATGCGCCGGTTTGCCATCCATGGAGTCGAAATCGATCCCCTCTTGCTTGCGACCAAAAGCGACCATCAACTCCTTGATCTGACCGAGTTTGCCATGCGGGATGGCCACCCCTTCGCCGATGCCGGTGCTCCCGAGACGCTCCCGCTCCTGCAGCACCTGCAGCACATCGTCGCGATTGAGTTCACCTCCGCTGGCTGAAACCATCACATCGGTCAGCTCAACCAGAGCCGCCTCTTTATCCGTCGCTTCCAGATCCGCAGCAATCGCCGCGGGGTTGAGAAGATCTGCAATTTTCATGGTGTTGTAACACGATCCCGTTGGATAACGTCAACGTTGAAGCCGACATGAATCCATGAAAAAAGGCTGGAGGTTTCGACATGGTCGAAACCTCCAGCCTGCTCACACATTATTTAACGGTAGGAACGATCAGACCGTAGTTACCGTCTTTACGACGGTAAACAACGTTGATCTCTTCAGTGGAAGAATCGGTAAAAACGAGAAACTCTTTGTGAAGCAGGTCCATCTGCATCACAGCCTCTTCGACCGCCATCGGCTTGACCGGAAAGCTGTGGCTACGCACAATCTGCGGCTCACCACCTTCAATCTCGTCAATACTCTGAGCCGCCAGAATCGCCTTGGTCACCTCCCGCTCCTTGCCAGAAGCAGGCTTGTGCTTTTTGAGCTTCTCTTTGTAGCGTTTGAGCTGCCGCTCAATCTTGTCGACCATCAGATCGATGGCGGCATACATGTCGCTGGTTTCATCACTCCCCTTGATGGTAATCCCCTTGGCGACGATCGTCACTTCAGCCTTGTGGCGGATCTTCTTCTCCACAGAGAGAACCACCTGCGCATCAATCGGCTCGTCAATGTATTTTTTGACACGGGCGAGCTTCTCTTCGGCGTAGGTGCGAACCGGGTCACTGACCTCCATGTGTCTGAACGTCACAGCAATTTGCATAGGGTACCTCCTTGTATCACCTGCGTTGAAAGTGGTGCTTCGTTATTCAAAGTATACTTTGATTTGCACGATTTGGTAATCCCCAAGTTTCATCAGAAGAGTCTTTTCCTCTCCGTCGAGGACCCGAGCCCAAGCATCTCACGATATTTGGTGACCGTTCGGCGGGCGATGTCGACCCCTTCCTGCTTGAGAATCTCGACTATTTTCTGATCGGAGTACGGTTTTTTAGCGTTTTCATCCGCAATGATCTCTTTGATCTTGCTCTTGACACTCTCCGAGGCGATGGTATCGCCCCGAGTGGTGCTAATGGCACTGTTGAAGAAATATTTAAGTTCAAAGAGCCCCTGTGGAGTTTGAACGTACTTATTGGTGGTGACACGACTGATCGTCGACTCATGCATCTCGATATCTTCAGCAACGTCCCGCAACACCAACGGCTTGAGGTAGGCAATCCCCTTCTCGAAGAATTCGCGCTGGAACTTGACGATGCTCTTGGTCACCCGGTAGATGGTACGTTGTCGCTGGTGAATACTCTTGATAAGCCAGACCGCACCGCGCATCTTTTCCTGAATGTATTCTCCAGCTTTCTCATCGACACCACTGGCCCCCCCGGTGAGAGCACTGCGATAGAAAGCATTGATCCGCAAGTTTGGCAAGCCCTCGTCATTAAGCACGACGACGAATTCGTCGCCAATCTTATGGACGAAGATATCGGGAACAATGTAGTGAACATCCTCCTGACCGAAGGCACTGCCCGGTCGGGGATCAAGACGGGCAATAAACCGGGCTGCATCAAGGACATCATCGAGGGTCACCCCAAAGCGCTTGGCGATCGCCGGATATTTACGGTTTTCAAGCAGATCGAGACACTCGGAGAGAATCTGAGCCGGCAGGCTCTCCTCCATCTCCATCGTCCGCAACTGCAGCAACAGACACTCTTGCAGATTCCGAGCAGCAACCCCCGGAGGATCAAACAGCTGAACCTGAGCCAGAACCGCCTCAACCTCTTCAACTGTAACACCACAACCTTGAGCCACCTCTTCGAGCGTTGCGACCAAATACCCCGCCTCGCTCAGGTTACCGATGATCTCGGCGGCGATCTGCCGTACCCGCTCATCAAGAGCTGAGAGACTCAACTGCCAGAGAAGGTGGTCGGCGAGAGTCGATTTTTTGGTCAGCAAGTTTTCGTAGGAGGGACGATCCTCATCCTCCTCATAATTATCGGCCGTAGTCCCTCCGAGATTATAACCCTCAAGGTAGGTCTGCCAGTCGATATCATTGAGCCCTTCGCGCTCACCCGCGACTTCGTTGAGCGACTCCTCTGGACGCTCTTCAGCGCTGTCTGAAGCCTCGGCACTCTCACTGGCCGCCGCCGTCTCGTCCCCTTCGACCTGTTCCTCAGCCTGATCCGCCCCCTCCTCCAGTATCGGATTTTCTTCCAGCTCTTCGCGCACCAGATCGACCAACTCCATACGTGAGAGTTGCAGGAGCCGGATCGCCTGTTGCAACTGGGGTGTCATCACCAGCTGCTGGCTGAGCTTCAGTTGTTGGCGGATTTCCAAAGCCATAACAGTTGCTTATCTCTCCTGTAATCTCAGAGACTAAACTTGTCCCCGAGGTAGATGGCGCGCGCTTTCTCACTGGCGGCGATACAGGCAGGCTCTCCGAATTCAAGCACCTCACCCTGGTTCAGTATATAGGCTTTATCACAAACACCCAAGGTCTCGCGCACATTATGATCGGAAATAAGCACCCCGATCCCCTTGTCACGCAAACTAACAATGATGTTTTGAATATCAATCACAGCGATCGGGTCGATCCCGGCGAACGGCTCATCGAGCAAAATAAAGGCCGGTTCGATGACCAGCGCCCGAGCGATCTCGACCCGCCGCCGCTCTCCCCCCGAAAGGGCATAGCCATAGGTTTTGGCGACATGAGTGAGCCGGTAATCCTCAAGGAGCTGATCTTTGCGTTTGCGGCGCTGCCGGGCGCTAAGATCGAGGACTTCAAGAATGGCCAGCAGATTCTCTTCCACCGTCAATTTGCGAAAAATCGACGCTTCCTGCGGCAAGTAAGAGATTCCAGACCGCGCCCGCTGATACATCGGCAGGTGAGTCAACTCCTTGCCGTCGAGCTGCACCATTCCGGCATCAGGACGAACCAGCCCGACCACCATATAGAAAGAAGTCGTCTTTCCCGCGCCGTTCGGGCCGAGAAGGCCGATCACTTCACCGGAGCTGACGTCGAGGTCGACCCCTCGCACCACCTCACGCCCTCGATAGGCTTTCTTCAGACCTTTCGCTTCGAGCGTCCGAGTCACGGTGTCGTCCCGCCGGGACGGAAGATCGCCTTAACCCGCGACCCCTCTTCCCCTTTGACGATACTCCGTTCCTCGTTGAGATAGACCGTAATCTCCTCGCCGGAGACCAGATCTTCCCCCTGACGTACCTGAGCGGCACCGGAGAGGACGATACGTTTCTCGTCGTTGTAAAAGTGAGCCCGTTCACCAGTGGCGATACGATCCCCCTGCACCACCCGCACATCCCCTTGCGCCTCGGTCCGTTCGATCTCCCGTTCTCCACCATAGTAAAAAACGGTCACCTCGGCAGCATAGAGCGTGATATCAGCTTGACGCACCACGACGTTGCCGTGGAAAGTAACTGTATGGGCGGTGTCATCCGCTTCGAGCCGATCGGCGCTCACCGTCACCGGCTGTTCCTCAAGCGCCGTCTCGACAACAGCTTCCTCCTCGGCAAACGCCGCAGGAACAATGAGGAACAAAGGGAAAATCATATATATCAGCCAGCGCATGGCGGCGTCTCCATCAATTCACGAATTCGGCGCATGCGCCGCAAAGGTCGCCTTGACGTCATTGAGAATCTGCAAACGGTGACTGTCGACCTGATAGGTCAGCCCTGTTCCGGTCATCTC
>PKUF01000034.1 GCA_002869635.1 Desulfuromonas sp. | reverse complement strand
ACGGTTGAAGCACCCGATAACGGCGGAAGTTACACCTACAGCTATTTTGGGACGGTCAACTCAGAAACGATCAATACCTCCATCGGGACGGTCTCTCTGACCTCCTCGGCAGGGACAACCCTTACGGCAAACGGCACAGATAACACGACGGTGACCGTCACGGTTCTTGATACCGGAGGGGCTCCGATTGCCGGTGAGGTTGTCACCTTTACCGCTCCTGGTGATGCGAATATGTCTCTCACCTCGGCGATGACGGACAATTCAGGGCGTGCATCAGTGGTGGTGACCGCACCCATCACTGCCGGTTCCGGAACGCTAAGAGCACGAGTCAGCGGCGAGTCGCGCACGCTGTTGTTTGACTTTGTCCCGGGACCGCCTGCCTATCTGCAGCTGGATGCTGATCCCACCTCCATCTATGTGCGCAGTGCGTCGACGATTACCGCAACGCTTAAAGACGCGAACAACAACCTTATCGCGAATACGGCGGTGAATTTCTCGGTGCCGACCAACGACAGTGGTGGAACAATCCCCGCGGTTGCCTTGAGTGGTGAAGATGGTACGGCATCAGTTGTCTATTATGCGGGGAACCTCTCTGGCACCGATGTGATTCAGGCGACGGAGCCGATCTCGGGTTTGACGGAGACGGTCAATGTCACTGTTTCACCTCAGACCGGAACGCGTTTGGTCGGGGCGCTCTCACTCGTTCTTGGGACAAGTGTCGCTCCCGCGGATGGGAGTACCCAAATCCTTGTCAGGGCAGCGGTTCAAGACACAGATGGCGAGGCCTATGGTAATTATCCCGTCGTGTTCAGTACGGACCTGGGTGCGATTTCGGGAACAACTGTCCTGACGAATGTCAATGGCTATGCGGAAACAATTCTCGTGGCGCCAGCTCAGGCGGGGACCGCGACGATTCGTGTCAATGCTGGTGGAGCCATTGACAGTGGGACGATTACTTTCACTGCGGGTACGGATTCTGTCATCACGGTGACTCCCACCAACAACCAGCTTCTGCCGGGAGAGACGACAGATCTTCTGGTTAAGGTCAGAGATGGTCAAGGCAATGTCAGTAGCAATATCAGCTTGCGCTTCGAGGTGACAGGGAATGTCAGCGGCGGCGTCCTTTCAGACCTGACTGCGACGACTGATGTCAATGGTGAAGCGGTCATCTCCTATACTGCCGGGAGTGGCAATGGTGCTGATACCATCACCGTCTTTGATGATGTCGGAAATTTCGGTGTAACCACTCTGACGGTCTCGGCAAAGAGCTTTGCACTTTACTACGACAATTTGACCAACCCCTTCCCGCCGGCCGGCCTCTCTGTGGGGAGTGGCAGCAGCACTCGCCTCTATGTCAAGGTCACAGACAGTGGTGGTAACGGGGTCGAAGGAGCAGACGTCAACTTTGCCTTCCTTGCCGACGGCAACCAGAGTGGTGCGATACTCTCGTCGCAAACGGCAACGACGGATGCCAGTGGTGTCGCCTCGGTTTACTACTATGCTGGTGCCACGGCGAATGTCAGTGATCAGGTAACTGTGACGGCGGCATCAATCACCGCTCAGACCGCCGATTTCTATGTGACACCGCTGGTGAGTGCGATCGCTGCGGATCGTGAGGCTCTTTTGGTGCCGACGGATGGAAGCACCGACAGCCTCACTTTGACGCTCTACGATCAGAATGCGCTGCCGCTGGCGAACACGGCCTACACCCTGACCGCTCAGGGAAATGCTGCCCTTGGAGCCTACCCCGCAACCACCGACGCTTTGGGGCAGGCGACGTTCAGCGTCAGCGATGTGGTGATTGAGAACACGACAGTCACCATCACCTCTGGTGGGTTGTCGCGTGAGATCCCGGTCTACGCAGGTGGCGCTCTTGTTCTCACCCCGGCGACCGGGAGTGGGGTCGCCGATGGCGTCAGCAGCGTCGAGTTTACAGCGACCCTGCGGGATGGCTACGGGGTGGTCATCCCGGACCTCCCGGTTTCGTTCAGTGCCGATAACCGAGTCTCTCTTGCGGCCGGCTCGGTGACGACCAATGCCAGTGGTCAGGCGACGATCGGTGTTAGCAGCCGTAGCACGGCGAGTGGGGTTGCGATCAACGCCTCAAGTGGTGCATTGACCGCGACGTCGACGGTCGATTTCGTTGCCGGTGATTCGGCCGAGATTTCTCTCGCGGCCGGAAGCACGTCCCTTTCGCTCGGCGCCAGCACAACCTTGACCGCGACGGTGCTGGATCAGTACGGCAACTTTGTTGCGGATAACACCAAGGTCCTCTTCTCCATCGACGGAGAGGTCGGGACGGTCTCATCCGAGGCGTTGACAACCACTGGCGTTGCGACCGTAACGTTCGAAGCAGGTCTGGTCGCGGGAACCGCTACGGTCATCGCAACCTCCGGGACGGAGGCGAGTGTACAGATGCAGATTACCGTGCAGCCGGGATCTGCTGGGGTGATCGAGGTGGCGAGCATCGATCCGAGCGATCGGATTATTCACGTCTCCGGAACCGAAGGTGTTCAGGTTGCCAAGATCACCTTCAGTATCAAGGATAGTTCAGGGAACCCGGTAGCGGATGGGACCAGTATCGACTTTACCCTCCCCTCCGAGACTGCTGCGACCGTGGCCGATGGTGGTGCTGCGATCGCTTCGACCGGTGTTTTCGGTGTGACTGCCACGGCAAGTACCGTCAACGGCCTTGCCTCGGTCAGCCTCCGCTCCGGTAAACACGCCAAGACGGTCGGCGTTGTCGCCACCTATACCCCAAGTGCGATCAGTACCGAAGCACGGGTGACGATTGCCGGCGGAATTCCCGACTCGGCTCACTTCTCCCTCTCGGCTGAATATCTCAACATGGCCGGTGGCGTAACCTTCGGTCTGCAGGATACCATCACCGCCTACCTTGGCGACCGCTACAGCAATGTGCCGATTGATGGAACGCCAGTCAGTTTCTACAGTGAGTGTGGGACGATCGGTGACAGCACTGGCTTTACCGTTCTGTCAGAGCACGGTCAGGCCGTGACCCACCTTCATACCATGGACCCAACAACGCCGAATCTTCGCGGTGTCGATGTCGATGGTAACGGGGTCGGAGATGGGAACCCCGGGTACTGTACTCTAATGGCGATGTCGCCTGGTTCTGAATATTTCCAAGATAACAACGACAACGGCATCTTTGATGCGGGTGACGGATGTCCTGGCGATCAGCCTGAACCGTATATCGATGGCAACGACAACGGACAGTACGATGTCGGTGAGTTTTATATCGATGTTGACCGTGACGGTGTCTGGGATGACGTTGATAACAGCTGTTCCAGTCAAACCATGATCTGGACTTCAATGCGTATTCTGATGTCCTCCTACAGCCACTGGCTGAATGTCACTCCTGCATCGTTCAATATCCCGATTGGTGGATCTCAGGTCTTTGATCTCGACGTGGCGGATATCTTTGGTAACGCCCTGGTCGCCGGTTCGACCCTGACGATCAGCGCCGATGGCGGTAAACTCAGCAGTGATGGCTTCACGATGGCCGATACTGTCAGTCAGGGATTTTTCCAGAATATCAATACCGATGGAATCGCCGGGACTGAGGCAGGGACCCCTTATTCCTTTGCTCTTTACAGCGATATTGAGGACACAGCTGAGCCTCAGCTGGTGACCCTGACAATTACTCTCAATCCGACGGGGTCGGGATCTCAGGGAAGCAATGGTGCGGCAGATAAGGTAAGCCTCATCGGCTATATCAACGACCGCAGCGGTCTGCCGGTTGTCGTTGATACGATTGAAATTTCGACGGAGCAAGAAGAGCTTGTAGCTGCCAGCGGTACAAGCACCGTTCGAGCCAAGGTTCTTGACAGCCTTGGCGATGGTATCCAAGGGGTGACGGTCACATTCGCCTCGCAAGGCGGGACTTTCTCAGTTCCGGCTCAGACCGATCCAAGCGGCATCACGACAGCCGTCTTTACCGCTGGTGGAAAGGTTGGAGAGTATGACCTTGTGGCCGCTTCCGGCGGAGTCTCAGGGAAGGCGACGATCACAGTTGTTGCGGGGACGCCGTTGGTGAGCAGTGTCAATACGTCACCGTCGACGGTTGCCCCCGGCAGCGAAGCGAGTATTTCGGCACGTGTCACAGATGCTTCGGGTAACCCGATAACCGGGGAAAATGTCACCTTTAGCGTGAGTGCTAATAACAGTGACGGAAGCTTGGCGACGACCGTTGCAACGACTGACGATCTGGGTCTGGCAACGGTGGCCTACACGGCAGGAAACAGCCTGAGCAGTGCTTCTGTGACGGATACGATTACGGCGACCGTCGGCAGCAGCAGTCTCAGTGGCAACCTCACCGTCAGCTCAAGCAGTTTGACTGTTGGTGATGTGACCCTGACCATGGGGAGTGATTCCTTGACCGCTGGGAGTGGGGCAACGACAAACGCATTCACAGTTGTCTCTGACAAAGATGGCAATCCCCTGCCGGGGGTCGAGGTCTACTTCTCTGCTCCGTTAGGGGCGACGGTTGCTCCCGCAAGTGTTGTGACCGATGCCGGTGGTCTCGCTTCGGCCACAGTAACCGTCGGAACGACGGCCGGCAGCGGACAAGTCCGCGCCTCAGCCGGTGGGACGACAGCGGCGGCGGATATCACCTTCACGCCGGGGGCGCCGAGCGTCGTGACCTTGACAGCGGCTCCCAGCCTGATCCGTCCGACGGGGTCATCGACGGCAGAAACTCTGGTGAAAGATGCCAATGGTAACGTCGTCTCTGACACCCTCGTCTCGTTTGTGACGACCAACAATACCTCCGGAGCGTCGCTCGACAGCAGTTATGCCACCACCGACGCCAGCGGTTTTGCCCGCGTGACTTATACAGCGGGGAATGGTAACGGTACCGATACCATCACGGCGACGGCTGGGTCCGCTTCTGACACGGCGACGGTTCAAGCCGATTCAACGGCGACGGTCGTCGGAAGTTTGACCCTGGCCTCTTCCGCTGCGGTGTTGCCGGCCGATGGCAGTTCAACGATTACCCTTCAAGCGACGGTCCTGGATGACAGTAGTCTGGCCGCGCCGGGGATGACAGTGACTTTTGCGGTCGACAGTGGGACTGGAACCTTGCTGTCGCTGACCGCCAACACCAACAGCTCGGGTGTGGCACAAGTGGTCTATCGTGCCTCCTCGGCGGTGGAGACAGCAGTTCTTTCAGCGACGATCTCCGGCTTCACCAAGAAGGTGGTGATCTCACAGATTGATCCGGTCTCGACCCTGCTATTGACGGTCGATGATCTCGAGCTGGTGGCCGATGGGGCTGCCACCACCACACTGACAGTGACGGCTGCAGATCGTGACGGTTCGCCGGTCAGTGGAGTGACGGTGAACTTTAGCACCAACCGCGGCAGTCTCAGCGCGCCCAGTGCTGTCACCGTGCTCACCGGTCAGGCGTCGGTAACGCTGACCGCCGACGATGTTCTCGGGACCGCTTTGATCACGGCAAGCTATGGTTCCCTCATGGATAGTGAGGCGGTGACGTTCACCGTGGGAGATCCGGCGCTGATCGACGTGACCGCCAGCCCCGACACGCTCGCTTTAGGGGCGAGTACCAGCCTCAGCGTGACGGTGCGCGACGCTCAATACAATCCGATCCCCGAAGCGAACATCTATTTCGGCTTTACCGCTGGAGGGAATAACAGCAGCGGCACCTACGATAAGGTCAATGCCACAACCGACGCCCAAGGGCGGGTCAGCAACAGCTACACCGCCGGCGGAACCGCCGGGACCGATACGCTGACCATCGAGACTGATAACGGTTTATCGCAGAATGTCACGATTACCGTCGATCCGACGACGGCGATGGTGGCTGCTTTGACCTTTGCCGTGAGTGACTCCGAAATTGTTGCCGACGGGACCGCGACGACGATGTTGGGGGCTGTCGCTTATGATTCCGACCTCAATGTTATGGTTGGGGTTCCTGTCACTCTGACCACTACCTACGGGGCAATTACCCCCGATACGGATGCCGATCCGCTCAGTGAAACCGTTGTTACCGATACAAGTGGTACGGTAATCGCGACGCTG
Source organism: Desulfuromonas sp. (assembly GCA_002869635.1). GTDB lineage: Bacteria > Desulfobacterota > Desulfuromonadia > Desulfuromonadales > BM515 > BM515. Next base: position 12,240 of record PKUF01000034.1, on the reverse strand, counting down.
ACCGCACCGACAACGGTCGGGACGGCCTATGTTGCGGCTGAGACCTCTGGGATCACCCAGCAAGCGAGTGTTGAGTTTGTCGCAGGCCCTCCGGTTGCTGCGAACTCGACCCTTTCGGTCTCTCCTGGCAATATTCCCGCTGATGGAACCAGTACCGCAACGGTTGCTGTGCTGCTGCGCGATGCCAACAGCAACCCGGTCGCCGATGATACCGAAGTGACCCTGCTGACCACCGCCGGAACGATTACGTCGGATAACCCTGCGACAACGGTTCAGGGCCGGGCCGCGTTTGTGCTCCAGGCGTCGACTACCGTTGCAACAGAGACCCTCTCACTCTTTGAGGTCCCGAGTTTGAGCACGACCGTACGCTTCGGCAGTGTGACAACTGCGGATATCGCTTCAATTGCGGTCAGTGTGGAGAATGCCAGCCTCGCGGTTGCCGGGGTGGGGCAAGATGACAATACGACCTTGACGATTTCCGCCTATGAGGCGGATGGTTCACCGATTGATGGGGAGACTTGGTGGGTGGGCGATTCATTGCGGGTCTCGTTTGTTTCACAACCGAGCGGCGGAGAATTCCTCTCCGGCACTGACAGCACGGGAACGACGGTCAGTGGCAGCAGTATTGATATTCTCGGTGATAACGGGGTTGCAACGGTCAATCTGCAGGCCGGGACGCTCCCTGGAGTCGTTGAGGTCAAGGTTGAAGCACTCGATAGTGTTACTGGTGCAACAACCGGCGTCTCGGCATCGCTGCCTCAAGTCAATATCGCCTCGGGACCGCCGCATACCATTGCCCTGACCTATCCTGAAGCGAGTTCGATCAGCAATCTTGGCGGTGGGGTCTACCGCCGCACCGGCACAGCGCTTGTCAGCGACCGTTATGGTAATGCCGTGCCTGACGGGACTGTGATCAATCTTGGTCTCGTCGATTCGGTCATTTCATCTTCTGTGGGGAATGCCTCGACGGCTAGTGCATCAACAACACTCACTGACCTGACCGCGACCTTCAGCACTTCATCGATTGTTCGTAACGGGGCGACTCGCAATGTCGAGGCGAACGACCGTGTTCTTCTGTTGAATGCGGTTTCCGCCGATAAGAGTCGCTTTGTCGCTTCTGCACCTGTCGCGGCAACAACGATGACGGTCCAGAAGAGCTATACCACGACAACCGCTGGGCTTGACCATGTGGTCGGGGCGTCGCTTCTCGGGGCGACGATAGCCGGTCTTGACTCCGCAGGTTTCTACATGCCGGGGCAAGGTGAGGTGAGTGACGGACAGTCGAGCTTCGTCATCGATTATCCGGCCAACGACAACACAATCGAAGTTGGCTGCTACGGCTATACAGCAGGTGCCTACAACTCCGTAGATACCCGCTACTCACCGGCCACTTCAGCACAGGTCTATGTTGTCGCCTCGGCAACGGATGCCAGTGCCACGGCGGTCAATCAGGGCGACTTCTGTTTCGCGGGTCTGCAGGCGTTTGCCTTGTCTGTTGTAAGCAATACAGCGACCTCCGGAAGTGGTGTGACCTCACTTCATCTTGAGGATGCGACGACGATCAACCTCCCCTTCAAGAGGATCGGATCTTCGGTTCAGTACACCACGAATGCGGGGCTCTTGTCCGTGACTGCTTGTGCCGACGAGAACGGTAACGGTGCCTGTGATGCCGGGGAGACGGTAAGTGGTCGGACCGATGCCAACGGCGATCTGAACTTCCTGATCACCGTCGCTGGTGGCGTCTCGGGGGACTCTGCAACTGTCACCTATACGGGGCCGGAAAATACGGTCACAACCGAAACGGTGACGATTCCGTAGTGTTTGTTGCCCCGCGCCCGTTTACTCGGGCGCGGCCCCCCTTGCGCAGGTCGCAAGTGTCGTATACGGATTGTGAATAGAATCAACCTTGAGCTTGTGCTGTAAATAGGTGTAGAATGGCGTAACTATCTGCAGCAGGAGAGAAAGCTATGTTCGGACTCGGAACTCAAGAATTGATGATCATCCTCGTGTTGGTGCTGATCGTTTTTGGCGCTGGCAAACTTCCTCAGGTGGGAAGCGCCCTCGGTAAGGGGTTACGCAACTTTAAGGAAGGGGTCAAGGAGTATGGGGAAGAGGTGAAGGAAGTCGAAAAAGAGAAAATCGAAGAGAAAAAAGACTGAACCCTTCCCGCTTGATCTTATGCACGTGGCACCCCGTCTCATCTGTGAGGCGGGGTGCTTTGTTTTTTGAGTGCTGAAACGGGTAAAAACGGATGAAGCAGTTGAAAATAAAGTCGCCTCCATGGTACGTTTTCGCCTTTAGCAGACCTGCCTACGGAGGTGTTTTGATGAAGATTACCCGTGATGAGGTGGCCCACGTCGCCCGACTTGCTCGCCTCGCCCTTGATGAGGCCCAGATCGAGGCTTTAACCGGTGAGATGGACTCCATTCTCGGCTATGTTGAAAAACTGAACGAACTCGACACCGAGGGTCTGGTCCCGACCGCCCATGCGGTACCGATGGAAAACGCTTTTCGCGACGACGTGGTGCGCGAGAGTATTGGAGTGGAGAAAGCACTCTCCAACGCTCCGGTGAGCCGCACTGGTTGTTTTGCTGTCCCCAAGGTTATTGAATAGCCCCATTTTGCTTTTCTAGTTATCCGGATTCGGAGTGAACATGAACCTGACCGATCTGACTCTGCATGAACTGGCCGATCGCCTTAAAAAACGTGAGGTAACATCGGTGGAGCTGACCCAGGCTTTTCTGGCTCGGATCGAGGCCACCGATGCGCGGCTCAATGTTTTTATTACTGTCTGCGAAAAAGAGGCATTAGCGGCGGCGGCCGAGGCCGACACCCTGCTCGATGCGGGCAAAGGTGGCCCGCTGGCTGGCGTGCCAATTGCCCTTAAGGATATCTTCATCACCGAAGGGATACGCACCACCTGCGCCTCGAAGATTCTTGATGCCTTTGTCCCTCCCTACGACGGAACGACGGTGCGCAAACTGCGCGAGGCCGGTGCGGTGATCGTTGGTAAGCTCAACATGGATGAGTTCGCCATGGGGAGCTCTAACGAGAACAGCGCCTACGGCCCGGTGCGCAACCCCTGGAACGTTGACCATGTCCCTGGGGGCTCCTCCGGCGGCAGCGCTGCTTGTGTGGCAGCGGGACAGGCGGCAGCGACGCTGGGGACCGATACCGGCGGCTCGATTCGCCAGCCGGCATCGCACTGTGGTGTGGTCGGACTCAAACCAACTTATGGGCGGGTCTCCCGCTACGGAGTTATCGCCTACGCCTCTTCTCTCGACCAGGTCGGTCCGGTGACCCGCGATGTTGAAGACTGCGCCCTGATGCTGCAGACCGTGGCAGGTTACGATCCCGCCGATTCAACCTCTGTCGACACTCCGGTTCCCGATTATTGTGCCGCACTTGATAAGGGGCTGAAAGGGGTGCGGATCGGGCTGCCAAAGGAATATTACATCGATGGCCTCGATCCCGAGGTGAAGCAGTCCCTCGATGCGGCCATCGCCACCTGTCGCGAGCTCGGGGCTGAGATGGTTGAGGTCTCGCTGCCGCATACCGATTATGCCGTCGCCTGCTACTACGTTATCGCCACCGCCGAGGCGTCGAGCAACCTCGCTCGCTACGACGGAGTGCGTTATGGCGAGCGGGTCGACAACGGCGAAGGGCTGATCGAAATGTACCGTCAGAGCCGGGCCGCTGGTTTCGGTACCGAGGTGAAGCGACGGATTATGCTGGGCACCTACGCTCTCTCCTCCGGCTACTACGATGCTTATTATCTTAAGGCCCAAAAGGTACGGACCCTGATCCGGCAGGACTTTCTTACGGCGTTCGAAAAGGTTGATGTTCTGCTGACCCCGGTCGCGCCAACGCCGTCTTTTCGCCTCGGTGAGAAGACCGATGATCCGCTGAAGATGTACCTCTCGGATATCTTCACCATCCCCGTCAACCTTGCTGGGACTTGCGCCATGAGCCTCCCCTGCGGGATCTCGGAGGAAGGACTCCCTATCGGTATGCAGTTGATCGGTCGGCCTTTTGGGGAAGAGATCCTGCTGCAGGCAGCTCATGCATTTGAACAGGCGACGCCGTGGCACCAGCGCCGGGCCCCGCTCTAACGGGAAGGAGAGGAAATAATGTCATCCCGCTATGAAGTGGTCATCGGCCTGGAGGTTCATGTCCAGCTGCTGACCCAGACTAAAATCTTTTGTGGCTGCTCGACCCGTTTCGGCAGCAATCCCAACAGTCAGACCTGCCCGGTCTGTCTCGGGCTCCCCGGAGCCCTGCCGGTTCTCAACCGTCAGGTCGCTGAGTACGCCATCATGACCGGTCTGGCGACCAACTGTGGCATTGCACCGCGCTCGATTTTTGCCCGCAAGAACTATTTCTATCCCGACCTCCCCAAGGGGTACCAGATCTCCCAATTTGAGCTGCCGATCTGCGAACACGGTTGGCTCGACATCGCCACCGAAGAGGGGGGCGAAAAAAGGATCGGGATCACCCGTATCCATATGGAAGAGGATGCTGGAAAACTGCTGCACAGTGATGACGGCAGCGGCAGTCAGGTCGATCTCAACCGCGCTTGCACCCCGCTGCTTGAGGTTGTCTCCGAGCCTGACATGCGTAGCGCCGATGAGGCGATCGCCTACCTGAAGAAGCTGCACGAGATCGTCAAGTACCTCGGGGTTTGTGATGGGAACCTCGAAGAAGGTTCCTTCCGCTGTGACGCCAACGTCTCGATCCGGCCATGGGGACAGAAGGAGTTCGGGACCCGTGCCGAGTTGAAGAACATCAACTCCTTTCGCTTCATCAAACAGGCGATCGAATACGAGGTCGAGCGCCAGATCGAAGTGATTGAGGATGGCGGCAGGGTGGTGCAAGAGACCCGCCTCTTCAACGCCGACACCGGGATGACGCGCTCCATGCGCGGCAAAGAAGAAGCGCACGACTACCGCTACTTCCCCGATCCGGATCTGGTGCCGCTGGTCGTCTCCAATGACTGGATTGAGACGGTAAAGCAAGACCTGCCAGAACTGCCCGAAGCGAAGCGCACCCGTTATCAGCAGGACCTCGGACTTTCCGACTACGACGCCGAGGTCCTCTGTGCCGAGCGCGAGCTTGCCGACTATTTCGAAGCCTGCCTCGCTCTTCATAGCAATGCCAAGCTCTGCGCCAACTGGGTGATGGGGGAGGTGACCCGAGGCCTCAACACCGATAGCATCGCGATCACCGACTGCCCGGTTTCGGCCGAGCGTCTCGCCGGGCTGCTCAAGCGGATTGACGATAGCACCATCTCCAACAAGATCGCCAAGACCGTCTTCGATGCCATGTGGGGCAGCGACCAAGCGGCCGATGCGATCATTGAGGAGAAGGGACTCAAGCAGGTCACCGACACCGGAGCCATTGAGGCGATCATCGACGAGATCATTGCCGCCAACATGGGACAGGTCGAGGAGTACCGTGGTGGTAAGGAGAAAGTCTTTGGTTTCTTTGTCGGTCAGGTGATGAAGGCGAGCAAGGGCAAAGCGAACCCTGCGGCCGTGAATGAACTTCTGAAAAAGAAACTTCAGGGATAAAGGTCAAAGCCCATGTCGATTAAACCGATTTTGTTCGAAGATGGTGTGCTCAAGATGATCGACCAGCGGTTGCTGCCGGTGGAAGAGGTCTGGCTCTCTTATACCGATTATCGCAGTGTGGCCGAGGCGATCGTCACCATGGTGGTGCGTGGCGCCCCGGCGATCGGGGTGGCCGCAGCCTATGGTGCCGCTTTTGGTGCCGGCGCGATTGAGGTGAGCGACAGTGACGCATTTCTTGCTGAATTTGACGTGGTCTGTAAGCATCTGGCGGCGACCCGTCCGACGGCGGTTAACCTCTTCTGGGCTTTGGAGCGGATGCAGGAATGTGCTCGTGACAATGCAAATCTTCCCCTTGATGCACTCAAGGCGCGCCTGCTTGAGGAGGCGGTCGCCATTGGTGAGGCGGATGAGCAGATCAACCGCAACATGGGGGCGCATGGCCAGGTGCTGGTCCCTGACGGGGCGCGGGTGCTGACCCACTGCAATGCCGGGGCGCTGGCGACCGGTGGCTTCGGCACGGCGCTTGGGGTGATTCGGGCGGCAGTGGAGGCAGGGAAGAAGGTCGCCGTTCTCGCCGACGAGACCCGTCCCTGGCTGCAGGGCGCGCGCCTCACCACCTGGGAGCTGCAGCGAGATAACATTCCAGTGACCCTGATCTGCGACAATATGGCCGGCTACATGATGAGTCAGGGGGAGATCGACTGCGTCATCGTCGGGGCCGATCGCATCGCCGCCAACGGTGATACCGCCAACAAGATCGGGACCTACTCGGTGGCCGTCCTCGCGAAGGAACACGGTCTCCCTTTCTATGTTGCGGCGCCGACCTCGACTGTCGATCTCAACCTTACCGATGGGAGCAAGATCCCCATTGAAGAGCGCTCTGAGCGTGAAGTGACCCATGTTGGCGAGAAACAGCTTGCGCCCACCGGGATCACAGTGCGTAACCCGGCATTTGATGTCACCCCATCCCGCTACATCAGCGCCATCATCACCGAACACGGGGTGGCGCAGGGAGATTATGTCAGCGCTCTGGCGGCGCTGGTTGCTCAAGGGAGGTAAACATGGATCGGCCGCAGCTCATCGACGCGCTGGCGGCGCTACCGGATCGCGAGGCTGCAACGTTGCAGCCACTGGTGCAAGAACTCGGTTTTACCGAGCCTGCCAAGAGTGCGACCAATCTTGCGCTCCTCACCCCTCTTTTTGCGGACGACGCGCTGCTCGCCGATGTGGTGTTGGCAGCGCTTGATGCCGCTGATCCCGATCTCGGGCTTAATCTTCTTGAGCGGATCTCTTCGTTGCCGCAGGCACCGTGCCTTTCGCCGTTGCTGCAACACGAAGAACAACGCACTTCCCTCCTTATCCTCTTGGGTGCCTCTCCCTTCCTCGGGGGACTGATCTGCCGTCAGCCGAACTTTCTCCCCGAGTTGCTGGAAAATGAGCTCCCCCGGCGAAAGGGTGAGGCGTTGATGCTCGCCGAGCTGCGTCAGCTCATCCCTGCCGAGAGCGATTTTGTCACCCTGCAACGCCAGCTGCGTCTATATAAACGGCGTGAGATTCTGCGTATCGCCACCCGTGACCTCTGCGGTATGGCAGACCTTCGTGAAGTGACCGGCGAACTCTCTGCGTTGGCGGCGGCGGCGTTGCAGCGTGCTTATGAGGTTTGCGATCTTCTGCTACGGGTTGAGCACGGTGCGCCGATGATTCTTGACGCTGAAGAGTCGCCGCTCAAAGAGAGTGAGTTCACCATTTTCGGGATGGGGAAGTTTGGCGGGCGCGAACTCAACTTTTCTTCCGATATCGACTTGATCTATTTCTACGAGAGCGAACGGGGGATGACCACCGGGGTTGCAGAGAGGGCCGAGGCTCCACCGAAGAACCGCATTCACCTCCACCCCTACTTCTGCAAGCTCGGTGAGATGATCACCCGTGCCGTCGGTCAGGTAACTGAAGACGGTTTTGTCTTTCGCGTTGATCTACGTCTTCGTCCCGAGGGGAACAGTGGCGAGATGGCCAACTCCCTGCGCAGTGGTGAGGTTTACTACGAGAGTTGGGGCCAGAGTTGGGAGCGGGCGGCGATGATCAAGGCTCGCCCGGTCGCTGGCTCTATCCCCCTCGGTGAGAAGCTGTTGCAGAACCTTGAACCGTTTGTCTTTCGCCGCTACCTTGACTACGCCATGGTCGAGGACATCAAGGTGATGAAGCAGAAGATCGACACCAGCCTGTTGCGCAAACGAGAAGGGGAGTGCAATCTCAAGCTTGGCCGGGGCGGGATTCGTGAGATTGAATTCTTCATTCAGGCGCTGCAACTGATCTATGGTGGTAAGAATCTGCAACTGCGCGCCAAAAACTCGCTTGAGGCTTTGGCAGCGCTGCGTCATGCAGGTGTCCTGCCGGAGTCAGAGGAAGAGACTTTGCGACAGGCGTATATCTTTTTGCGCACGGTCGAACACCGGATTCAGGTGGTGCATGAGCGTCAGACCCATAATTTGCCGAGCCAGTCAAGCGATCTGACCGCGTTGGCAAGGCGTTGCGGTTTCCCCAACCATGCCAGTTTTTCCCGCGAACTTGAGCGGCACCGTCAGGGAGTCCAGGCGATTTATCACGACCTCTTTTACACCGGTGATGAGAAGATCCAGGAGGAGGTGCGTCCCGGAGTCCGTTTCCTCTTTGATCCGACTGCTGATGTCGACCTGATCAAGGATCTGCTTGAGGAGAAAGGGTTTCGTAATCCCGATACCGCTTACGAGATTCTTCTTGTTTTACGTGATGGCCCTCCCCATGCTCACCTGACCGCGCGGGCGCGGCGTCAGTTGGAGCGGATTGCGCCGCTCCTGATGCAGGAGGTGATCGACAGTGCCGAGCCGGATATGGCGCTGCTGAATCTCGAACGTTTCCTCGGGGCTTTGCGGGCACGAGGCACCTTCTACGCACTGCTCGCCGAGAACCGTGAGATCATCCGGGTTTTGATCGCCCTTTTTGCCACCAGCCAGTTTCTCTCGCGCATCTTTATCCAGAATCCGGCGATCCTCGATTCACTGGTTTCCCGCAGCTATGCGGTTCAATTTAAGGATCGCGACGAACTGAACAAAGAGCTGCATGAACTGCTTGCTCGCGGACGTGATTACGAAGAACAGCTTGATCTTTTGCGGCGTTTTCGCAACGAAGAATTTTTACGTATCGCCATGGGGGATATCCACGGAGAGACGGGACAGGGAGAGTCGGCGCAGCAGCTCTCCGCGGTGGCCGAAGTCTGCCTCGGGGCTGCCCTTGATCTCGCTCGCCGAGAATTGGCACCTCGTTTCGGCCTCCCCTGGTGTGGTGGCGACGAGGCGGAGGGACGTGAAGCGCGATTCGCGATCGTTGGAATGGGGAAATTGGGGGGATGTGAGCTTAACTACCACTCGGACCTTGATATTATTTTTATTTATGATGGTGAAGGGGAGACTCGACCGAGCCAAGAGAGTGACCCTGAGCGTTTCCGCGCTCTGAGCAATCCGGAATATTTTGCCCGGCTGGCCCAGAGGATCATCTCGGTCCTTACCTTGGTGACCCGTGAGGGGACGGTTTATGAGATCGATACCCGTCTACGCCCTTCCGGCAATCAGGGGCCTCTGGTCACCAGTCTTGTCGCCTTTGAACGCTACCACCAGAAGTCTCAGCCTTGGGAACGTCAGGCGTTGATCAAGGCCCGAGTCGTGGTCGGCCCGGTGACATTGGCCGATCGCATCGAGAGTCTGAACCGTCAGATCGTTTATGATCAACCCCTCCCCGAGAACCTGAGGGAGGAGATTCATCGTCTGCGTGGGCGGATGGAGAGTGAGATTGCCCGCGAAGGGGCAGATCGCTTCAACATCAAGACCGGGCGGGGCGGGATGGTCGATGTCGAATTTATCGCCCAGTATCTTCTTTTGTTGTACGGGACCCAGGATCCCGACCTTCAAGTTCCCAATACCCTTGAGGCGCTTCAGAGACTGGGGGATGCCGGGATTCTTGCTCCCCGTGACCGCGACACTCTTGAAGGGGGATACAAGTTCCTCCGTCGTCTTGAGAACAAGCTGCGTCTGGTACATGATCAATCGATCAACGAACTTTCGGGGGAGCGGGATTATCTTTTACGTTTGGCACGGCGTCTCGGTTACCCTGAACGACCTCGTCGGGCAGACGAACTTTTGCTTGAGGATTACCGGCAGGTGACCGATGGGGTTCGTGAGGTGTTTGAGCGGATCGTCGGAGAAGGTGGGAAAAAAGAGGTTTAAGGCACCTCTCAGTAGTGACCGAGGCGCTTAAGGACCTCAGAGGGGATATCGAAAAAGCCGAGACTTGTCTGAAACGCCCAGCCGGGGATCTGTGCCTGGACCCGTAGCAAGTAGCGGTGGATGATTTCGTTGCGCAGAGTCTTCTGAACTTCAGGGGCAAGCTTGGCAAAGAGAATGCCGACTTCGCTTTCCTGCTTTTCCGCCAATTCCCCCCCGGGGAGACAGTAGATGACCCTGCCCTGAAGCGGCAGGGTCTTTTCGTTTAACCGCAGCTGAAGGGAGAGGGGTTCGCCGATCGTGAGTTCGCGATGATACGTAAAACGGCCGCCACAGTCCGAGAGGCTGATTAGGGTTGCCGGGCGGATCTCGTCACGTGCGGCGACCGTGAGGGGCAGGGAGAGCGAGATCCGCAGATGGTTGCGTGGAGGGCGATGAAAACGGGTTTCAAGGCGACTCCAGAGCGTCTCGAGATCGATGGGGAAGGCGATCTTGCGGTGTCCCTCATAGGGCGAGCGAGAGAGTATAACCGCGCGTTTCTCCTCCTCGGGGCTCAGTCCCTCCTCATCGGTCAGCAGAAGAACGCGTGGCCCGGGATTGTCGAGGACGGCAAATTGCCATTCGGCGAGCAGGGCCGCGAGCGTCAGGCTCAGTCCCTCGTTGCGGGTGCGGATGATAATCGGTTTCTGATCGCTGCGCGCGTAGCTATCAAGAAGCATGGCCACAATCTTCCGGGAGGAGAGGGGCATTGATGTCGATGACGATTGCAGTGGCATCATCCATCGCTTCACCAGGGCCAAAGTGGTCGAGGGTCGAAAAAATCCGTTTCAGGCAGTCGTCGTGCGCGTCGTGTTCCCTGAGCAAGAGGCGCTGTAAACCCTTTTCTCCGAAAAGTTCTCCTTCTTGCCCGACAGTTTCGGTAATGCCGTCAGTGTAGAGGAGAAGCCGGTCATGGGGCTCTAACTGAATGTGGGCCATGCCGATTTCCGGATCGTCGAAGAAGCCGACCGGTGGGGCACAGCTCTCAAGGGTCAGGATCTCCTGCCCGCGGCAGATCATTGGCGGAGGGTGGCCGGCATTGACATAGGCCATCTCCAGAGTTTGTGGGTTAATCACTCCCCAGAAGAGGGTTGAGGAGAAGAAGTGGTCATACTCACGGGAGCGGTCGGCAAAATTCTGCAGGAAGGTGTTGACTTCCCGGACCACGGGAACGGGTGAGTCGAGGCTCAGGCAGGCATTATGGATAAAGCCGTAAAGCAGGGCCATGATCAGCGAAGCGTGCATGCCGTGCCCGGTGACGTCGCCGATGAGGATCCCTTGTTGGCCATCCGGCAGGGCGATAAAATCAAAGTAGTCTCCCCCAAGACCACGGGCCATGCGGTTCTTGACGCCGATGCAGGCCCAGCCGCAGAGCGGCGAGCTCTTGGGAAAGAGAAGCTGCTGCACATGGGTGGCAAGATCGACATTCAGATCGCAACTGCAGTGGTGGTTGGCCATTCCCCTCTCCGGTCCGGTCGGGATCAGATACGACTTAACGTAACGTTTCTTTGTCGCGATGAGCGTAAAGGTCTTTCAACTCTTCATCAAGTAAATGTCTGGGATGCACGTTCCCCAACGCCCCCAGCATACTTTGCTTCAGGTGCTTGTTGTCGGCGGCGAGGCTGGCGATCAGCTGCTTCATCTTCTGCCGCTTCTGGTCACTGCGCGCCTCGTCGGGACAGGAACAGCAGACCACCGGGTAGGTGTTCTCGCTGCAGAAGGCGGCGATATCTTTCTCCTCAATGTAGACCAGTGGCCGGATCACTGTCTGGCGACCGTTATCGGCAAGAAGTTTGGCGCTCATCGCCCCCAGTGTGCCGACGTAAAACTGGTTAAGGAGAAGGGTCTCGATAAAATCATCAAGATGATGTCCCAGTGCGATCTTGTTACAGCCGATCTCTTGCGCAACGGTATAAAGGACTCCCCGGCGCAGTCGGGCACAGAAGGCACAGTAGGACGAGCCGGGGCGTAGCTTCTCGTTGATGATCGAAGCGCAGTCGGTGACTTCAATGCGATGTGCGAAGCCGTGCTCTTCAAGATGGGCGGCGATGATGTCGCTGCGAAAACCGGGAAAGCCGGCATCGACATTGACCGCCACCAGTTCGTAGTGAATCGGGGCACGGCGCCGCAGTGTGTCGAGCAGGTGCAGCAGAGAGTAGGAATCTTTGCCGCCGGAGACCCCAACGGCAATGCGATCCCCCTCCTCGATCAGGTTGAAATCGCCGATCGCTTTGCCCGTCAGCTTGCGCAGGCGACGAAAGAGCGCGGTATTAAGAGGTGCCATGTTACGAAAACCTTTGATATAAAAAGCCTTTGTAACCGATTCGGTCAGTGATTGCAAGATTTCCCACCGCGTATCAGGCTGTTGCGATGCTTGT
>PKUF01000134.1 GCA_002869635.1 Desulfuromonas sp. | reverse complement strand
GGGTCAAAGCGCAGCTCGGTGCGCAGATAAACGGGGATCAGAGCCGTCTGCCAGTCGTTGATGTGAATGATGTCGGGGCGAAAGTCGAGGCGCCGCAACAGGGCGAGAACCGCTCGGCAAAAAAAGGCGAAGCGCAAGGGATTATCGGAATAATCGCCTTCGGCATCGCCATAGAGCCCGTCACGGTGGAAAAATTCCTTGTTTTCCAAGAGGTAAACAGGCATGTCGTCGAGGCTGCCCTGACGCAGCAGCCCCTTGTGGAGGCGACCGTCAAGAGGAACGCTGACGCTGCGACGCCCTTTAAGCAGGGGGAGGCCCGCCTCGCTGACACAGCGGTAGGCGGGGAGAGCGAGACGCACGTCGTGCCCGAGGCGATGCAGCGCCCGGGGGAGGGCTCCTGCGACGTCGGCGAGTCCGCCGGTCTTGGCAAAAGGGACGGCCTCGGAGGAGACCATGAGTATTTTCATAAGGATCGGTCCGTTCTCTCCACGAAGGGGGAAAAAGTCCGCTCTTTTCGAACTCTACACGAAATGTCGGGGGTTACCAGAGCCGGGCCTGGAATTTGTCGAGATTGTAGCCGGCCTTCTCCGCTTCAGACGGGAGCGCGTCAAGATACGTCTGGCACTGCTGCAGGTGCAGCATGAACTCCTTCTCTTCTGAGCCGAAAAAATCAAGGGCTGAGAAGGTTGCGATCAGCGCAAGGTATGGCAGAAGCGTCTCAAAGCGTTCGCGGTCGAACCAGGTGCGTCCGTCGTGGGGATGGATGCGCAGATAACGTGCGCCAAAAGGATCGCGCAGCACCCTCTTGAGACTCCCGGGCAGAGAGTGCCCAGGAGCAAAGAGATTGGGGTGGCGCCAGAGCAGGCGCATCAGAGGCAGCTCACTCTCGGGCTCCTCGAGTCGAGTCGCCAGCGCCTCTTGCAGGGGGTAGAGGTCGAACCCATTGATCCCAGGCGCCAGCTGCTCAAGGGGGCGCAGCAACAGCCAGATGACGAGCAGACGCAGCTGTTGCGGATCGGTAAGTCGGCTGGTCAGATTGAGTCGGGCCAGCAGACGACGCTCCTGCGGGTTGCGACCGCTCAGGGTCTGCAGCTTTAGCAGCGTCTCAAGGTCGTTCTGCAGCTGTCGGCCAAGTTCTCCCACCGGTCTGCCGTGGCGTTGCTGTAGCGGTGTGTAGAACCGTTCGGCGCCATCAAGAAGAGCCTCGGAGAGTACACCTTGCGCCAGCGCGTCAAGGATCAGTGCGAGATTCTCTGCGTCGAGCAGCGCCAGCAGTGGTTCGATCAGAGGGCGAGACTGTTGCCGCAGACGCGCGCGGTCAAGATCGTCACAGCCGTGTCCGCCCAGTTCGGTGCAGAGCTCCCCCCAGCTGCCGTCGTGATCGATCAGGAGCTGCCAGTCGAGGTAGACCGCCGCCTGATACGGGCCAAGGCGAAAGAGGAAGCCATCACGCTGCAGTTCTGTGGTGGCGAAGAGATAGTCGCGCCCGCTTACCAGCTCACGGCAGCGCAGGTAGTGATTTTCTTCAATCGGAAAGCCGAGACTATGCGGTTCAATCCGCCCACTGACGTTACCCTGTCGGTTGTGGTAGAGGATGAGGGCGCGCTCTTCACCGTGGCGGTTGCTGTAGGCAAAAAGATCTTCAAGGGGGGAACCGCTGCTCTGTCGCGCCTCGTAAAGGGTGAACTGTTCGACATCGCTGAAGAGGTCGCGCCGTCGCAGCAGGGGGAAGATGCGCCGGGCGTGCTCGGCGATGAATTCGGCATCGGGGGTTTCGTCGCGGTAGGCGCGGCGATACTCCATGCCGTATTTCTCTTCAAATCCTTCGATCTGGCCGTGGCCGAACATCGGCAGGCCAGGCATGGTCGCCAGCAGGGTCGCAACGCCGAAATACTTCTCGCTTTTGCCGAACTGAGCGACGGCGGTCTCTTCGTCGGGATTATTCATGAAGTTGACGAAGCGCTTGAGGATCTGCGGATTGGCGGCGAGGATGTTGCGCAGCGTCTCGTGGTAGCGCCCGTTCTCTTCGTTCTTGAGCATGTTCATAAAGGCGCTGTTGTAGACCCGGTGCATCCCGAGGGTGCGGACGAAATACCCCTCCATCAGCCAGAACGCTTCAGCCAGCAGTAAGGTGTCGGGGACCTCTTGTGCCACCCGATCCACCACCTCTCGCCAGAATTCCTGTGGAAAGAGCTCGGCAAAGCGCTCCTGCGAAATCGTCTGTTCCGCCCGGCTCGGGACGCCGCTGGCACCGGGGAGGGGGAACCAGAGGCGCTGATAATGTTTGCGGGCCAAGGTCATGGCGGCGTCAAAGCGGATCACCCGGAAGCGGCGGGCAACATGGAGGATCGTCTCGATCATCGCCTCACGCACTTGCGGCAGCAGGAAGTTGAGTTGAGCTGTGTCGTTCCACGGCAAATGAGTCCCGTCGTTGCCATGATAGATATAACGGACTTGGCCGTTTGTGCGGTCGAGATGTTTAAAGACGACGGCGGCGTTGCGACGCTGCCAGTAGCCATCTTCAATAAAAAGGCCAAACGCAGGGTCGTTGCTGAGATCGGGGCCGTCGAAGTGATAGTCAGGGTAGGGGGGATGGGCGCTCTGAAGGAACCAGTCGGGGTGCTCGCGCATCCAGCGACTGTCGATCCCGGTGTGGTTGGGGACGACGTCGCAGGCAAGTCTCAGCCCCAGAGTTTCACAGCGCTGTTGCAGCGTATCCAGTGCAGCATCCCCGCCAAGATCAGCTGCGACCTGATAGTCAAAGAGGGAGTAGGCCGAGGCCGCCGCCTCGGGGTTTCCCATCCGCTGTTTGATCGACTGTGAGGCCTGGGAGCGCTCCCAGATTCCAATAAGCCAGAGGGAGGTGAAGCCCCAGCCGACCAGTTCATCGAGGGCCTCTTCGGGGATCTCG
>PKUF01000128.1 GCA_002869635.1 Desulfuromonas sp. | reverse complement strand
TGGTCTGTCCGGTTATTGGTCCCGGCGAATCAACGATGAGCATCGAATCGTTTATAAGGCTACGGAAGATTCCGTTTTTATTGCTCAAGTTCGCTACCACTACTAATTTTTGCACATAACGACCAAGCTCACCCAACGAAAACCACGCAGCCCTGCGTCCCCAGGGTCGGGCCAATTCAAACACCTTAAATTAAAAGAAAATTGCTCCAAGGATAAGTGTTTTCAGATGCTATGGAGTGATTTACAGCCTCGGAATCAGCCCCATAACCAGTCAGTGCCTCCCTGAGCACGAATGAACTGAACCATGGCAGGGATGTCCGCCGTGTTATCAGAATCTTTCACGAGAAGGTGGATATGGTTGGAAGTAACCGTGTAGTTCAGGATTTTAGCGCCAAACCTCTTCCTGGCCTCGTAAAGCCAAGACACAAAACGCTGGCGATCCTGGGCAAACTTCAGCAGGAATTCATTCTTATGGCACCGATGGGCGATATGCCAGATGCAACCCGGAATATAATGTCGATTAGCTCGCGGCACAACGCCCCCTCTCCTCCTCCTCTGAAAAACTTAAAGACCCAATTTCACCACTAAAATTCGGCCCATAATGCCTACTTATGGCTAGCATTTGAGATATATTGTCGTCATTTCAGGAAGATAGCTTGGTCCGACCCTATCTACCTATCTGCTATCTGCACGACGGGGCATAGGGTAGCGGCAACAGACTTTGTGGATGTCGCAACAACATCCCCCTATATACGTCGAGATGTAAAAAGAGCGGACCGATTAAGCCACCGGTCCGCTCTTGTCATCTGTCGGCAATCAACTGCAGTTGTTGCCAAGATTGTACTAATGCTGTCTGGCGTATTGGGCCGCTTCAAAGCCGGCAATGCGGCCAAATGTGACGATATCGGAAATAGCATTGCCGCCCAGACGGTTGGCACCATGCACACCACCGGTTGCTTCACCGGCAGCGTAAAGTCCCTCTATCGTCTTGCCATTCACTGTTTTGGCCCTGGTGCGAGAATCAATCGTGATCCCGCCCATGGTGTGATGTACCGCGGGAGTTACCTCGATGGCGTAGAATGGTGCAAGTGCCAATTCTCGCGGCAGATTGGGGCGACCGAACTGCTCATCTTTCCCCGCTTTTTTAAACCGGTTGTAACTCGCCAAGGTTTTCTCCAGTTCCGCTGCCGGAACGCCGATCGCCACTGCCAACTCGGCTGCCGATTGGCCCTCCCGAACAAAATGCAGATTGATGTAACCTTCGATCTTTTTCAGACTCTTTCTGACCGAATGGTCAAAAATCAGGTAGGCACTGCCGCCTTTCTGAGCCAGGATGGCGGCGGCGGCCTTGTCGCGGGTGGTAATTTCATTGACAAAACGCTGGCCATCCCGGTTAATCAGAATTGCCCCGTTACCGCGAACGGCCTCGGTAATCATTACGCCGCCTACCGGCGAATACGTCGGATGCGCCTGGATATACTCAAGGTCCCGTGTGGCGACACCGGCCTGCAGAGCCACATCTAGACCATCGCCCACGGCACCCGGGTGGTTGGTTGCCTTAAAGCCCTTCAACTTCGGATCGTACTTGGCGACGCGATCATTATTCTTGGCAAATCCGCCCGTCGCCATAACCACGGCATCGGCCTTGATCACATAATAGCCGGACACTTTACCGTGAACCAGAACGCCAGTAACGTTATCGGCAGAATCCTTCAGCAACCTGACGACACGGCTGTTCAGCCGGATATCGACGTTCCGCTTGACCGCACTATCCCAAAGAACCTGGGTCACGTGCGCTCCAACGCCAGCCCCCCCCGTCGGACGGTGACTTCGGTTGACGCTGGCACCACCCATACGGCCGACATCGGTCAGATCGGCGCCCATGGAGGTCAGCCAGTCGACGGAATCTGACGAGTTGCCAGCGAGAATTTTGACCAGCGCGAGATCGTTAAGATTACGGCCACCCTTCATGGTGTCATCAATCATAATCTGCTTTTCATCGGTGATGCCCAACGCTGCCTGCGACTTGGTTTCGGCTGCATTCATTCCCCCGGCAGCGAGCTTGGCGTTACCACCCGGAATCGGCTCTTTTTCGAGCAGAATGACATTCGCCCCTGCTTCGCGAGCAGAGACCGCAGCGGACAAACCAGCCCCACCAGCGCCGACGATAACAACGTCGGTCGTTTCGCGCGGTCCGGCGGCAAGGGCCTGCTCCTGCGCCATCATATCCGTATCAATCGGTACGAACGTACGCTCCCACTTGCCAGCAAACGGGATCTGATGTTCGAAACTGTGACAGGCATCGCAGTAAGAAACCGATTTTTCATGCCCGAGGTGGCAACTGGTACAGGCGACTGCACCGATCAGGTGCGATCTGTGGGGGGAAACGCCCCCCCTGACCCCGACATCCGCCAGCTTCGCCAAAGAGGCATGGCACTCGACACATTGGTTGTTCTCGTGGGTCAGATTATCCTCAATCGGTCCGGATTTTGAGATGTGGCAATCTTTACAACTTCCGGACACCTGGTGAAAATCAGCCAGCACCTGCGGGTGTTGGAACGCTTTTTCGACCTGCCCACCGACCATTGTCGCTGTTTCACGACAGCCCCAGAAGACGAATAAAACAGAACAAAATGCCAGTCCCAAAAGGAACAACCGCTTCAGACTTGAATCCATCTAAACCTCCATAGTTAGGGTGCTGGAATCATTTTTTAGTTGCCTGACCAAAAATATGCGGACAAACAGCAAGGAGAGGAAATCTCACAAAATCCGACTTCTACAAGTACTACAAGAGAATATTGAGATATCAAGCTGGGCCCTTACTATTTTTTCCGACAAAAAAGGCGCAAGAACAGGCTGTTGCCAATTGTAACCATCCCCTAAAATAGGGCCAGCAAATTTTAGAGTTTTCCCGCATAATCGATCACTCAAAGGGAGGACTCACCTGTGCGGAAAACTCGAT
>PKUF01000054.1 GCA_002869635.1 Desulfuromonas sp. | reverse complement strand
GAAGAGAAAATTAAACTTCTTAGTTGATCGGAATGTGGGGGCTAGGTGAAAATAAGGTTATGGGTGTTAAAGCTGTTTTTTTTTCTTCTGCCATTTGGAAGCGAAGCATCCAATCTTCCTGATTTCGTTGTTCCGACTGGTTTAGGTGTGGCAAGTCATTTTCATGCTTTGCCCGCGAAAAAAGATTTAGTGCTACTGCAACAAGCTGGAATCCATATTGTTCGAACTTGTGTGACTTGGGAAAAGGTAGAGCGCGAGAAGGGCGTTTATAATTTTGAAAACTACGTCCATCTCGCTGATGCTTTGCGTAAACAAGGAATTCGCCCCATTTTTATACTTGCGTATGGGAATCCACTTTACGACGCTAGTGATAAGCCCTTTCATGAGGGGCCTGGATCAACTGAGGTGCGCACTGCCTTTGCACGTTTCGCTGGAGCGGCTGCAGCGGCTTTTCGTGATAGGGATGTCATATGGGAAATCTGGAACGAGCCGAACATTAACCCCTTTTGGCGCCCGAAACGTGACCCTGTAGCCTACGTGAATTTGGTCAAAGAAGCATCGCAAGCAATCCGAAAAGAAGATCTGAATGCTTTTATTGTCGGCCCATCCCTAGCGGGGGGGCACAAGCAAGCTCTTTCATATCTGGGTAGATGTTTTAAGTTGGGTTTGCTTGAGTTCGTTGATGCAGTCAGTGTGCATCCTTATAGAAAGGTTATGCCAGAAAGTGTAGTTGCGTACTATTCAGAGATTCGTCGAGCTATAGAAATCTATGCGCCTCTGAACAAAAAGGAGATCCCCATTATTGTGAGTGAGTGGGGATACTCTGTAACGAATCATTCTTTTCAAGAACAAGCAGATTATCTCGTTAGGTCTTATCTGGTTAATTTGTCTTGCGGAGTTCCTATAACCGTTTGGTATGATTGGCGTGACGATGGTGAAAATCCAAAAAACCGTGAACATAATTTTGGTTTGCTACGTTTTAACTATTCTGAAAAATTGTCGTATTCAAAACTTGTCGAAATGAATAGGGAATTGCGGGGCTATCATTATAAGAAAAGAGTCCAGGGAGAAAGTGATGACGATTGGGTACTCCTTTTTTCCAACGGGAAAAAAAATAAAGTAGTTTTATGGACAACTGGTAAGCCGCATCGTTTTTTTACTGATAGTGTCGAGTTGGCTCCAGATAAGATTTTCTATCTTAGTGCGAGTCCTATGTATTGGGATATGAACTAATATTTTACTTTGAGAGGAATAGAAGGTGGAAGGCGCAAATTTAATTGTTACTGGAGGATGTGGTTTTATCGGATCAAATTTTGTCCGTATGGTTTTGACAGAATTGCCAAATTGTCGTTTGGTTAATCTTGATAATTTGACCTACGCCGGAAATCCCAAAAATCTTGCAGACGTTGAGAATGATCCTCGTTACCGTTTCGTCAAAGGGGACATCTGCGACGCAGAACTTGTTGCCAGTATTTTTGCTGAAGAGAAGATCGATACGGTCGTTCATTTTGCAGCTGAGTCCCACGTTGATCGCAGCATTACGGGGCCGGCGGCCTTTATCCAAACCAATATTGTTGGTACGTTCACACTCCTTGAGGCGGCACGTACCGCATGGCAGGGGCGTGATGATGTTCGTTTTCTTCACGTCTCAACGGATGAGGTCTATGGCTCTCTTGGAGAGACCGGGCTTTTCACCGAAGAGACCTCTTACGACCCTCGTTCCCCTTACTCGGCAAGCAAGGCCTCGTCGGATCATCTCGTCAGTGCCTACCATCATACCTATGACTTTCCGACGCTGATTACCAACTGCTCAAATAATTACGGCCCCTATCACTTCCCAGAGAAGCTGATTCCCCTTATTATCAGCAATGCCTTAAACGGGAAAGAGTTGCCGGTCTACGGTGATGGCAAGAATGTGCGTGACTGGCTCTATGTGGTTGATCATTGTGCCGCCATTTTGAAGGTGTTGCAGCAAGGGGTCTTCGGAGAGACTTACAATATTGGTGGTAATAATGAAAAACAAAACATAGAGGTGGTGCAAACAGTCTGTGATCTCCTCGATGAGAAGGTCGGACTGTTGTCCTCTGGAGAGACGCGGCGGAGCCTGATCCGTTTTGTGAAGGATCGCCCCGGCCATGACCGTCGATACGCCATTGATGCCGGTAAAATTCGCCGTGAACTAGGCTGGGAGCCCTCGGTGACCTTTGAGCAAGGGATCGAGCAGACTATCGAGTGGTATCTGAATCATCGCGAGTGGGTTGAGGAGATTCTCAGCGGTTCTTATCGTGACTATTATGCTCAACAGTATGGAGAACGCTAGGATGTCGCCCCTCGCCATTATTGGCGCTAATGGCATGTTGGCTCAGAAGGTTTGTGCCTGTGCTCCGGAGTCTTTTGACATTCATCGCTATGATCTGCCCGATTTTGATATGACGAACCGGGAGCAGGTGATAGCTGAAATGCGGCGTCTTGGGCCCTCGGTGATCATCAATTGTGCGGCATTTACCAATGTCGATGGCTGCGAAGAGCAGGAGGCTTTGGCGACTCGAGTCAACGGTGAGGGGGTTGCGAACCTGATTGCTGCCGCTAAGGACGTCGGGGCTGTTCTTGTTCACATCTCCACCGATTATGTTTATAGTGGCAGAGCACACACCCCTTATTCTGAAGATGATCCCCTAGAACCTCTGTCGGCCTATGGTCGCTCAAAATTGGTGGGGGAAAGAGCAATCTTGCAGAGTGGCTACGATGCTTACTTCATCCTGCGGACAAGTTGGCTCTACGGACCCGGCGGTAAAAATTTCGTCGAAACCATGCTCCGTCTGGCGGCGGAAAGGGAGGAGATGCGTGTTGTCGTGGATCAGATAGGAACGCCGACCTACACCGGTGATCTAGCGACGGCCATTTTTGCGCTTCTTCATACCCCAGTCCCTCAGTATGGCGTTTACAACTTCAGCAATCTAGGGGAGTGCAGTTGGCATCAATTTGCTGAAGAAATCGTCCATCTCGCTCGGCAGGAGAATAGGATGCTGAAAGTACAGCGGGTGCTGCCGATTCGCACGGAAGAGTATCCTTTGCCTGCCGTTCGCCCGTCATATTCTGTCTTAAGTAAAGAGAAGTTCGTGAAGGTGTCAGGGATGGACGTGCCGAATTGGAAAGAGAGTTTAAAGACCTATATGCAGGAACGTTGTTAACAGGAGTTGTCATGATCAAAAAGGGAATCGTCCTCGCTGGCGGAGCCGGGAGTCGGCTTTATCCGTTAACGTTGGTGGCGAGCAAACAGTTGCAACCGGTTTACGATAAGCCGATGATTTACTACCCCCTTTCGACCCTTATGATGGCGGGGATAAACGATATTTTGATCATCTCCACGCCTCAGGATACACCTCGTTTTGAGGCTCTTCTCGGGGATGGTAGCCGTTTTGGTATTCGTCTCACCTACGCGATTCAACCTGAGCCAAAAGGGATTGCTCAAGCGTTTCTCGTGGGTGAGGAGTTTATCGGCAATGATCCTGTCGCGCTAATTCTGGGCGACAATATCTTTTATGGTAAAATGGGGCTGGATGAGGTTGTCGGTTCTTTTTCGCAGGGAGCCAAGGTCTTTGGGTATCCGGTACATGATCCCGAACGTTACGGGGTGGTGGAGTTTGATGCGGATGGAAAGGTTCTTTCGCTTGAAGAAAAACCTGTGAATCCCAAGTCACACTATGCGGTACCTGGTCTCTACCTCTACGACAATGAGGTTGTAAATATTACCAAAAATATGAAGCCCTCTGCTCGGGGGGAGCTTGAGATTACGGATGTGAATTTGGCTTATCTGAAACAGGGCCAACTCCAGGTGGAACGTTTGGGGCGTGGGATCGCCTGGCTCGATACCGGGACACATATGAGTCTGCTTGAAGCGAGCCATTTCATCGGGACTTTGGAGGCACGGCAGGGACTTAAGATCGCCTGTCTTGAAGAGATTGCCTACCGCCGTGGCTTCATCGATCGTGATCGATTCGCTGCGATTATCGATGAGACGCCTAAATCAAGTTATCGTCAGTATCTCGAAATGGTACTCAAGGATTCCTTCTGACAATGATAATACGTCAAACGTCTCTGCCTGGGGTTGTTGTTTTCGAACCGAAGGTGTTTGGGGACGCCCGTGGTTTTTTCGTCGAAACCTTCCGTCAGGATTGGTTGCGTGAAGCGGGTGTCACGCTCCCTTTTGTGCAGGATAATCAGTCGCGCTCGCGTCGCGGGGTGTTGCGGGGCCTTCATTACCAGATGGAGCAGACGCAAGGGAAGCTGGTACGTGTCGCTTCTGGTCGCGTCTTTGATGTCGCCGTCGACGTTCGTAAGGGGTCACCGACATTCGGTCAGTGGGAAGGCGTTGTCCTCGACGATGAGTCTCATTGCCAGTTCTATGTCCCTCCCGGTTTCGCTCACGGTTTCGTGGTTCTCTCCGAGACGGCTGATTTTGTTTATAAATGTACCGAATATTACCATCCCGCATCAGAGGCCGGAATCTGTTGGGATGATCCGGTGGTGGGCATTAAATGGCCGGAAGAGATTCTCGATTCAATTCTTCTCTCAGAGAAAGATCGGGCTCTCCCTCTTCTTGAAAATCAGGTTGCGTCTTTGCTTCCTGACTATGCACAATTTCCAGACCCCGCGGGGGATTAGTACGTTCTATGCTGAGACAGCAAGCGCAGTTAGTCTATCATATTACCGCCGTTATCGACTTTTTGACAGTTCTCCTCGCGGTTTATCTGGCTCAATTCGCAGCGGAAAAAGCGGGGTTTGTCCACGACTATCGTGAACACATCTGGGTCATTCCTATTATCTTTGTCGCGTGGTTCTTTCTCTTTCGCTTAGAGGGGTTGCATGCATCAATTCGACGACTGCGCTTTCGGGATATTCTTTACCGTTTGCTTGCAGTCCATTTTTGGGGCGGGATTTTTATAGCAGCTCTATTTTTTCTTGTGGATAAAGCGGATTTCAGCCGTGGTCTTTTTGGCCTGTTTATTCTTATTAGTCTTCTTTTGTTTGCGATGCAGAAAGGTTTGTTGCGAGGGGCTCTCGGTTTTATCCGTCGGCGGGGATACAACACACGCAATTTGCTGATTGTTGGAACCCGTGAGAAGGCGCGACATTTTCATGGCCTTGTAGAACATCATGCTGATTGGGGTCTTCAGGTCGCGGGCTTTCTCCAGGTTTCGGACGGGCCACTTCAGGATCAGGTTGAAGGGCATCGCGTCCTTGGTTATGTCCACGATCTTGTTGAGGTCTGTAAAACCTATACGGTCGATGAAGTTGTTTTTTGCCTCTCTAAAGATTTGATGGTCGATGCGGAGGAATATCTGCGGGATCTTGAGGAATTAGGGATTACGGTACGTATGGTTCTTGATTTTTATCAGGTCTACCAGTCCCGTCGTGAACTCAGCTTCTTTCATAACGAGCTGCCGATTTTGACCTTTTCGTCTCGAAGTCTTGACGTGAATCAGCTTTTTATGAAGCGCTGTCTAGATGTCCTTGGAGCGTTGGTCGGTTTGACGATTACTGCTACTCTCTTCCCCTTGATTGCGTTGGCTGTTCGTCATGATTCGCCCGGTCCCCTTTTCTTTTGTCAGGAACGAGTGGGGGAGAACGGGCGACGTTTCAAGTGCTGGAAGTTCCGATCCATGTACCTCGATGCCGAGGAGAGGAAAAAGGGATTGATGGCACAAAATGAGATGAAAGGGGCGATTTTCAAGATTAAGGATGATCCCCGGATTACCCCCGGAGGGAAGTTCCTGCGTAAGACGAGTCTTGATGAACTCCCCCAGTTCTGGAATGTTTTGCGTGGCGAGATGAGCCTTGTCGGGACCCGTCCTCCGACGCCGGCCGAGGTTGCCGAATATGAAAACTGGCATCGTCGCCGCATTAGCATCAAGCCGGGGGTGACCGGTATGTGGCAGGTTAGTGGTCGCAACAGTATCGATGATTTTGATGAAATTGTACGGCTTGATCTGAAGTATATCGACAGTTGGAGCATCTGGCTCGATATCCGGATTCTGTTGAAAACCCTTAAGGTGGTCTTTGTCCGCGAGGGGAGTTGTTGAGGGTGAGGAGACTGATTCTCGCTTCGACAAGCCCCTATCGGCGCCAGTTGATGACTCAGCTCGGGTTGCCTTTTACTGCGGCTGCCCCCCGTTTTGAAGAGACGCTGGAGCAGGGGATTGCGCCGGAGTTGCTGGTACGGCATCTGGCTTTGCGTAAGGCGCAAAGTCTGCGAGAGGTTTATCCTGGCGCACTTATCATCGGTTCTGATCAGGTTTTTGTCGATCCCCGTGAGAGAATCCACGGAAAACCTCAGGATCGAGAGGCGGCGTTTTGCCAACTCAAAGCGATGGTCGGTCGTCGTCACACCTTTTATACCGGGATTGCTATCTGTGATGCTGCAAGTGGGGAAGAGGTAAGCGACTGTGTCTCATACGCTGTGTCTCTACGCCCACTCAGTGATGCGGCGATTCACCGTTATCTTGATCGTGAACGTCCTTTTGACTGTGCTGGGTCTTTCAAGGTTGAGGGACTGGGGATTGCGCTGATGCAGGAGATGTCAGGGACCGATTACACCTCTTTGATCGGGTTGCCCTTGATTCGTTTGACCCAGATGCTTGAAGGTTTTGGCGTGCCAGTCCTTGACGGTGAAAGCTAGCGGCCTTTTTCTTGACAGAACGCTGATAAGGGTGCTAAAAAACGCGGCGATGTTAACGATTCTGCATATGATGCGCTCCTGAGCGCGTAGAGGAGATTCCCCATGGAAAAAACATTTGCGATCATCAAGCCTGACGCCTTTGCCGCCGGCTATGCTGGTAAGATTCTTGCCCGTATATATGCCGAAGGGTTCAAAGTTGTTGGCCTGAAGAAACTCTACATGAGCAAAGTTGAAGCCGAAGGTTTCTACTATGTTCACAAAGAACGTCCTTTCTTCGGAGAGTTGACTGAGTTTATGAGCAGTGGCCCCTGTGTCGTGATGGTTCTTGAAGCTGATGGCGCGATCAAAAAATGGCGTGACCTGATGGGGGCGACCAATCCGGCCGAAGCGGCCGAGGGAACTCTGCGTCGCGAGTTCGGTGGTTCCATCGGCGAGAATGCTACGCATGGTTCTGACGCTCCTGAGACGGCGGCGTTCGAAGTCTCCTACTTTTTCAACGGGCTTGAGCTCCTCTAAACGTTTGTTGTTAGAACGTACTGAAAGGCCGGGATTTTTCCCGGCCTTTTTTATTTCTCTTGGGCATCTTTGCTTGCCCGATCGCTATCTTTGTTCTAACATTCATTCTTTTATCTAGCGTGTGAATTATAGGTTGTATGGATTCTTCTTGTATCGATATCAAAGGCCTGACCCTCACCGATTTAGCAGAGATGCTGCGCCGGTGGGGAAAGGAGAAGTTTCGGGCGCGGCAAATTGTCAAATGGGTCTATGTGCGTGGGGCGACATCGTTTGATGAGATGACAGATTTGAGCAAGTCGCTGCGTACAGAACTGTCACAGCGACTGATGATCTCTGATTGGTCGCCGGAACAGGTTGAACGCTCACATGACGGGACCTGTAAATATCTCTTTCGTCTTGATGATGGGGAGACGGTCGAGACGGTACGGATTCCGATGGAGGGGGAGCGGGCGACTCTTTGTGTCTCGACTCAGGTCGGCTGTGCGATGCAGTGTCAGTTCTGTCTGACCGGAACCTTTGGTCTGACCCGCAATCTCCGTTCTGAGGAGATCGTTAATCAGGTTTGTGCTGCCCTTAAAGAGGGGCCGGTGAATAACATCGTCCTGATGGGGATGGGGGAGCCGCTGCATAACCTCGATAACGTCATCAAGGCGCTAGAGATTCTCTACCTCGACGATGGTCTCGGTTATGGTTCGCGTAAGGTAACCCTCTCAACCTCTGGCCTCGTTCCTCAAATGGCGGAGTTAGGGCGACGTATTACGGTCAATCTGGCCGTCTCGCTCAATGCCACTACCGACACGGTGCGCGACCAACTGATGCCGATCAACCGTAGATACCCCCTGGCACAGCTGCTGCAGGCCTGTCGGGAGTTTCCTTTGAAACCACGGCAGAAGATCACTTTTGAATATATCCTGATCCGGGATGTAAACGACTCTCTCGCTGATGCCAAGCGTCTGGTGAAACTGTTGCACGGCATCAAGGCGAAGATTAATCTCATCCCTTATAACGAACATCCGGGGTCAGACTACAAATCGCCGATCAGCGAGCAAGTTGAGGCGTTTCAAACCTATCTGTTGTCGCGACAGGTTGTTGCGATCCGTCGGGCGAGCAAAGGGAGGGACATCTCCGCCGCCTGTGGCCAACTCAAAGGAAAGGCGAACGATTCGCCACAGCAAGGAGACGAGGTAAGATGAGTCAACCGGTCATTGGAGTCATTGGTGGTAGCGGTCTCTATCAGATGGAAGAACTACAGAATGTTGAGGAAGTCAAGCTCACGACCCCTTTTGGAGAGCCTTCTGACCTTTATGTAACTGGTGAGTTGAACGGGGTGAAGATGGTCTTTCTTCCCCGGCATGGACGTGGTCACCGTCTTCTTCCCTCAGAGGTCAACTATCGCGCCAATATCCACGGGATGAAACAACTGGGGGTCGAGCGGATCATTTCGGTCTCAGCCGTTGGGAGTATGAAAGAGGAGATCGCCCCGGGACACATCGTGATCCCCGATCAATTCTTTGATCAGACCAAAGGGAAACGGGAGTCGACCTTTTTTGGTGAAGGGATTGTCGGCCATGTCCAGTTCGCCGATCCGATCTGCAATGATCTTGCGGCGGATCTGACCGCTGCTGCTCATGCCGCTGGGGCGACGGTCCATGAAGGGGGAACCTATATCTGTATAGAAGGTCCCAACTTTTCGACCCGGGCCGAGTCGATGATTTATCGTGGATGGGGGGTTGACATCATCGGGATGACCAATATCCCCGAGGCGCGCCTTGCCCGAGAGGCGGAAATCTGCTACGCGACTGTGGCGCTGGCAACAGACTATGATTGCTGGCATGAAGGGCACGATGATGTTTCGGTGGAGGCCGTGATTGCGATTATTCAACAGAATGTAGCGATGGCTCAGAACATCATTAAGCAGGCGGTGGGGCGGATTGTGACGGGGCGGAGCTGTCCCTGTGGTGAGGCGTTGCGTTACGCTGTGATTACCCATGCTGAGGCGATTCCGGCAGAAACGGCCGGTAAATTGTCGCTTATGATTGGCAAATATTTGAAATAACCGAAGAATTTTTGTTTGTACCTTGCAATTCCAAAATGGATTTGCTTAAATCTGACTTTAATCAACGTCAATTATGAGGAAATAGATGGGTATTCTTGTTATCGGTTCTGTCGCTTTTGATTCGGTGGAGACCCCTTTTGGTAAGGTTGATGACGTTCTTGGGGGCTCGGCAACCTATTTTTCAACGTCGGCGAGTTTTTTCACCGATGTCCGCCTTGTCGCAGTTGTTGGTGAGGATTTCCCCGAGGAACCCCTCGACTTTCTCCGTTCTCGCAAGGTTGATCTCACCGGTCTTAAACGTTCCCCTGGAAAGACTTTTCGCTGGAAAGGGAAGTATGGTTTTGATCTCAACGAAGCCCAGACCCTTGATACCCAACTCAACGTCTTTGAACAATTTCATCCCGAACTGCCCGCTGGATACGAAGATGCCGAGTATCTTTTTCTCGCCAATATCGATCCCGAACTCCAGATGGAAGTGTTGCAGCAGGTGCGTCGACCGCGCCTGATCGCTTGCGATACTATGAATTTCTGGATTGAGGGAAAGCGAGAAGCGCTGATCAAGACCCTCAAACGCGTCGATACCTTGGTGATCAACGAAGGGGAAACCCGGCAACTTGCCGATGAACCGAACCTGGTGCGTGCCGCCCGGAAGGTTTTGGCGATGGGGCCTAAGACCTTGGTCGTCAAACGTGGTGAGTACGGGGTGCTCATGTTTACCGAGCACTCGATCTTCTCGGCACCGGCCTACCCACTTGAGTCGGTTTTTGATCCGACTGGGGCTGGCGATACCTTTGCTGGAGGTTTTATGGGCTATTTGGCAGCGACGCGCAGTGATGATGAAGCGACCATTCGTCGAGCGATTGTTTTTGGCAGTGTCATGGCGTCATTTACGGTCGAGGATTTCAGTCTTGATCGCTTGCGCCGTTTGCAGTACAGCGAGATCGAGGAACGATTCCGACGCGTTAAGCTTCTGACTGACTTTGAAGGTCTTTCCTGACAGAGGTTCTCTTTATGTTCAAATGGGACACCCACGTTCATGCCCTCAAGGTCCCTTCTTCACGGGTTCTTCGCCTTCAGCGCTCCCTGAATGAAGAAGCGATCGCCCTGCCGGGGTTGGGAGCACAACCGACAACGGCCTATCTCGTCGCATTTGCAGCCGAGAAAGGGGTCCGGGTTGTGGTCGCCTTGCACCTGAAGAAGTCGGACCAGGTCGCTTTTTATCTTCATGATCGTGGTGTTCTTCCAAAGGAAGAGGTCGTTCAAGGGTTTGGTGAAGGGTTAGCCTTTGCTGAGTCGATAGGGTTCATGCTTGATGACCTACATATCCAGAAGCTTTCGCTAGAAAAACGGGCAGAGCTATGGGATGCGCTTCCGCTTAAAGAGGGGGGCAAAGGGGGGACGCTTGAAGTCAAGGAGAAGAATGTTACGGCTCCATCAACCCCATTGAGTCTTGACGACTACAATGTCGAAATCCCCGAGGGGTGGGGGGGCGAGGCTGCCGATGAGTTGCCGTCGTCTCCTGTCGAAGAGGTCGTCGCAAGCACGGTGGAAGGTTCGCCCGAGGCGTCTGAAGCACTGGAGGATGACTTCGATTTCCTTCTCAAGATGCGCAGTCGTCGTTATCAGACGCCGACTCCATCTTCCATCGAAGAGACCCGGATGAAAATCCGGCAGAATGTCGGGCGCATTTTGGCGTCACTTTAAGGAATCGTTAGAATGCGAGCACTTTACCGTTTTACACTTCTGACCCTCTGCCTGATGCTTTTTTCCGGATGTGCCGCGAGCAAGGGGGCAAAGAAGGACGCAGAAGTTCATTTTATCCTAGGGATTTCGTATCTGCGTCAAGGAGATGTGACCCGCGCCCTGAAAGAGTTCCTCATGGCTGAGGAGTTCGACTCCCGTGATGGTGAAATTCAGTCCTCTCTCGGGCAGGCCTATCTGCTTAAGGATGCCCTTGAAAAGGCAGAAGAGCATGACTTGAAGGCATTACGTCTCGATCCTGAGAATCCGCGTTATGCCAACAACCTCGCAGCCCTCTATCTTGAGATGGAGCGCTGGGATGACGCACTGCTCTATTTTGAGCAGGCGGCGGATAACCTCCTTTTTGCTAATCCCGAGGTAGCCCTGACTGGAATGGCAACGGCCTACTTCCATAAAGGGGATTATCTTCAGGCCGCCAAGTTCAGTCGCAAGGCTCTGGCTCAGAATGCTCGTTATCCTCTGGCCTATCTGCGTCTTGGTGAAACTTATTTCGCCCTTGATAGGAATGACAAAGCAATTACCAATTTTGAACAAGCGATCTCTTTGGTGACAGCTTATCCTCTGGCACAGTACAAACTTGCTTTGGCCTATATGAAAGCGGAACAGCACGAGAAGGCGCTTCTCGCGTTGAACGAGGTCATTCGCCTCGCTCCTGAAAGTGAACTGGCGGAAGATGCCCGCCATTTTGTTGATATCATTAAGTAACCAACCATAGGCAGGTCGGTGATGGAGAGTGAAGAAACCCCTTTAAGTCTTGGTGAGCGGCTTCAGAAACGGCGGCAGGAGAGAGGTCTGAGCCTGCAGGAGATTGCGCAGCGGACCCGAATCCGACAGGCTTACCTTGAGGCGATTGAACAGGGACGTTATGAGGCCCTCCCTGGGGCGACTTACCTTACCGGTTTTGTGCGGATCTTCGCAACAGAATTGAAACTTGATGTCGAGGAGCTCCTCGCTCTTCTGCCGCAAAAAAATTCTGAACCGGTCGACTCTCCCCTCTTTCAAAAGGCCGAACCTCTCCAGACCGCCCCTCGTCGGCGAAGGGGAGGGGCCGGAACTCCTGTGCTGATCACAGCGGGACTTCTGATTCTCCTCTGTTTCTCTTTTCTGATCTGGTGGTTGACCTCTTCCGACACCTCCGTACCCGTGACTTACGAAAACGAAGTCACCGTTTCGCAATCCGCCGCCGAGACTGAACCTACGGTGTCCGGTACTCCTCTCCCTGCAGTTGATGATACCTCCGCGATGACGAGTTCAGCATCGACAGAGAGACTCGCAACGGTTGATGCGGGGGGCGAAACGCCAGAGGGTGTGTTAACGTCTCCGTCCGTGGTGGTAATCCCAGCCAAAGGGGGGATTCTTGAGCTTGAGTCGAACGGAATCAGTCATGTCTCCCTTGAGATCGACGGTCGGCCTCGTCGTGCCTACGATCTTCAGAATGGAGCTCTTCTACGTTGGAAAATTCGCTCTTCGCTGCTCCTGAAAGTTGATGCGGCCGAAAAGGTGCGGGTCCGTTTTGAAGGGGAAGAACTCTCTCTTGATGAGGGAGGGCGTCTGCATTTAGGGGGTGCCAAAGCCCCATGATTATTACCTGCCCGTCTTGCCAGGCTCGATACAAGCTTGATCCAAGTAAAGGCGGAGGCTCGGCGGTTTCTGTTCGTTGTCCCAAATGCCGTCATCTCTTTCGGGTTGACCTCTCCCCCACCCCTTCTGATCCTCCCCGTATTCTCATCGTCGATGACGCCCTTTTTTTCCGCGAGATGATCAGCGATGTCTTGCGTCCTCTCGGGATGGAAATTATGGCTGTCGATTCGGCCGAAAAGGCCCTAGAGATGCTGCGTGGCACTCCATACGTTCTGGCGGTTGTTGATCTAAATCTGCCGGGAATGAGCGGGGAGGAACTTATTCAGATCGTTAGGCAAGATCTTCACTTAAAGGATCTGCGTATCTTGGCGATGAGCGGGGTTTTTCGCTCTGAGGCGGATGCGGCCCGTGTGCAAAATTCTGGTGCCGATGACTTTAGCACGAAATCATTTACCCCGGACCAGTTGCAACAAAAGGTTCGAACTCTTCTTGATCGGGGATGATGAATCTGGAGCAAAAGAGTGCGGAGGTTTTGCGGTGCACCTTCGGAAATGATGCCGAAATTGCGGTGATTCTCGGTTCCGGATGGTCAGAAACGGCTCGCGGTCTCCTTGTTGACCCCGTCACGATTCCTTACAAAGATCTGCCCGGTTTTCCTGCTCTACCGATGATTCACGGCCATGCCGGTGAACTCCTGATTGGTCGTGTGGGAGAGCGCAGGGTTCTTCTTTTTTGCGGTCGTTTTCATCTCTATCAGGGATTGAGTGCCCGGGAGGTTGCTTATCCGGTGCGGGTTGCGGCCGCCGCCGGTTGCCGGTTTCTTCTTCAGACCAATGCTGTGGGAGGAATTCGCAGCGATCTGGCGCCGGGGGATCTTTTTGTCGTGAATGATCATATTAATCTCACGGGGGAGAACCCTCTGCGGGGGGAATATCCTCCCCCTTTTGTCGATTTGACTTCCCTCTATGACAGTTCGGTTTGGGACGGTTTGCAGCTTTTTGCTGACGACAAAGGAATCCCTCTGCACCGAGGAGTCCTTGCCGCTCTTCCCGGTCCCAGTTATGAAACCCCAGCGGAAATACGCGCCTTAGAGCGACTAGGCGCTGATGTCGTTTCCATGTCAACGGTTCATGAGGCGATTCAGGCGGCAGCCTTGAAGATGCGGACTCTTGCTCTGTCACTGATCAGTAATCTTGCGGCCGGTCGTGAGCCGTCGCCGCTCTCTCATCAAGATGTTCTGGCAACAGCCAGCACTCATCAATCTCGCCTAAAAAGCCTTCTGTTCTACCTACTGCAGAACTGGCGTTGAACTCTTCTTTCTCATTTCTTTATAACCTACTGTAATCATTTCCCTTGTTGCTTTTTGTTGCCTCTTGACAGTGGAGTCGTGGATGCTAGACTTGCTGCAAAAGATGAAGGAGTAGGTGTGTGAGTCAGCAGCCAAAACATATTCTGGTTGTCGATGATGAAGAGAACTCTCGGGTGTCTTTGAGTCGACTTCTTTTGCAAGAGGGGTATCAGGTTGATAGTGTGGCCGACGGAGATGAGGCTCTCACTTTTGTTGCGAGCAAGGATGTTCATCTGGTGATAAGCGATATCAATATGCCGAGAATGGATGGCCTTGAGCTCTTGCGAGAACTTAACAGCAGTTATCCTCGAATTTCGGTGATCATGATCACTGCTTATGGCGAGGTTGAGTCCTATCTTGATGCGATGCGTTTTGGAGCGATGGAGTATATTCATAAACCGGTCCGTCTTGATGAGCTCAAATTAGCTATGCAGCGTATCTTTACTCCCGCACCGCTTTTGGCTGATTGATGCCGTAGAGAGGAGGCATGATGAAAGAGTTTCGAACCATCCTTTTTGCCACCGATTTTTCCCAAGGGGCGATCAGCGCTTTTGAGAAGGCTCTTTCCCTTTCCCTCTCCTTAAAGGCAAAACTTTTGGTGCTCCATGTGATCAGTGAGCCGGTCGATCTTCGAGGGTTTTATGTCCCTCATATCTCCTTTGAGAAACTGGAGCAGGAGTTTGCTGAAGGTGCCGAACGAATGATGGCGGCTTTTGTCAAGGAGCATTTAGAGGGGGTAGGTGACTGTGAGACGATCGTCTCCCCCGGTCTGCCCCATGATGAGATCATCAAGACGGCAAAGGCTAAAGAGGCTGATGTGATAGTCCTTGGGACTCATGGCCGAACCGGACTGGATCACGTCCTTTTTGGCAGTACCGCAGAAAAGGTTGTGCGCAAGTCGCCGATTCCGGTTCTTACCGTGCGTATCCCAAACTGACGGAAGGTTGACGGGGCACTCAGGAAAGGCAGCGTTTTCGCTGCCTTTTTCTTTTGGCCAAAGCTATCGACGATAGGTTGAATCCCCTTGTCAAAGAGAGGGCATGACGGTATGCTTGGGCCGTTTTCCCGACGAAAACAGGCGAACGGTGTCATGTATGGCGATGAAAGAGAAAATACTTGTTGTCGATTACGAAAGGGTCATTCTGGAGCTGACCAGCATGATTCTGCGCACGCGTGGGTTTGAGGTTCTCTGCGCGTCCAGTGCCGAAGAGGGACTTGAGCTTGTCGCGAAGGAGAGACCGGCGCTGGTCCTGCTTGATTATATGATGCCGCAAATGGACGGGATGACGGCATTGAGACTTATGCGCAAAACATATCCCGACACCTATGTCATCATGTTCACCGGCAAGGGGAGTGAGGAGATTGCGGTTGAATTGATGCGGGGCGGAGCTTCGGATTACATTCTCAAACCTTTTAACAATCAGGATCTGGTCGATCGGATTGAAAATGTTCTGCGCATACGTCGTATTGAACTTCACAATAAGGAGCTGCGCCTAGAACGGGAAAAACTTCTGCGTGAGATTGAAAACTGGAATCTAGAATTGGAGCGACGAGTTGCTGAGAAGAGTCGCGAGCTTGAATCAGCTCATGCCGAAATTCTTCAGTCAGAAAAGTTGGCAACGCTCGGACATCTTTCGGCCGGGATGGCTCACGAAATACGCAACCCTCTGAACTCAATCGGTCTTTTTGTTCAACTGCTCAAGAGTTCTGAACTGCCCGAGGTTGAGCGTCAAGGCTATTTTGACAAGATTTTTAAAGAGGTGGAACGAGTCGACGCAATTCTTGTAAAATTGCTTGCCGCGAGCAAGCGGCCACGTTACGAATTGCAGGCGGTCCAGATCGATGAGGTTGCTGAGGCGATACTCGACCAGTTTTCCGAGCGGCTCCAGAACCAGAAAATTACACTTGAGAAAGAGATCGCCCATGATCTCCCTTTTCTCAATGCGGATGCCAGTGAGATTGAGCAGATCTTTACCAACTTGTTGACCAATTCGCTTCAAGCGATGCCCCAAGGTGGCCTTTTACGCCTTAATATTATGACGGAAGAAAACCACCTTCGACTGGTGATCTCTGATAACGGTCCCGGTATCCCAATAGAAAACCAAAACAAAGTTTTTGACCCCTTTTTTACAACCAAGAGCAAGGGAACCGGCTTCGGACTTTCAGTGGTTCTGCGTATCGTCAAGACCTATGGGGGGAAAATTGAGTTATTGAGTGATCAGGGGATAGGCACGGAGTTTATTGTAACCCTTCCCGTCAATGGATAATTTTTATGCCCCGATTTTCTCTTGTCCTTTGCCTGTGCTCCTGATTTATGCTGAATCTTCGACTGCGTGATATCATTCTCTCCATTGATGACGTCGAGGCCTCTCTCCATTCTCGAGTTGCGACTCTGTTACGTCTTGAAAAGGAACGGTTGCACGACTTTAAGGTTGTGCGGCGGGCTGTCGATGCTCGCCGCAAAAGTCAAATCCGTCGGGTCTATACCGTCGAATTTTCACTCACTGATGATGATTTTTTGCGTCGTCATGGCAATTGCAAAGGCAAACTTGAAGAGGTTAAGCCGATTGTTGTGCCGCAACCTCTGACTGCTCGGCGTTCAAAAACCGCAACAGTCGTGGGAATGGGGCCGGCCGGACTCTTTGCCGCTTTGCATCTGGCTCGCTGCGGTCTGCACGTGATTCTGCTTGAACAGGGGGAGCCGCTCGAAAAACGGGTGAAGGATGTCCTGAGCTTTTGGAATGGTGGAACACTCTTGGGCCACAGCAATGTCCAATTTGGCGAAGGGGGGGCGGGGACCTTCTCGGATGGAAAACTGACCACCCGTGTCAATCATCCCTGGAGCCGTTTGATCCTCCAAACCTTGGTCGATTTTGGGGCGCCACACGAAATTCTCATCGAAGCCCGTCCCCATATCGGCACAGATCTTTTGCGTCAGGTTCTGCTCCGCTTTCGTCAGGAACTCGAGCGTCTTGGAGTCGTGATCCGTTTCCGCTCCCGCTGTAGCGAACTGATGCTGCGACAAAAGAGAGTCGTTGGTGTTCGTTTGCCCAACGGGGAAGAGCTTTGTGCTGACTACCTTCTCTTTGCGCCTGGGCATAGTGCTCGAGCCAGTTACGCAATGCTTGCCGCATCCGGTGTTGCCATGGAGCGCAAACCCTTTGCTATGGGGTGCGAGTCGAGCATCCTGCGACCCTGATCAACCGTATCCAGTATGGCCATCTCCGGCACCCACACCTCCCCACAGCTGATTATTCCTTGGCTTGGAACGACCCTGAAAGTGGGCGGGGGGTTTACTCTTTCTGCATGTGCCCTGGTGGGGTTGTGGTTCAGTCTTCGTCAGAAGAGGGGGGCGTGGTGGTCAATGGGATGAGTGCCTACCGCCGTGATGGAGAGTTTTCCAACAGTGCCTTGGTGGTCGCTGTACGTCCTGAAGATCTTGAGGGAGATGATTCCTTAGCGGGGGTTCGTTTTCAGCAGCATTGGGAGAGAACCGCCTTTGTGGCTGGCGGCAGAAGTTATCGTCCGCCGGCTGAGAACCTTCTCTCTTTCCTTGGCCGGGGCGAGGGGGGGATTCGTTCCACCTGTCGTCCTCAGGTATGTGAGGCCGATCTCGCCCAAACCCTCCCTCCCTTTGTTGGTGAGGGATTGCGGCGGGCACTGCCTCAATTTGAGCGACGGATGCGGGGTTTTGTCACGGCTGAGGCAACCCTTATCGGGATCGAATCACGCACCTCAGCGCCACTGCGTATCCTGCGTGGCGATGACGGCGAGTCGATTTCGCATCCGGGACTTTACCCCATGGGGGAGGGGGCCGGCTATGCCGGAGGGATTATGAGTGCTGCCCTCGATGGCTTGAAAATGGCGGAAAAGATAGTGAGTCAAATAAACGACAGGAGTCGATGTTGAGTAAAGTTTTTGTCAGCGAAATACGCGAGCGTGATGGGATTGATTCCCTCTTTCTGGTTCGGGAGAAGATTACGGCAATGGCCAAAAACGGCAAGCCGTATTTGACTCTGAAACTTATGGATCGTAGCGGTGAAGTCGAGGGGAGGGTCTGGGACCGAGTCGATACCCTGTCAACCCTCTTTAATAAGGATGATTTTATCCGGGTCAAAGGCAAAGCGAGCGTCTATCTTGGGAAGATGCAGCTAGTGGTGCAGGATCTGAAAAAAGTCGATGTGGGCGAGATCGATCTTGCCGACTTTCTTCCCGTCTCCCCCCGACCTTTAGAGAGCATGAAGGAGGAGCTTCTTGAGAGGATCTCTTCTTTGCAGGACCCGCATCTAAGCCGTTTGATGCAGGCGTTTTTTACTGATCTTCCTTTTTTGCAGAAATTTGCCACCGCTCCGGCGGCCAAGGGGATGCATCATGTTTATCTTGGAGGGCTGCTTGAACATTCGTTGGCAGTGGCGGCTCTGGTCGATGATATCTGTGCCCGCTATCCCAATCTTCAGCGCGATCTGCTGATCTGCGGAGCGCTGTTGCACGATGTCGGCAAGGTTGATGAACTCTCCTACTTACGCAGTTTCGACTACACCGACGAAGGGAAACTTCTGGGTCATATCATGATCGGAGTTGAGATGATTGAGGAGCGTTTGCGACAAATTCCCGACTTCCCCCGAGAGTTGGCGGTGCATCTCAAGCACCTTCTGCTGTCGCACCACGGTCAGTATGAATATGGCTCTCCTAAGCGTCCCAAGACGATGGAGGCGGTGATTCTCAATTACCTCGATGATCTTGATTCAAAGATCAACGGAGTGCGAAATCATATGGAAAAAGAGGCTGATAGCGGCAACGCCTGGACCAGTTATCATCGTCTCTATGACCGCTACTTTTTCAAGGGGGGCGAGATGAAGAAGACGCCCGAGGCATCGGCTCCTGCAGCCTCGGTGCCCGTGNGTGACAGCTGCAGCTTCTGTCGCGCCGGTCAAAAAGAGCGAAGGCAAGGCCAAGAAAGGGTTCAGTAACACCCTAGGCGAACAGTTGCAGCAGAAGAGTCTCGACCTCTTCGCTGCAGCCGATGATGATAAGGAATAGTTTTATGCTGATCGAAGATCTGGCCGTAGGGCCACTGCAGGTGAACGCTTTTGTGATCGCCGCCGCTGCAGGGGGCGAGGCGATTGTTGTCGATCCTGGCGAGGATGGGGAGATAATTCTCAAGGCACTTGAGAGGCACAACCTGACCCTGAAGCTGATCGTCAATACGCACGGGCATTTCGATCATATCGGGGCGAACCGTTTCCTTGTTGAGAAGACCGGTGCCGATCTTGCCCTGCATGAAGCGGATCAAGAGCTCCTCTCTCGCGCCGGTGAGCATGCCGCCCGCTACGGTCTGCAGACGGTCGCCTCCCCGGACCCGACTCGCCTGTTGGCCGATGGTGATACCGTGAGCGTCGGTGGCCTCACTTTTGAGGTGATGCATACGCCAGGACATACCCCAGGCGGGATCTGTCTTTACGGTGATGGTCACCTCTTTGCCGGGGACACACTCTTTGCTGGCTCCATTGGCCGGACCGATCTCCCCGGTGGGGATCATCGCACCCTGATTCAGGGGATTCGGCGACGGTTGATGGTGTTGCCTGCCGAGACGGTGGTTCATCCCGGTCATGGCCCCGATACCACCATTGGCCGGGAGAAGCGGATCAATCCTTTTGTCGGTGACGGCGCTTAGGGAGGAGCAGATGCTCAAGGGGAAGAAAATCGTTCTCGGGGTCTGCGGAGGGATCGCGGCTTACAAGGCGGTGGAGCTGTTACGCCTTTATATCAAAGCCGGTGCCGAGGTTTTTGTTGTCATGACCCGTCACGCCCAGGAGTTCGTCACGCCGCTGACCTTTCAGACTCTCTCAGGCAACCCGGTCCATACAGATCTGTTCAACCTCTATCAGGAAAAAGAGATCGGGCATATCTCATTGGCCGACCGGGCTGACCTTTTTGTTCTTGCTCCGGCGACGGCCAATGTTATCGGTAAACTCGCCTGTGGTATCGCTGACGATCTTCTTACCACCACCGTTATGGCGACCAAAGCGCCTGTGCTTGTGGTCCCGGCGATGAACGTCAATATGTGGGAGAACAGCATCTACCGAGAGAACGAAGAGCGGTTGCGGCGGCATGGTTATCAAATCATGGAACCGGCGACCGGTTATCTTGCCTGTGGCTGGGAGGGAAAGGGGAAGCTCCCTGACCCGTCCGCGATCTTTGCGGCAAGCGAGGCGCTGCTCGTGCCCAAAGACCTTGCGGGTGAGGTCATACTGGTGACAGCTGGACCGACCTGTGAGCCGCTCGACCCTGTTCGCTATATGAGTAACAATTCGTCGGGTAAGATGGGGTATGCCATCGCCAAGGCAGCGCAGCAGCGCGGTGCCAGAGTCTTTCTGGTCAGTGGGCCGGTCGCTTTGGAGCCTCCTTCAGGGGTTGAGTATTATCCGGTCAAAAGGGCCCAGGAGATGTTGGCAACGGTTGAGCGTTTATGGGAACCGACAACGGTTCTCATCAAGGCCGCAGCAGTTGCTGATTATCGTCCAAGGGAAGTGGCGGAAGGAAAGATCAAAAAGGGGGAGGGGGAGTCTCTGATGCTAGAACTGGTGAAGAATCCCGATATCCTAGCCCAGCTTGGGGCGAAAAAAGGGAACCGGTTGCTTGTCGGGTTTGCCGCCGAGACCGACGACCTTCTGGCGAATGCCCGCAAAAAGTTGACCGCTAAAAATCTCGATTTGATTGTCGCCAATGATATCGCTCAGCCGGGGGCCGGTTTTGACGTCGACACCAATATTGTGCGCCTTCTTACCCCGGATGGTGACGTTGAAGCATTGCCCCTGCTTGCCAAGAGCGAGGTTGCAACGATTCTGCTAGACCGTATCGCCTCTCTTCTTTGTACGCGCCGCGGTTCAGTCGAGTGAGAGGAGATCGAGGAGCTGGCGCGGCTGGTTGATGGCGTCACGGAAGCGGGGTTTGAACTGGAGGAGAAGCTCTTGAACCTCGCGCTCGGGCAGCTTGCCATCTAGCCAGAGTGATTTGAGGTTGCTGCGCAGGGCACTGGCGACGCTGAGGGCTCTCTCTCCGGCTGGATCGGCTTTACGACTTGGGCTTTTTTCGAAGTTTTTCAAAATACTTAAGGCTGCTTCGCGGGCCAGAAGCAGATACTCTTTACGGTCTTCGTCACTGATTTTCCATTTGGAGGTGGTGTCGAGGGAACGGATCGTCTTTTGCCATTGCTGTAGTCGGTTCAGCAGCAAAAGTGAGTTGAAGATCCGCTTGTTGGTGCCGAAAGAGAAGAGTGTGTTGGAGAGGACGCTCCGCATCAAATCATCATTCTCCCGATAGTTGCGCCGCGCGACCTCCCGTGCCAGTGGCCAGATCTGCTCATCGACGTGAGCTTCGATCCGTAGTTCCCAGTAGGCATGATTGAGCAGGACGGTGTTGAATGTCCGCACCATCTTAAAGGGAACGAAGTAGTTGTGGGCGATGGTATCGGCAGCGAGATGGCAGAGATAGCCGTAGGCACAAGCGAGTTGTTGTTCTCCTTGCGCTTTGTCGAGAATCTTCTTCCCCATCCGCCAGCGATGGCAGTGTTTGAGGTGGTGGGTGTATTTTTTCCCCAAGGTAATGTCGGCACTGATACAGCCGTAGAGAAAATCGTACGGTGCCGCTGCCAGAACGCGGGCGACTTCGGCTGGAAAGAGAGCGAGCTGTGACAACATGTGGGAGCCGATCTCAAGATGAACCCCGATCCCCCAAGCAAAGGCATCCACGGGAAAAAGAAGCAGCAGGATAAGAAAAAACATAGTATTGAGCATGCATCCAGTCTAGCACGAAGCGAATTGCTTGGTGCCGGTGAAATCAAGAAGAAATATTCCCCCCCACCGGATGATACATAACGAGATGGATCCGCAAAACGAAATAAGGCGCCTGTGGTCGGAGGCGGTTGCCCAGAGCCGCGGTCTCTTGCAGGAACTTCAGCAACTCGGTATCGAGAGTTTACATCTGGCTGAAATACCCGACGACCTTCCCCCGTGTCCGCCAAAGGTGATCGGTGTTGATCAGGGGGGGGCGACCCCTTGTCGTCAGGAGACGCTTGAGGAGATTCGTCAGGACCTTGGTGAATGCAGTCGCTGTGCTCTTTCCAAAGGGCGTCAACAAATTGTTTTTGGTGTCGGTAATCCCAAGGCGCGGCTGGTACTGGTCGGTGAAGCTCCCGGACGGGAGGAGGATGAGCGAGGAGAACCGTTCGTTGGCGAAGCGGGACGTCTGCTTGATAAGATCCTCGCGGCGATGGGGCTTATGCGCGATGATGTCTATATTTGCAATGTCCAGAAATGTCGTCCCCCTTCCAATCGAGACCCTAAGTCGGAAGAAATCGCAGCCTGTCAACCGTTTTTGAGGCGGCAACTGGCGGCGATCCGGCCTGATGTTATTATCTCTTTGGGGCGTTTTTCGTCCCAAATCCTCTTGGAAACTGCAGCTCCGGTCGGTCGGCTGCGGGGGCAGTGGCGTCGCTGCGAGGGGGTCGACCTGATGCCGACTTTTCACCCCGCCTATCTGCTACGCAACCCTTTGGGGAAACGCGAAGTCTGGGAGGATATGAAGTTGGTGATGGCGCGTTTGCGTAGTCCTGCCGGTGGTCAGAGTGATGGAGATCGTCCTTGATCGGGTGAGTAAGAGGGCGCCAACGGTTGAGATCCTGTTGCGTAAGGTGTCGGCCACGGTGTAACAAAGTCGCATCACTGCACTTTTTGGCTCTTCTGGCGGCAAAAGCACCCTTTTACGTCTGTGTAACCGTCTTAGCGATCCGAGCGAGGGACAGATTCTCCTTGCTGGCCGTGATTTAAATCGGTTTGACGCCGGTGGCGTTGCGTCGTCAGGTTGTGATAGTTCCACAAAAGTCGGTGATGTTTCCAGGTGCCGTCCTCGACAATCTACAACGCCCCTTTTCTTTTCAGAAATCTCCTCCTCTTGCGCTCGACTCTTCTCTCCTGCAAGAGGCCCTCAGCCTCGCCCAGCTCCCTCAGCGATTGCTTGAACGGGAGGCCGCCACCCTCTCCATCGGCCAGCAACAGCGGGTTGGCCTCGCACGGGCGCTCTCCAGATGTTCTTCTTCTTGACGAACCGACCAGCGCCTTCTGGCTCGAATGGCTGATGATGCGCTCTTTTTGCAGGGAGGGGAGCTTCTTGAAACAGGCGAATTGGCGGTTCTACTTAAGTCGCCTCAATCCGCAGCGTTGCAGGAATTTTTATCAGAAGTTCCACGCGGTGATGATGACGTATGAGCAGCCCGGAAATCATTGCCCTTGATAGTGCCGACCTGATCAAGGTCTACGGACTGATCCTGATCGCTGTGGCGCTCGCCCGCTTTAGCCGGATTAGGCAGGAGAAGGAGCTGCTTATGGCGTCACAGATGCGAGATAAACGGGGAGAGGTCAAGGCCGCTCTCTGTCTTGGTGCGACGTCTCGACAGGCGTCACACGAAATTGTCGCGAGCGATTTTCAGGCGGCGCTGATTCCATCGATCAACGCCATGGCTGCAATGGGGGTTGTTTTTTGCCTGGAATGATGACTGGCCAGATTCTCTTTGGGTTGAACCGGCGGTGGCGGAGCGCTACCAGATCGCGGTGATGTGTGTCATTACCGGCAGTGTGGTGCGCTTACCTCATGGTTAATCTGCACCCATGGAGTGAGGGGGGATTTCACCAAGGCAGAGAAGTTGCGCGAGGGTCTGCTCTGCCAGTCCCGCGATTAAGGGGCGGGGGGAAGATCCTCTCGCGGAACGAGAACGATCATGATGCGGCGATTCTGAGCGCGACCCGAGGCACTATCGTTGTCGGCGACAGGGCGGTATTCACCAAAGCCACAGGCGAAGAGGAGTTCGCCGGAGATGCCGACGCTCTCCTCAAGAAAATGAACGACATTGGTGGCCCGGGCGGTGGAGAGCTCCCAGTTGCTGGGGAATTTCTCCTGCAGGCGGCTACTGATCGGGACATTGTCGGTGTGCCCTTCAACCCGAATCTCTTTGTCGGTGACATCCCGTAAGATATCCCCGACTCGCTTGAGAACGCTCAACCCTGACGATTTGATTTCGGCGGAGCCCGAATCAAAAAGAATCTTCTCGACCATGTTAACGGTCAGTTTTCCCTGAAGGTCCGAAATGGTGATCTCGCCGCGGGCGATCTCCTCCTCCATCTTTCCCACGAGCTGATCGTAGGTACTTTTCATCTGAGCAAAACGTACTTCGCGGGCGATCCGCTCCTGATCAATCTGTTGGCTGAGCTGGCGGTTTTCTTCCTTTAAAATGTCAATATGCTGTCGCATCTCGCTCATCGCTTTACCTGCCTCTTCGCTGCGTGCTGAGAGGACTTTTTCAAGACGATCGAGGTCGGCTCCGGCTCGCAGAAGGTCTTCCTGCAGTTGGCTGATGCGTTGTTGTGCGATGGTCAGATCACGACTTAATCCGTCGCGTTCACCGATGATCCGATCCCTTTGGGCCAGCAACTTCTCATACTGTTGTTCAAGGGCAGCGACGGTGTCGGCATAGAGATCTCTTTCGTCAAGGGCGTCAACAAGTTTCTGGCTGCTGACACAGGCGCTGAGGGAAATAAAAAGGAGGATGGACAAGCAGGTGGATGCAAGGGGGCGAAGCACGGTTCTCTCCTGATCACAAGCGGGGCAAGAGGTTGAATGGACGCTACCGAGACCAAACTGTGTCCCTGTTTGCGGCTGAGGAAAAGGTCTCTTAGAAAGGGGACTGAAAAATGGCATTTCTTTGTAACACACCAAGGGTAAAAGTAAAGCGAAATCAAAAACAAGCACCGCTCGGGCTTTTCGGTTGCGGCGCTCTTTTAGGGTGTGGTATAAGAAAGCGTTTTCAATATGTTAGAGGAGTGCAGCATGTTTGAAATGGAGCGGATCATTCGCACCGCACTGACAGAGGATATCGGCTCGGGAGATGTCACCACCATGGCGACCATTCCGGTCGGCACGATGGCTCGGGCAGAGCTGGTCGCCAAAGAAGATTTCATCCTCGCCGGGCTTGACGTGGCCCGGCGTACGTTTTTGATGCTCGATCCTTCTCTCTCTTTCGAGGGGCTACGCAGTGATGGTGATCGGA
Organism: Desulfuromonas sp.; assembly: GCA_002869635.1. Lineage (GTDB taxonomy): Bacteria > Desulfobacterota > Desulfuromonadia > Desulfuromonadales > BM515 > BM515. The sequence continues at coordinate 2,305 of PKUF01000054.1, read as the reverse complement.
TCAAACGCGGAGAGGTTATCGCCTGGATCAAAGGAGAGGCCTCCACTCTGTTGCAGGGTGAACGTGTGGCGCTCAACTTTCTCCAGAGGATGAGCGGAATCGCGACTCTGACCTCCCGTTTTGTTGCGGCGGTGTCGGGGACACAGGCGATGATCGTTGATACCCGTAAGACCATCCCGGGTTTGCGTCTGCTCGACAAATATTCAGTGCGTATGGGAGGAGGAAGCAATCATCGACACTCCCTCTACGATGGCGTTCTGATCAAAGAGAATCATGTGGCAGCCGCTGGCGGCATCAGCGCGGCGATTCAGCGGGCCCGTACGCAAATCCCTCACACCCTCAAAATTGAGATTGAGACCCGCAACCTTGACGAAGTGCGTGAAGCCATGGCGGCCGGGGCCGATATCATCATGCTCGACAATATGGATCTTGAGACCATGTGCCGGGCGGTGGAGGTTGTCGCGGGTAAGGCTTTGACCGAAGCTTCGGGAGGGGTGAATCTTGAGACGGTTACGGCGATTGCCGAAACCGGTGTCAATTTGATCTCTATCGGCGCCTTGACTCATTCAGTGAAGGCCGCTGACATCTCGATGCTCTTTCAGTAGGCGTCTTGTGCCAGGTCTCGATCTTTTCAGGGGGAGTATGTGATGGCGGGAAGTGAGACCCGCAGTGAGATTCTCCATCTGCTGCAGCAAAGTGATCGTGGCTATGTTTCGGGGGGAGAGCTCTGTCGTGCTCTCGGTGTCAGTCGTGCTGCGGTCTGGAAGCAGATCGAGCAGTTACGGCAGGTCGGGTATGTGATTGAAGCGGTACCTTCTCGGGGGTATTGTCTCACCTCTTCGCCGGATCATATCGATCGAGTGACGCTTAAACAGGCGTTGGCGGACTGTCGCCTCGACTGGGATCCCTGTTTTGTCGAAAATATCCCTTCGACGAATGCTTATGCGGCTGAATTGGCAGAAAAGGGGGGGCGTGAAGGGACGGTGGTGCTCGCTGAGCAGCAAAGTGCCGGAAAGGGACGACTTGGTCGCCACTGGACGAGCCCACCGGGAGTTAACCTTTATGTGTCGATGGTGCTGCGTCCTTCCATTCCGCCCCGAGATGCTCCGCAGCTCACCTTTCTTTCCTCGGTAGCGGTGGCGCGAGCGGTCAAAGAGGTGACCGGTCTCGAGCCGAAGGTCAAATGGCCCAACGATATACTGATTGCGGGCAAGAAGGTGGCTGGTCTGCTCAATGAGATGAGTGCCGAGACCGAAGGAGTGCATCACGTGATCCTCGGTATTGGTCTTAACGTCAATATGACGCAGGAGCAATTCCCTGAGGATCTGCGTTATCCGGCGACCTCACTGGCGTTGGCCGCTGGAAGGAGTTTTCCGCGGCAGGCCCTGCTGGTGGCGTTGTTGCGTCATCTTGATGCGCTCTACGGGCTCTATCAGCATGAAGGAGCGGCCCCCATTGTCTCAGCCTGGGAGTCGTGGTTTGATCTGGTCGGTGAACGGATCGAGGTTGCCTCGGATGAAACCTTTCAAGGGACGGTCTTGGGACTCGCCGAGGATGGGGCTCTGCTGGTGCGGCGTGATAATGGCTGTAGTGAGAGAGTCCTCGCCGGAGATGTTCGCCCTGTCGTGGGACGGTATCCGTAATTTTGGGGAGATCGGTCGATGCTGCTGGTCATTGATGTCGGCAATTCCAATATCGTCCTTGGGATGTATCAAGAGGACGAGCTCCTGCGCAGCTGGCGCATCACCACCGATAAGGCGCGGACGGTTGATGAGTATGCCATGGTTGTCCATGAGCTCTTCCGTCTCTCGGAGTATCATTTCCACGATATCAAGGATGTCATCGTCTCCTGTGTTGTGCCGCCGATGCTCCAGACCCTGGAGGGACTTTGTCGCGAATATCTGGCATGTTGCCCCTATGTGGTGGGACCGGGGATCCGTACTGGAATGCCGATCCTTTACGACAACCCCAAGGAGGTTGGGGCGGATCGAATTGTCAATGCCGTAGCGGCTTATGAGCGCTTTCGCCACAGCCTGATCGTGGTCGATTTCGGGACGGCCACCACGTTTGACTATATTTCCGCTAAAGGTGAGTATCTCGGGGGAGCAATCTCTCCGGGCATCGGGATTTCAGCCGAGGCTCTTTTTCAACGGGCAAGTAAGCTGCCACGGGTCGAGTTCTCTCGTCCATCCCAGATTATCGCTCGCAATACGATCAGCAGCATGCAGTCGGGGATCTTCTACGGCTATGTCGGGCTGGTCGACGGAATCGTCAGCCGCATGAAACAGGAAGCCGGAGAGCCTTC
>PKUF01000125.1 GCA_002869635.1 Desulfuromonas sp. | reverse complement strand
CCATTGACAAGGAGGAGAACGCTCTTGTCGTCAACGGGAATATGATCCGCATCATCTATTCTGACGCCCCGGAAAAGGTCGACTACCGTCAGTACGGAATCGACAATGCCATCCTGATCGACAACACCGGCAAGTGGCGTGACCGCGACGGTCTCTCTCGTCACCTGCAGGGCGGCGGAATCAGCAAGGTTCTTCTCACTGCGCCGGGCAAGGGGGATATCCCCAACGTCGTCTATGGCGTCAATAACGCCTTGATCACAGACGACGAGCAGGTTTTCTCCGCCGCCAGTTGCACCACCAACGCCATCGTCCCCGTCCTCAAGGCGGTCAACGACGGCTTTGGCATTGTCAACGGCCACGTCGAAACATGCCACTCCTACACCAACGACCAGAACCTGATCGACAACTACCACGACAAACCCCGGCGGGGCCGCGGCGCACCGCTGAATATGGTCATCACCGAGACCGGTGCTGCCAAAGCCGTTGCCAAGGCACTGCCGGAGCTCGCGGGCAAACTGACCGGCAATGCCATCCGCGTGCCGACCCCGAACGTTTCACTGGCGATCCTTAATTTCACCCTCAACAAAGCGACAACGGTTCAAGAGCTCAACACCTATCTGCGCGACACCTCCCTCGACTCGCCACTGCAGAACCAGATCGACTACACCAACTCGCCCGAGGTTGTCTCCAGCGACTTCGTTGGCTCCCGTTATGCCGGAGTGGTCGATTCGCTCGCAACCATCGTCGATGGCAACCGTTGCGTCCTCTACGTCTGGTATGACAACGAGTTCGGTTACAGCTGCCAGGTCATGCGCATGGTGCAAAACCTGGCCGGCATTGAGCTACCGCTTCTTCCGGCCTGAGCCACATCTCAAGACAGACAAAAAAAGGGCCGCTCCTTCGGGAGCGGCCCTTTTTGATGATCAACGTCACAGATGGCTGGCGCTTAGTCGTTGCGCATCAGACGCATCTTCTTGCGCAGACGACGCTGTGCTTCCTTCTCTTTGCGCTTGCGCTTGACACTCGGCTTTTCGTAAAACTTGCGCTGTTTCATCTCACGGAAAAGCCCCTCCTGCTGCAGCTTACGCTTGAGGACGCGGATCGCCTTCTCGACATTGTTGTCAACAACTTGAATTTCCACGAACGACTCACCTCACTTTCCCGGTCAACTCTTCGTCTGATCTTACCCGGACGAAGGAGAGGACTTTACCCTATCGTCGGGCCGGAATCAACCCCTATCACAGATATTTTTCACCCTGCCCGACGTAAAGGCCGACCCGGATCCCGCCATTGCTAAGATCAAGAGTGCGCCGCAGCGGCAATCCGGTGGCATGTATCAAATCATCATCCGGAGTCAAGACGGCCCAACGCCACGTATCGTACTTTTCGCGACAGAGCCCGCCGAGCTGACGATAGAGGGAGAGAAGGCCCTGAGCCTTGCCGATCCGCTCGCCATAGGGGGGATTACAGATCAACAATCCCGGCCCGGCCCGTGAGGGTGTCTCGGCCAAGGCGGCAACATCCAACTCCAGCATCTCGTCCACCTCAGCCCGAACAGCATTGCGCCTCGCCGCCGTAATCGCCTCGGCAGCAATATCGGAACCGACCACAAGGGGGAGAGTCGTCTGGCGTTTTTTCCCTGCCTCGCGGCAGAGCTGAGTCCAGAGGCCATGACGATAACCGGGCCAAGCCATAAATGCGAAGTTACGCCTTGCTCCCGACGGAATCCGAGCGGCCAAAAGAGCCGCTTCAAGGGCAAAAGTCCCCGAACCACAGAGCGGATCAAAGAGACCTTCGTTGCCACACCAGCCAAGATGAAGAAGTATCCCGGCCGCAAGATTTTCCCGCAACGGAGCCACGCCCCCTTCCTCGCGATAACCTCGCCGGTGCAATAAAGGGCCACTGGCGTCAATCGAGAGAGTGCAGTGATCATCTTCTAGCCGAATCAGAATCAGGGCCTGCTCGTCGGAAGAAAGACCGCCTCCCTGTCCCCCCAACGCCCTCTTGATCGCCGCCTCGACCGTCTCAGCCAGCCTCCCGGTATGCTGCAACCGGGACGCTCGGCTGCTGGCGCGCACCCGAAGTGGCTGATCCGGCTTAACAAACCGGCCCCAAGGCAAACGCACACAGAGGCGAAAAAGGTCGGGGAAATCACGACAGCGAAAGGATCCGAGGCGAACCACGATCCGGCTGGCGCTGCGAATCCAAAGATGCGCGAGATAGAGTTCCCGCAAGCCCCCCGCAAACTCAACTCCGCCGTGTTGGGTCTTAATACCCGGCAGATCAAGGGCCCTGAGCTCCTCGGCACATACCGTCTCCAGCCCTGGCGGGGTGATTGCGAAAAATTGTTCAACCGTCCCTTTACGCACGCCTGCTCCTTGCGGATGAATGATTTTGCCATCGTTTGTATGCGAGGTTAGCACAGATATCTCCCCCCCGAAAGTCGCGCCACAAACCAACCGTCCGAAAAGGTATTGGCCTCATTTGTAAATCCCTGTATAATGCGGCTTTGTTTTTTATTTCTTTAGGAGGTCCGCATGATACTGCGTCTTGTTCTGCTTATCTTGCTCGTCACCACCCTCCCAGCCCCCCTTTATGCCCGTTGGATTGAGGATAAGGTGATGATGCCGGTCGATGCGACCGGGACTGTTGAGTTCAGTCACTACGATCATATCGACGCGGTGGGAAAGAACTGTCCGACCTGCCACAACAGGGTCTTCAATATCGTGGCCGAAAAAAACCCTGTTTTCACCATGACCCAGATGGAAAATGGCAAATCGTGCGGTGCCTGTCATAACGGCAACAAAGCCTTCTCGGTCAATGACGATTGCAGCAGCTGTCACCCGACCCGTGACGTTGCCATTGATGTTGAAGCGACCGGCCCGACCCTCTTCAGCCATGATGTTCACACCAGCATGTTCGGTTGCGGCGAATGCCACCCCGACATCTATAAACCGGCAGCGGGACAAAACCCAAAAATCACCATGGACGCCATGGGTGAAGGAGAATCCTGCGGCGCCTGCCATGACGGAGACACCGCCTT
>PKUF01000061.1 GCA_002869635.1 Desulfuromonas sp. | reverse complement strand
TAGACGTAGAGGGTGACAAGGGGGACAGGCACCCCTTGGGAGCCAGTCCCCCTAAGGCTCCTTTCAGAGTTGCAGCCCGATCTTACGTCTTCTTTGTTTTGTCAATGTGTAGCCCTGACCCCTTTATGGTTCTCCAAAAGCAAAAAAGGATATTAAAACCCGACAACATCTCATGGAGCGTTCCTTTGCCCGAGCAACGCGTTATGGGTTCGACCGTGCGCGTTGGCGCGGATTGTGGCGCATGGAGATTCAGGAACTGATGATTTGCAGCATTCAAAACATTCAAATTCTGGTCAGCCATGAATCCGCGTTGAAACANGATCTGTCCAACAGCTCGACGATCATTTAACTGATGCCCGTCTGGCAGCTCAGCCTTGAATAGCGAACTTTCGACTGCAAACTAGGCTTTGAGCAACAGTCCGTCAAGGGCTGACCCCTTTTGGTTTTCTAAAAAAACAATAATGCAATCACAATCAATGCAATACTTATGAAAAACATTATTATTGAAAAAATTGCAATCTTTATCTCATTCTTACTAAGTTCTTCCAAGGTTTGGAATTTTTTTCTGCCTATTGATTTTTTTATTGAAATTCCAGTGAATGTTGCCACTGATAAAAGTAAACAGAAAAATGAAATATATTTCAAAATATTATATATCTTCACTTTGAAATTCCTAACTTATCTACAACATATCTAGTTCCCGACTCAAGTTTTTCAGCGATTTTTACTGTAACAACCTCAAGACCTAAGGCTATTGACTTTGTTGTATTTTCTATACTTGATGAGTATGAAATAGGTAGCCCTATACCAGATCCAAAGTTAATACTTACAGTATCCTTTCCAGGGCTATATCCAAGACCTAAATAATCGGATGCTATAGGTATATATGGAATTCCAACGCTTATTGAAGAATCGCTATCATCAAAAAAATATTTGCACATTTCGTTATTTGCATTAACTTCTAAATTAAGCCCTACACCAAAAACAGTTGTAGATGCCGTAATTTCGAAATTCTCATTCTCAAAAACACCTTCCTTCTCTGAATTAAAAATCGACTTATTTATATCAATTCCAATTGAAGATACTGATCCAGAAACTCTCCACAGCCCCCAAGGGTCTATCCAAACCAAAACCCCATTCCCCACATACCGATAAAGATTAACATCCCCCCCAGCAAAGCCAATCGGATCAACCTGAGTATACCGCCCTGAAGTGGGATCATAATACCGCTGGAAGTTATAATGCAGCCCGGTCTCAGCATCAAAATACTGCCCCGGAAAGCGCAGGTTGTTCTCTACCATCGCACCACCAGCAACATAGGTCTCCCCAAACGCCTGCGCCACCATGCTCCAGACAATGTTCTTGTCCTTGTCGGTCAGCAGCTGCGGCGTGCCGAGATGGTCGTTGTGGTAGTAGTAGATGTTACCGCCGTCCCTCATGTAGAGCGGGTCGGTCCCCCACAGACCGTCCGGTTTCCAGCCGTAGGTCTTCTGAGTGGTGCCGTCGCTGGCGTATTCGCCGATAAAACCTTCGTCGGCGTAGTCGTAGAGGGTGACAAGGGGGACAGGCACCCCTTGGGAGCCAGTCCCCGTGATCGTTTTGCGGACGCGGCGGCCGAAGGGGTCGTAGGCGTAGCGGACAATACGACCATCGGGAAGCTCGACTTCGGTCAGACGGTTGCGGGCATCGTAGTGGTAAAGGGTAGGAACAGGCTCCGCCGTGGCGGTGCCTGTCCCTGTTTCCGGATCGAGGGGGACAGGCACCGTGCCGGAGCCAGTCCCCTCAGTCTTCTTGATGGTGTTGCCGTTGGCGTCGATGCTTAAAAATTTCACCGTATTGATATTCTCACCAAGATGACCAACACGCGAGGTGTCGACAGTTTGCATCCGCTAGAAACGTATAAACGAACAAAGGGCCGACCGCGTTTCATACGCAGTTGGCCCTTTGTTAATGATTTCCTTGAGTTGAAGCATGTCATCCCCCCCCATGACGAGCTTCTTCTTTTTACATAAATCTCTCTAGCTTGTCAAACATCCTCCCTCTCCAACCACGCCACCGCCTCCTCCTTCTGCTCCCGATCAAACGCCTTGATCTCAAGCTTGGGAATCAGCAGTCCCTTGACCTCACTCACCGTTCTCAGCCACGGTTTGTCAGCCAGCACCGCTGCCCGATCGAACTTGCGGATGAACTCAATCATCTCAGGCACGCGTGAGAGTTCAAGGACAATGGCCGGCAGGGTTGGCAGGTGGTAGTCGATGACGTCGTAAAGCATCTTGCCGTGTTCGATCCCTTCGGCGTTGCGTAGCAGTTCATCGAGCGCGGTCTTCATCCCCTCAATATCAAGCTTGCCGCTCATCTCGATATCGAGCCGATCCGGGCCAAAACGGGTGACGGTGAACATGGGCGCCTCCTTTCTTCTCTATGTCACCTTTATCGCACCATGACGAAAAAACAAGCGCCCATTGTCAGGGCGGGGTGGGGATGTGTAGAATCGTGGCGTCGATGCGGTACGCGTCGCTGATCTGTTCACGAGGAGGTCTGCATGTTTCTCCCTATCGGAGATCACCCCAACCCCAAGGGGGTCGCCTACATCAATCTGGCGCTGATCGCTGCCAACGTCGCGGTCTTTGTGCTGGTGACGCTGCCGCTGACCGTGCAGCCTGTGAATCTGAACGATCCGCTGCTGATCGATTACCTGCACGCTCTCGGCGTGACCGGGACGGTGACGGCTCGCGATATCTACGAAGGGGTGAGCGCCTATGACCTCTTTGTCTTCAAGCACGGCTTTCGCCCTGCTGATCCGTCACTGCAGTCACTCTTCTCGGCCATGTTCCTGCATGGCGGCTGGATGCACCTGATCGGCAACATGCTCTTTCTCTACATCTTCGGTGACAACGTCGAGCACCGCCTCGGGCGGATCGGTTACCTGCTCACCTATCTCGGCACCGGCATCGCCGCGACCCTCTTCTTTGCTCTCTTTGTTCCCGGCTCACAGACCCCGCTGGTCGGGGCTTCGGGGGCGATCAGCGGCGTGCTCGGTTGCTACTTCATCTGGTTCTCGCGCAACAACGTCAAGACCTTTGTCTTTCTCTTCCCCTTTATCATCGGCACCTACTTCATTCCGGCGCGTCTGGTCCTCGGTTTCTACCTGATCGTCGATAACCTCTTCCCCTTTCTCTTCTCCGGCGGCGGCAGCGGTGGCGGCGTGGCGCACGGCGCCCACATCGGCGGTTTTCTTGGCGGCATGGCGGTGGCGATCGCCCTGAACAACAACCTTTTCGGCAACGCCACCCAGAAGGTGCGGCGCCCTAAACCGACAACCTCGCAGAACGGCACCCTCTGGCCTTACGCCGCCAGTAGCAGCCGCGAGGGGCGCCTCGCCGTGAATTCGG
>PKUF01000016.1 GCA_002869635.1 Desulfuromonas sp. | reverse complement strand
CTCGGGGAAGACCACCGGGACCTTGGCGCGACCGAGGCGGATAAAGACCGGCCCCTGATAGTCGGCGGCGGCTCGGATGGCGGCGGCAGTCTCGGGACCGTCGGCAGGGCAGAGAACGGTCATGTTAGGGAGGGTCCGCATGATGGCGAGATCTTCGATCGATTGGTGTGAACCACCATCCTCACCGACGGTGACACCGCCGTGAGTGGCGACGATCTTGACATTGAGGTGGGCGTAGGCGACCGACTGGCGGATTTGCTCAAAAGCGCGACCGGCGGCAAAGACGGCAAACGTTGAGGCGAAAGGGATCATCCCGGCGGCGGCAAGCCCAGCCGCCATCCCGACCATGTTCGCCTCGGCGATTCCGGCATTGAAAAAGCGCTCGGGAAACTCTTTGCCAAACGGTGCGGTTTTGGTGGAGCCGGAGAGGTCGGCATCGAGGACAACGACCTTGGAGTTACTCTGTCCTAGGGCGAGCAGGGCCTTACCATAGGCGTCACGAGTTGCGATCTGATCACTCACGGAGTTTATCCTTTACAAGTTAAGGGAAGATGGGTCGATTCCGGTCCGTGGCAGGACTCACCTCAGGCGTGGCCGAGCAACGAGAGGGCCTTCTCAAGCTCGTCGTCACTGGGGGGGACGCCATGGTAGTTCGCTTTGTGCTCAAAGAAGGGGACCCCCTTCCCTTTGACGGTGCGGGCGACGATCAGGGTCGGTTTGCCGTTGGTCTTCTCGGCATCTTCAAGCCCTTGAACGATGGCAGAAATATCGTGTCCATCGACCTCGACCACGTGCCAGTTAAAGGCGAGAAATTTGGGACCGAGCGGTGCCACGTTCATGACCTTGGCAACGTCGCCGTCGATCTGTAGGCCGTTGTGGTCGATGATGGCGCAGAGGTTGTCGAGGTTATAGTGGGCCGCGGCCATCGCCGCTTCCCAGACCTGCCCCTCCTGCATCTCCCCGTCGCCGAGAAGAACATAGGTGCGGCTGTTACGCTTCTCAAGCCGGTTAGCAAGGGCGATACCGACCGCCTGCGAGAATCCCTGTCCGAGAGAGCCTGTGCAGACCTCAATCCCGGGGGTTTTGTTCATGTCGGGATGCCCCTGCAGATGGCTGCCGAGACGCCGCAGTGTCTTGAGGTCTTCCCGGGGGAAGTAGCCGGCTTGGGCGAGGGTGGCGTAGAGGGCTGGCGCCGCGTGTCCTTTGGAGAGGACGAAACGGTCGCGATCCTCCCAGTCCGGGCGCCCCGGATCGTGGCGCATGGTGTGGAAGAAGAGGACCGTCAACACGTCGATGGCCGAGAGGCTACCGCCGGTGTGCCCCGAGCGGGCAAGGTTGAGCATCTTGAGGATCTCCACCCGCAGCTGGCGGGCGGTGATTTCGAGTTCGGAACGGGTCGCTTCGTTGAACATGGGGTTGATTTTTCCTTTTTGGCAAGGGCTCAAAAGTGGAAAAAGCCGTTCCGTAGTGTTACGGACGGCGTTGAGTGCGGGTACGGGCGAACTATCATGTGTTGGGAGGATCCTCACCAACCATGTAAGAGAGGATAATGTCGTCGAGGCTGACTCCGCCGGGGGGGGCTTTGGCCGCCGGTGCCGGAGAAGAGGATGTTTGGGGCGGAGCCGTGGCGGCCTTGGGGGGTGCTGCGGCCGGTGCCGCCGCTTGCGGTTTTGCTTCCGGCGGGGTCGGAGCCGGAGCTGCGGCGGCAGCAGCAGGCGCTTTTTCGCTCAGGCCGAGCCGTTCGTCGAACTCTCCCTCCTTGAGGCGGCGCAGCATCTCCTTGTGCTGCTCCTTCATCAACTCCTCGACCACCTGCTCGAGGTTATCGACCTTGATGATGTCCTGATACGAGGTCTTCTTCGAGGCGAGGATCGTCCCGTCTTTGTAAAGCAGGGTGATGATGTGCGGGTTCTTCAGACCGCTATCTTCGGTCTGAACGTGATACACCTCGCCTTTGTAGCGAAAGTTGTGATTGAACCCGACGACCATGGCGGACGCTCCAGCGAAGAGAGATCAACAGACGTGTATAGGTAGCACACTCCGCCAAATGGCGCAAGCGCTTCGTCAATGCGAAGAGGTCAAGAGTTTATTGATTTTCTCTACCGCCTCAAGCGCATCGGCAGCGTAGAGGTCGGCGCCGATGCTGTCGGCATATTCCTGTGTCACCACCGCGCCTCCGACCATGGTGAAGACCTTGATGCCGGCATCGCGCAGAGCATCGAGGGTCATTTGCATCTGCTGCAGGGTGGTGGTCATCAGGGCCGAGAGGCCGACCGCATCGACCTGCTGCGCGGTCGCTTCACTGAGGATCCGGCTGGCGGCGACATTTTTGCCGAGGTCGATCACCTCGTAGCCGTGGTTTTCAAGCAGGGTACAGACGATATTTTTGCCGATATCGTGGATATCCCCCTCGACGGTCGCCATGAGGATGCGGCCACGACTTGTGCTCGCTCCCCCCATCTCCTGCTTGAGGCGGGAGAAGGCTTTTTGCATCGTTTCGGCCGAGAGCATCACCTGCGGCAGGAAGATTCGGTTGCTGCCAAATCGCTTCCCCACCTCCTCAAGACCGGGAAGGAGACCTTCGTTGCTGATGGTGAGAGGGTCGAGACCCTCAGCGAGGGCTTCTTCGACCATCGTGACGATTCCTTCGCTGTCCCCTTCGATGATCGCGTTAGCGAGCTGTTCCCGAACCGGCAGCGGCCCATCACTCGGGGCGGTGGCCACTGTGGTCGGTGTGGCGATATCGGCATAGTGGCCGATGTAGGCTTCGGCCCGCAGATCTTTGCCGAGCAGCACCATCCCGGCACGGAAGGCGTCCATCATCTTTTCGTCCTTGGGGTTGATGATGGCGGCATCGAGCCCGGCCGCCAGCGCCATGGCAAAGAAGGTGGCGGAGAGGACCGGACGGCAGGGGAGGCCGAAGGAGATGTTGCTTACCCCGAGGACGGTGCCGAGGCCGAGTTCACGTCGCACCAACTCAATAGCGCGAAGCGACTCCATCGCCCGCTTCTGCTCGGCCGAGACGGTAAGAGTCAGGCAGTCGATGAGGATATCCTCTTTCGGGATACCGATGGACTGCGCCGCCGCGAGAATTTTGCGGGCGACGGCGAGACGACCCTCGGCGGTCTCAGGGATCCCTGTCTCGTCGAGGGCGAGACCGATGATGGCGGCGCCGTAACGGCGGGCCAGCGGCAGGATCGTCTTGAGGCTTTTCTCCTCGCCAGAGACCGAATTGATCAGCACCTTGCCATCGGCTGCCTTGAGCCCGCGCTCCAGAGCGATCGGGTCGGAGGAGTCGAGGACCAGCGGCGCCCCGACCACCCCGGTGACGGCATAGACGGCGCGTTCCAGCGCCAGCGGTTCATCAACCCCGGGAGCGCCGCAGTTGACGTCGAGCAGGACCGCCCCGGCGGCGAGCTGTTCCTGCGCCTCGCGGCGGATGTAGGCGGTTTTCCCTTCGCGCAGTTCGGCGCTGTAAGCTTTCTTACCGGTGGGGTTGATCCGTTCGCCGATGACAGCGCAAGGGGCGGCTGAGCCAAAGGGGACGACGCTGGTGCGGCTTGAGAGCCAGCCGCTGCGAGGGCGTATCTGCCATGCTGTCTGCCGCCCTTCAAGGGCTTCACGGATCGCCTGGATATGGGCCGGGGTGGTGCCGCAGCAGCCACCGATGACCCGTACCCCGAGTTCGACGAGGCGATCGTGGTAGGCGGTCATCTCCTCCGGGGTGCCGGGGAAGATCGTCTCGCCGTCACGGAGGATCGGCAGCCCGGCGTTGGCTTGGGCGATGAGTGGCAGGGAACTGACCTTGCGCATCTGCTCAAGGATGGCATAGACGCCATCGATGCCGAGGCCGCAGTTGGTGCCGATGACATCGACGCCGAGTCCTTCAAGGGTGACCGCTGCAGCCTCTGGCGGGGTGCCGAGGACAGTGCGGCCGCCATCATCAAAGGTCATCATCGCCATGATCGGTAGGTCCGAGACGCTCTGGCAGGCGATGATCGCCGCCCGCAGTTCGCGGATGTCAAGGAAGGTCTCAAGGGTCACCAGATCGGCGCCGGCGGCGACGAAGGCGCGGACCTGCTCGGCGAAGATCTCAACCATCTCATCAAAGCCAGCATCCCCCACCGGTTCGAGAAAACGGCCGGTGGGGCCGATGGAGGCGGCAACCAAGCCATTTTCTCCTGCAGCACGACGGGCGATCTCGACCCCACTGCGGTTGATCTCATCGACGCGCGCTTCAAGACCATAGTGTGCAAGTTTGGCGCGATTGCCACCGAAGGTGTTGGTGACGAGGATATCGGCGCCGGCTTTGGCGTAGTCGCGGTGAATATCCTCGACCACAGCGGGTGCGTTGAGGTTCATCTCCTCTGGGCAGCCGCCGGGGGGGAGCCCCCGTTCCTGAAGCAGAGTTCCCATGGCGCCATCGAGAACGAGGATCTGTTGTTGAAGACGTTGGCGAAAAGGATTCATAGCGTCGACTCCTGGTCGGCGAGAGGGGAAGGGGGAGCGCTCTCTTGCTCGGAAGAGAGGCGATTGAAGTCGGGGATGAGTGGTTGGCGCAAGTCGAGATGGCCCTTGAGAGAATCGACCTCTTTGCCATCAAGAGTCAGGCGTACTTGTCGCAAGTGGGGGAAGTTCGCGGCGACACTGTTGGCGAGAGCTAGGCCACTCAAGTATTCGCTAAGACTGCCCCCGGGGTGCTCATTTGTTGCTGCTGGCGAGAGGTCGACATGGGCACTGATGTCATCAATCTCAACATGGTTGAGCTGGGTGGCAGTGGAAAATGCCGGAGCCAGACCTTGTTTTGAGCCGCGCAGCAACTCCTTGAGGATCGCCCTCAGGCACGATTCGTCGTCGGCACAGTCAGGGATCTCCCGCGCTTCAGAGATCACCTCGCGGCCGTCAACGGCTGGAAAAAAGAGACTGATCTCCCGAGGTGGGAGGGAGGTTGGAGCAGGGGCCTCTATTGGGGACGCCGATGCCGGTGCCGGTGCCGGTGCTGGTTCCGGGGTCAGGTAGTAGGTGAGCAGTGCCAGCAACGTTGCAGGGAAAAGCGTGGCGAGAAGCCACCAGCGCCAGCGGCGAAATGGGAAGGCCATTACGGGTCTCCTTGCGATCAGGCAAGCTCCACTTGCTCGACACAGGTTAGCGGCGCTCCGAGAAAGGCGCTTCCGACCTGTTCAAAGCGGGTGGGGACATCGGTGACGTAAAAACGTCCTTCTTTTTCAAAGGGCGATGTGTCGTTGGGGAGCAGGGCACGTACCGCCTCAGCGGTTGCAGCGGCCGAATCAACGAGACGGACCTCGGAACCGACGACCTGCTCCAGGGTCTGCTTGAGGAGAGGGTAATGGGTACAACCAAGGACCAGAGTATCGATATTCTCCGCCAGCAGGGGCGCCAGGTACTCTTCAGCGGCAAGGTGCGCGATACGATGATGCGCCCACCCTTCTTCCGCTAACGGGACAAAGAGCGGACAAGGGGTCGAAAAAACCGCTGCGTCGGGGTTGAGGCGATGAATTGCTGCCGAATAGGCTCCACTCTTGATTGTTCCTTCGGTTCCGATGACGCCGATTCTGCTGTTTTTAGATAAGGTCACCGCTCGCTCTGCTCCCGGTTCAATGACGCCGATAACCGGGAGTGCGAACTGTTGTCGAAGTTCTTCCAAGGCGACAGCCGAGGCGGTGTTGCAAGCGACGACCAGCATCTTGACCCCATGCCTGCTGAGGAAGTTCGCCGCTTCACGAGCATAGCGGCGGACGGTGGCCGGACTTTTGGTGCCGTAGGGGACACGGCCGGTATCGCCGAGGTAGACAAAGTTCTGGTTTGGCAGGAGCCGGGCCAGTTCCTTGTAGACGGTCAGGCCGCCCACACCGGAATCAAAAATGCCGATGGCGTGAGACACTTTTTTTACTCCATCCCGTTAAATGTGAGGGCGAATGGTAGTGAAGCAGGCCGAGCAAAGTCAAGGATATAACAGAAATTCACTTTGCCCCTTCCCCAATAGCTGATAGAATCCCTGAAATTAGCTGTTCATTGTATTTGTATCTGTCATGAGAGGATTGGGAGGTAGATGATGGACCTTTCGCAACAGCTTGAAATGCTAAAAGGGTATATTGACAAGCTTCGACTGGATGAAGTCTTGGCTTTTGTTCAGAATGTAAACCTTGAAGACCTGGTCCACAACCCTTGGTTTCTTGGCAGTTTAGCACTTTTCTCTCTCGTGGCGTTGATCAAACGCTGGCAATTGCTTTTGGTCTCTACGTTGACGGTTGCGGGCTTTACCCTGTTGGTTCATTACACGGTTCGTAATGGAGACTTGGGTGAATTGAGCAGTGATCGCCTTCTGATGTTTGCAGGTGGAGGGGTTGTTGTTATCCTCATTTGCATGTATCTCCTGTTCATTCGCTCGGAGTAAATTGATTTACGGGATTAAATGGGATGAAGAAAAAAGATCTGATTTTTGTTGCTTTAGTTGTGGTTGTTTTGGCTGTCTTTTTCGCTATTTCCGGAAAAGAGAAGACCAGTACTGTGCCCTACGATGAGACCCACCAGAGGTTTTTCGACATTGCCAAGAACGAAGGTAAGAAGGCGGCGGAGAAATTCTGTGGTGAGTGTCATACTGAATTCTCTGACGAACACCCCCCGCCATTCCGTTGTCTTTTCTGTCACAAGACCAAAAAACCCTAAATCGAAGGGGACCGGAGTCTGTGCCGGAGGTCGATCTTTCGGCAGAATTGTCGCACCTTGCTGGCGATGTCTGTCGGCGGGTCAAGGTGCTGGCGCATATCGATCCGGAGGCGCTTCTTTTTACTCTGAGTCGCTCGCGGGCTTTAGGAGAGCATGGGCTCTACGCCCGTATCTGCCCTCTGCGGCCATGGAATGGGAACAACGAGGTTACGCGGCGTCAGCGTGGTCGGTTGGAGATATGGCGTCTGCCTCGGTTGCAGCATGAGGGGCGTGATATTCTCTACCTGATCAACCTGCTGGTTCCCCGGTTTTTTCGCCTTTCATTCCGGGAGAAGCTACACACCCTCCTCCACGAACTCTACCACATTTCTCCCTCTTTCGATGGAAGTCTCAGGCGTTTTCCCGGGCGTTGCCATGCACACGGCCGTTCGCGGCGGCGTTACGATGCGGATGTTGCCGTCCTGGTTGACGATTATCTAGGTCAAAATATCGACCCCGCCTTGTTCCGCGTGTTGGAGATTGAGGAGGAGGATTGGCAAAAGGGGACGGTTCGGATTGTCGGCCTCTTTTCACCTCTTCCTCGGGCCAAGCGGGTCGTCTCCTCATGGGGAGTGGGTCAGGGTGAAGAAATAGGGAGCGAAAAGCTGACAATTGTCCCTTCCCCGAGGCGACTCTCAAGCCAGATTTTTCCGCCGTGAGCCTCAACAATCCCCTTGCAGATGGTGAGACCGAGGCCGAGACCACCGATAGCGGTATTACGCATATCAGCGCGGTAAAATTTATCAAAAGCCCGTTGTATCTGTTCTTCTTCCATCCCGAGCCCTCCATCGGCGATTGAGATCGTCATCCATTCCCTATCTATCCCGCCAGAGATTCGAATCGCTCCCCCTTGAGGAGAATATTTCACCGCGTTGCTCAGCAAATTGTCGAAGACGCGTAACATCTTTGCCTGGTCGACATCGATTGCCACGCATTTATCGGGGCAATCAAGGATAAATTGGTGTTTTTGGGTCTCTTGTTGATGGTGTTGCACCACCTCTTTGATCAGGTGCACCATTTCACAGGGGCGAGGATTGAGAATAATGCGTCGACCGGTCTCAATCCTTCCAAGATCAAGCAGGTCATCGATGATCTGTTCAAGGAGCTCCCCCTTCTCCATGATGTAGCCGAGGTACTCCTGACGTTGGGCCGCGCTAAAGAGACTCTCCTGCGGATCACCGAGCAGAAGTTCGCTGTAACCGATGACGCTGGTCAACGGGGTGCGTAGTTCGTGCGCTGCCACCGAAATGAACTCGTTTTTCATTCGGTCGAGTTCCCGTTCACGGGTGATGTCGCGCAACAGAATGACCCTTCCCGACTCTTGGCCATCGCTGCCGAGAACCTCGGCCATGCGAGCCTGAACGATCTGGGAAGCCCCCCCTTCGGTCGGTGATGGGATCTCGATCTCCTGAGTGACATCACTTTCACCGATGAAAAGCTCCGTAAGCTGCCGGGTCAGGGGCGAGAGAGGGAGGAGTTGGTCGAGCCGGCACGGCTCTTCTGTGGTCAGACAGGTTTGAAGCAACTCCTCTGCTGCTCGGTTCATCAGGATCAGGCGCTGTTGCTCGTCAATAACGAGCAGAGCGTCGGCGACGGAACGGAGGATGGCGGCGGTCTTCTCCTGCTCTTGCCGCGAGCTGGCGAGGGCACAGGTGAGAGCCTGACGGCTGCGGCTGCGTTCGATGCCGACCGCGATCATGTCAGCGACCGAGGCGATGGCCGACTGGACTTCCGGAGTCAGCCATTGGCGAGAAAAGAAGGCTGCGACCCCGACAAGGCGATCTTGTACCACCAGCGGATAGCCGGCAAACCCGACGATACCGTCGCGTCGAATCCACTCTTGATCGGTGAAATTGGGATCGCCAAGAACTGCGTTGGTGATCAGTGGTTGCCGGCTGCTTGCCAGAATGCCGACCTTCATCTCGCCGACCTTTTTGCGGCTATGTTCGCCGTCAAGGCGGGTTGAAATTCCAGCGCTCGCCTGAAGAATAAGAAGTTCGGGGTCCACTTCATCGACAACCCAGATCCGCCCCAGAGCCGCCCCGGTGAGGTGAAGAAGGGCTTCGGTGCAGGCCTGCAGAGAATCCTGCAATCGCTCTCCCTGAGTCAGGGCTCGTCCGACTTCGGCCCCAAGAGCGGCAAGGCGAGAACGTTCTTCCAGAGCGTGACGAGCGAGTCGGTTTGAGTAGCGAGCGCGTAAGAGGAGCAGCAGACAGCCGATCAAGAGGAGGTTGATGAGGACTCCAGCCCAGAATTGCCATTTGTTGAGCTGGTAGAAGGAGGTGGGGAGGTTATAGGTCTGGTGTCCCGGGGGGAGCAACGAACTGTCGACATCAAAGCGTTGCAGTTCGTTGTAATCAAAGAGATAGCGATTGGCGGCACTTTTGATGACCGGGAGGTCAACTGCTGGGGCGCCGTTCAAGATTCGCAGCGCCTGTTGAGCGGCAAGACGCCCCTGATGCTCGGCACTGACCAGTTTGCCGCCGATGATGCCGTGGCCAAGGAAGAAATCCCAGAAGCCGTAGATCGGGGTTGGGGCCAGAGCCCGAAGCCGTTCGGCGCTTTGTTCAAAGGAGAGGATGGTGCCGTTGCCCTTTCGCAGTGCCGAAACGAGAAACAGGGTCTCTGTGTTCCCGATATGTTGAATAAGGGCTTTGATTGTGGGGAGCGGCTGGTCGAGCCAGAAATCGACCCGTGTTCCCTGCGGGAGACCGGGAAGCAGTGCTTCAATGCTGGCAATGTTGCGTCGTCCGGTTTCGCTTGTGGTCTCGCCGATAAAAATCAAGTGGTTGCGGGCTGGGTGGAGGCGCAAGGCGGTGCCGATGGTCGCGGCAAAAGCAGGCTCTTCGGCAATCCCGGTCATCGGTGCCATATCGTTAAGCCAATCGGGATCGAACCCGTTGACACCGCAGAAGACCACGGGAACGTTGGCAAAGAGGTCATGCCGATGCAGGCGAACAAAATTAAAGGCATCGTTGTCGCTGGTGATCACCAGGTCGAAGTGTCTTGACGCGAGTTTGGCTGGGAAAACGGTTCCGACGACCTCGCTGAGGTAATCGAGATCAGGGTTGCGCTGGGTATCGAGATATTCGGCGTGAAGGAGCACCTCCTCTTCACTCAAAGCGAGGGTCGAGGTGATGCCGTGCATGATGTCGGCGGTCCAGTTCAGTTCCGGGTGGTAGGAGTGCAGAACGAGGATATGGGGAGGTTCTGCCCGAACCGGGAGGGCGAAAAAGAGAAAGAGAAGAGAAAAAAGCCAGGTCTTAAGGCTCGCAAGCGACGGGTACGCAGGATGGTATGAGGCCTCACGGTCCATGCTAAACCTGACATGATTGTTGAGGGAAAACACGCGCAGAAAGTGTGTGAATTCTGGCAGAAAAAAAACTCTCTGTCCAGTGTTGCCGTCTGGGGTTAACCGAGCAGGAGCTTCAACGCAAAAAGGAAGACCGTCAGGGAGACCAGACGATTGATCCAGGAGTGTCCTTTTCGGACGGCGACTTTGGGGGCGATCCACCCTCCCAGCGCGTTACCGGCAGCCAAGGCGAGGCCGGGGCCGTAGCTGACCTGACCATGCCAGATAAAGACCCCCAGTGCGATAACTGTAAAACCAAGGATGACGATCACTTTGACGGCGTTAATCCGCACCAGATCAATCCCCAGCATCAGTAGTAATGAGATAACGATAAAACCGACTCCCGCCTGAACGAACCCGCCGTAGAGGCCGATAAAGAAAAAACCGGTAAAGAGTAGTACTTTTCGCCCTCCCTTTAGAGGACGCTCTTCGCTGCGCAGGCGTTTGGCCGGATCAATCAAGGTGATGATCAGGACCCCGATCATGATCAGGGCGAGAAGGCGGCGAAAAAGCTGGTCATCGATGCTGACAGCGAGCTGCGCTCCGATGACTCCGCCAACAAGAGCGGGAAGGGTGCAGTCGCGGGCGAGCCCAAGGGGAAGCACCCCTTGCTGGCGAAACGAGCTGATGGCAAAAATGTTCTGGCAGAGGATGGCGATGCGGTTTGTCCCATTGGCGACCGCCGCCGGCAGGCCGAGAAAGAGCAGCAGCGGCAGAGTGAGCAGCGATCCCCCGCCGGCAAGTACGTTGAGAAACCCAGCGAGGAGCCCGACGGGAAAGAGGATCAGGGCCTGGCCCCAAAGTGGCAGAGTCATTGTCACTCACCGAGCAGGGAGCGGATCGCTTCGCCGGCCATCGTCAGGCCGAAGAGGGGGGGGATGACCGAGGAGCTCCCGAGCGGGGCGCGGCGTTCCTGATAGTGGGTGCCGCCGCTCTCTTCGCAGCGGCGACCCGCGGCAAGGGGGCGAAACTCCTCGGTGCAGTAGACGACGTTGACCCCCGACGTGATACCGCGGCGGCGCAGCTCCTTGCGGACGATCCGGGCGAGGCGGCACTTCTGGGTGGCAAAGAGATCACTGTAGCGAACCTGCCCCGGATCAATCTTGTTTGCCGCCCCCATGGAGGCAATGAAAGGGATGTTACGATGATGGCAGCTCTCGATGAGGTGGAGCTTGGCGGTCACCTGATCGATGCAGTCGAGGACGAAATCGTAATCTCCGGCGAGAAGCTCATCGGAGGTGTCGGCATCATAGCAGCGATGGATCGCTTCGACGGCGATCTGCGGGTTGATCTCGCGGCAGCGCTCGGCAAGGACCTCGGCCTTGGGGCGGCCGAGGGTCCTCTGCAAGGCATGGAGCTGGCGATTGAGGTTCGATGCCGCGACATTGTCGAAATCGATGAGGGTGAGACGTCCGATCCCGCCGCGGGCCAACGCCTCAACGGCAAAGCTACCGACGCCGCCAAGGCCAAAGACGGCAACCGATGCGGCCCGTAGCCGGGCAAGCCCCTCGGGACCGACAAGCAGTTCAAGGCGGGAACAGGCGGGATCAGTCATGGGGTAACTCGCTTCGCCATAAAGAGGTTGAGGCAAACTGGGGAAAGAGGCGGCTCAGGTTCTCACGCGTGCTGTGGGCGATCTCTGCCACGCTACAGCCGCGCAGCGTGGCGAGACGGTTGGCAACCAAGGGCAGATAGCTGGGCCGGTTCGGCGTGCCGCGATAGGGTGACGGGGTCATGTCGGGGGCGTCACTCTCAAGCACCAGCGCCTCAGACGGCAGTTGGGCCACCATCTTACACAGTCGGGACGCTTCAGGCCAGGTGATTGCACCGCCAACCCCGATGAGAAAGCCGAGGCGGATCGCCTCGCGGGCCGTTTCAAGGCTGCCACTGAAGGCGTGGAAAATTCCCCCGACCTGCTCGGCCCCCCCTTCCCGCAAAAGAGTCATGAGTTGCCCGGTGGTGCCGCGGTTGTGCAGCAGGAGTGGTTTGTGTTGCCTGATGGCCAGACGGATCTGGTGCCTTAGAAGACCTTCTTGTTGTGACAGAGGGAGCTCGGCCTGCCGGTCGAGTCCGACCTCGCCGATGGCAATAACCTTGGGGTGCTGGAGCAGAGATTCGAGCCGTTCCAGATATTCCGGAGACCAGAGGTGTCCCTTGAGGGGATGGATGCCGAGAGCGGCAACAGCTTCAGGGATGAGTTCGACGGTGCTAAGAAGTTCTGGCCAGTTGGCCGGATCGATGCCGGGGACGAGAAATCCACCCACTCCTTTCTCGCGTGCTTCTCGTGCCTCCTGCTCTGGGGCGGCAAGGCGGTCGAGATGGACGTGGCTGTCGAAGAGAAGTGGGGATCGATTCGGCATCTTGAAATAAAAAGACCGGACAGCTTGCGTGTCCGGCCCAGATGGATCAGGAGAGATAGTCGCTAGGGACCATCTGTCCGGTAGGGAGCATCTCATCCACGGGAGGGGCGCCGTGCTGCTGGCGGTAGCGCTTGCGTTCGCAGTCATCCATCTTCTCCCCCGTGCAGTAGGACTTGATGAAGCCGCGGCAGGCGAGGTTCAGGGAATCTCTGTACTTGGCGAAAAAACCACACTTTTCGAGAAGATCACAGTCCGGCATGATGCACCTCCTTGAGGTAAGACGTAGACAAAACAGTCCTCACACCATGCTTAAAATCTATTTATTTGTCAATTCTTTTCAAAGGGCGGTTCTTCGCCGAGAAGTTCGATGGTCATGGCGGCTGCCTCAACGGTCAGGCGGCGGCAGTTGGCGAGATGTTCCTTGCTGTTCCAGGTGTAGGGAGCCGAGAGCCCTTTGCAGCAGGTGGTGCGGTTGCGCTCCTTAAAGGCGGCCACCAATTTTCCCGACTCTTTCCCCTTGCCGCGCAGCCCCAGTGCCATGACCCCGCCGGTGACGGCGCCACAGAGACAGCGGCTGTTTCCGATCCCTCCGCCAAAAGCGTCGGCCATCTCCATCATCGCCGGATCATCAATTCCGGAGGTCGCCTGCAGCACCGACTGGGTGCAGTTGTAGCCGGCATCAAAGAGCCGACCGGCTCGCTCACTCGCCTTCTCACCCGTATGGGGAGAGATCTTCTTGCGCCAGAATTTTCGCAGCATCGCATCGTACTCCTTGGTTTCAGTATAAGCCGGGAGGGGTGAGAAAGAAAAGCCTCCGCTGTGCAGGTGCCAGCGGAGGCTTTGATGTGTGACGTTCCGGGTGATTTAGCTTTCGCGGATCCCGAGCTTACGTAAGAAGGTGATCATCGGACACCAGTCGGTAAAAGCACTCTGAAAGAGATTGAGGCCGACAAAGGCGGTAAACCAGAGCCAGTTGGGGTTGTGGAAGTGGGCTAACGCCACGCTGAGCATGACGAAGAACCCGGCGATCATCCGTAGGTAACGATTGACGGTCATGACTGAAATCTCCTTGCATGCTTTTCGGCCTGTTTTCCGTAGACGAGCCAGTAAACGACGGGGATGACCACTAGCGTGAAGGCGGTGGAGGCGAAGACCCCGAAGATGATCGACCATGCCAGCCCCGAGAAAATCGGGTCGAGGGTGATGATCCAGTTGCCGAGCAGGGCGGCGCCGGCGGTGAGGAGGATCGGCCGCAGACGTACTGCGCCGCTTTCGATGATCGCCTCTTGCAGCGGGGTGCCGCGGCGCAGGGCGTGGTGGATAAAGTCGATAAGGATAATCGAGTTGCGGACCACGATTCCGGCTAAAGCGATCATCCCGATCATCGCCGTTGCGGTGAAGAAGACCGGGGTATCATACCCCCCCACCGGATTGTTGGTGATGACGTTGAGAAGCCAGAAGCCGGGCATGATCCCGATCATGGTCAAGGGGATGGCGGCCATGATGATCATCGGCATCACCGCCGAACCGGTCTCTATCAGCAGGAGGATGAAGATCAGCACCAGCGCCGCACCAAAGGCGATGCCGAGGTCGCGGAAGACATCGAGGGTGATGTTCCACTCCCCCTCGCCGCTCCAGACCACCCGGGTCCCGTTAGGGAGGGGGGTGTCGTCGAAGTAGGAGGAGAGGTTGAGGATGGCGTTGACCGGGCTCTTGCCGGCCATCTCGCCAAAGACGTAGACCACCCTCTCGAGGTTTTTGTGGAAGATGCTCGGCTCAAGTCGCTCTTCGACAAAGGTGCCGAGTTCGGAGAGGCGGACCATCGTTCCGTCAAGGGCGCGTAGCTGCAGACTTTCAAGGTCGGCGACGGAGGAACGTTCTGCGACGGGGAGCCGCATGACGATATGGAGCGGGTTACGTTCGCGCTCATCATGGACCGTTCCAACCTCTTCACCGGTGAGGGCGATGTTCAGGGTGCGGGCGATCTCGGCGGTGCTGATCCCCGAGAGGGTCGCCTTCTCGCGGTCGGGGATGAAGTGGAGGCGGCGTTGCGGCGCTTCCACCGTGTAATCGACATCGACGACCTTATCCTCGAGCGCCATTTGCTCTCGCACCAGACGGGCTGCATCAACCTGTTCGGCATAGGAGACCCCCGGCTCGGCATAGATTTCGGCGGTCAGGGTTGAGATGACCGGTGGTCCCGGCGGGATCTCGACGATCTTGAGCAGGGCGCCATGGGCGTCGGCGATGCGGGTCAGATCGTCGCGCAGGCGCAGGGTGATCTCGTGGCTCTGCTGGGCCCGGACGCTTTTCGAGGCAAGGTTGATGCGGATATCGGCGAGGTTTGGCCCTTTACGCATGTAGTAATGGCGCACCATACCGTTGAAATCCATGGCGCTCGAGGTCCCGACGTAGGCCTGAAAGTCGGTCACCTCGTTGACCGTTGCCAGATAATCCTCCAGCGCCCGTACCGCCCGGTCGGTCTCCTCCAAGGTGCTCCCCTCGGGGAGATCGACCACCAGCTGGAATTCATTCTTGTTGTCGAAGGGGAGCATCTTCATCGGCACCAGATTCAGCACCGGCATTGCCAGCGAGGCGATAAAGAGCAGGATGACAACCCCCATCAGCATCCAGGAGCGACGCCGCGATTCGAGAAAGGGGAGCATCAGTTTGCGGTAGATCTGGTAGGTGCGACTCTTTTCGAGGACGAACTCCTCCTCTTCTCCCTTGCCATACTCCCCTTTGAGGACGTGGTAGGTCATCCACGGAGTGACGGTAAAGGCGACCAGCAGCGACATCACCATGGTGAGCGGCAGGTTGATCGCCATCGGCCGCATGTAGGGACCCATCATTCCGGTGATGAACATCATCGGCAAGAAGGAGAGGATGACCGCCAGGGTGGCGAGGATAACCGGTGGCCGCACCTCGTCAACAGCGGTGAGGACAGCGTCGCGCGGCGGCTCCTTCTTCATCTTGAAGTGGCGGTAGATGTTCTCGACATCAACGATCGGGTCATCGACGAGCAGGCCGAGAGCGAGGACGAGGGCAAAGAGGGTGACTCTGTTGATGGTGTAGCCAAACCAATAGTTCACCATCAACGTCAACGAGTAGATGATCGGAATTGAAACGGCGACGATGAACGCCTCGCGCCACCCCAGGGCAAAGAAGACCAGTGCCAGAACGGTGACGATGGCGATGACGAGGTGGGTGATCAGTTCGTTGACTTTATGGTCGGCGGTCTCGCCGTAGTTACGGGTGACCCGAACCTCCATATTGCCGGGGATGATTGTCCCCTCGAGTTCGCGGACCGCCTCGATCACCTCCTCGGCGACCACCACCGCGTTGGTCCCCTTTTTCTTGGCGACGGCGATGTTTACCGCCTGAAATTCGCGATTGATGGTTGCTGCGTCAGGGGCGCCGGCAGGGCCGAAACGGAGCCGGGTATAGGTTTCAGGTTCGCCCATGTCATCGCGGACACTGGCGACAT
This sequence comes from Desulfuromonas sp., assembly GCA_002869635.1. Taxonomy (GTDB): domain Bacteria; phylum Desulfobacterota; class Desulfuromonadia; order Desulfuromonadales; family BM515; genus BM515. Next base: position 10,997 of record PKUF01000016.1, on the reverse strand, counting down.
TGCGTAGGTAGACCGGGGCGCCACCGTGAATGCCGATCACCAGCGACGAGACATCATGGACGGTGGCGAAGTAGGCGCCGCCGGTGACGAGAACCTCGCGGTTCCCCTGCTGGAAGCTGCCGGCGGCGAGTTCGAGGTTCCCCCCCTGCAGCGCTCGCTCGACATCGAGGAGCGAGAGGCTGTGCGCTGCCAGCGCCTGCGGGTCGAGGTCGATGCGGATCTGGCGGCTGCGGCCGCCGATCACCGAGGTGAGTGAAGTGTTCTTGACGGACTGCAGGCGGTCAACCACCTCTTCGGCAACCCGGCGCAGCTCATGGTCCGACGCCTCTTCGCTGTAGAGAGAGAGGTTGACGATCGGCACATCATCGACCTCCACCGGCTTGACCACCCAGGCGGTGACTCCCGGCGGGATCATGTCGACGTTGGTGGCGATCTTATTGTGCAGCTTGACCAGCGATTCGACCCGATCCTCGCCGACATAAAAGCGGGCGGTGACCACTGCCATCCCCGGTCGGGAGAGGGAGTAGACATACTCGACCCCATCGACCTGCCAGAGGAGTTTCTCAAGCCGGGTCGAGACCTGACGCTCGACCTCAGCGGCTGAGGCGCCGGGCATCTGGACATAGACATCGGCCAGAGGGACGACGATCTGTGGCTCCTCTTCCCGCGGGGTGAGGGTCAGCGCCGCAATCCCGGCGATGAGGGAGAGGAGGATGAGGATGATCGAGAGGTTTCCTTCAAGGAATTTCTCGACGATCCGGGTCGGAAGAGAGTGCTTGTCTGCCATCGCTTACTCCCCGACCTTCGCCCCGTGCCGGGCCTGCTGAACCCCCTTAACGACGATGGTCTCACCGCTTTGGAGGCCAGAGAGTATTTCGACTCGGTCGTTGTTGAGGACGCCGGTTTTAACCAGGCGGTAGTGGAGGATGCCATCCTCAACCACATAGAGCCCGGTAAGTTGGCCGCGCAGGACCAGGGCTGAGCGGGGGATGAAGAGCTGGTCGCGGCTCTCGCCGTGGAGAAAGGCTCGGGCGTAGAGGCCGGAGCGCAGTTGAGCGTCGCCGGGAAGGCGAACCTTCGCCTGACTGCTGCGGCTGCGGGGGTCGGTGGCGGGGAAGAGCTCTTCAACCTCTCCCTTAAGGGTCAGGGAGAGGGTAGGGACTTCGACATCGAGAACCGTCCCGATGGCGATCGCGTCGTAAAGGCTCTCAGGAATGTTGAGGCGTACCAGCCAGCCGTCGCGGCGGTCAAGGACGACAAGCGGCGTTCCTGGTAGCACCGTCGACCCCTCCTGGACTTCGTGGCGGACCACGGTGGCGGCGTAAGGGGCGGTGATCCTAGTGTAGGAGAGGGCGGTTTTGGCGGCGTCACGGGCGGCGGTGGCACGCACCAGCGACGCCTCGGCCGCCTCGAGACTCTCTTTGGCGATGGTCGCCTCGGCGGTGACCTTGTCCATCTCCTGCGGGGTGACGGCTGCGGCGGCGAAGAGGCGATCGAAGCGCTGCTGGGTTTGGTCGGCCAGCTTCTGCCGGGCGACCGCCATGTCGCGATTCTTGCGCGCCTCAGAGATGGCCGCTTCCGCTTCCCGCAACCGCTCCGAGGCTGTGTGGTCGCCCAGTTCCGCCAGCAGGGTGCCGGGGGCGACCTCTTCCCCTTCTTTGACCGCCAGCCGGAGCACTTGCCCATCGGTTCGGGCGGAGATGATCGCCCGGTCGCGGCTCTCAATCGTTCCGACAACGGTCTGGGCCGTGGCTTGCGAAAGAGGAGTGACGACATCGGTCTTCAGACCGGTGATGATTGCCGGTTCATTCTGCTGCCGCCCCGGCTCGATATCGCCGCTGCAGGCGGCCAGAAGCAGGGCGAGGGGGATTGTCAGCCAAAAAGATGCTTTCACCGGGAACTCTCCTTGTCATTCATAAACGTCTGAAGAAAGGTGCCATTTTGAAATTGAATTCCCCCAAGCGCGGCGATCAGCCCGCTTTCGGCGCGTACCCGCTCGAAGCGGGCGCGGGTCAGGGCGTCGCAGGCCCCGAGCAGGTCGGCCATGGGGGAGAGGCCGGCGGCGTAACGCTGCTGCAACAGGGCGTAGCTCTCTTTGGCCTGTTGCAGTGACGTCTCGGCCGAGGCGAGGCGCAGCCGCATCTCTTCGGTGCGTAGCTCGGCTTCAGCTAGGGCGAGTCGACTCTGCCGCTTCGCCTCTTCGAGCTGCAGGCGAGCTGACTCCTGCTCCGCTTGTGTGCGTTGGCGGGTGTGGCGACGGCGCAGGCCATCGAAAATCTCCCACTCAAGGGTCGCCGCGGCGGTCCAGCTCTGGCCATCGGCGGCAAAGGGAAGAGAGCGGTCGTGCAGGGAGTACCAGGCCGCGACTCCGAGACGGGGGAGGTAGGCGGCGCGACTCTGTTGCTGGGCGAAGTCCGCCGCTTTGAGCTTTTGCTGAAGGGCGACAAGATCTTGCCGGGAGCTTTCTGTTGGCGGTGCAGGGGAGAAGGCGGCGATGGTGAGTGGAGCGGCGATGTCGATCTCCTCAATGTCGCGCCCCATCGCCAGAGCAAGCTGGCGCCGGGCGAGCTTGAGATCATTCTCGGCGGTGAGCTGGCGTCGTTGTGCCTCGCTGAGCAGCACCTGTGCTCGCAGTTCGTCAGCCTTCAGACCGGTCCCCGCTTCGCGTTGGGTGCTGGAAAGGCGGGCAATCTCCTCCGCCTCGGCGAGGGAACTCTCGACCCACTGGTGTTGTGCCTTCATCTGCTGAACCTGCAGGTAAGCTCGAAAGAGGGTGTAGGCGACCTCCTCCTCATTCCAGCGCGCCGTCGCTTTGGCGGCCGCGGCCCCAGCTTTCGCCTGTTTGGTCTGATAGGTGATGTCCGGGTTGTAGAGAGGTTGTTGCAGCACCAGCTTGGTCTCGAAGTCCCGCCGCCGGGGAGGGTCGTTGTAGGGATCAGCGGTGGGGGAGAGCTGCATCCGTTCTTGGTTGAGCGAGATAAAGAGGCTCCCCCCCGGTTCGTTGGTGCTGACGAACTGCTCCTGCAGCGAAAGGCGTGGCAGATAACCGCTGTGTGCTTCCCCGACCGCTGCGGCTGCGGCCGCCGCCTGCTGACGGGCAATCTGGGCGGCAGGGCGCTGGTTCACAGCCGACTGCAGAGCTTTGTCGAAAGTCACCTTCTCAAGGGCTGTGGCCGGCAGGGGGAAAAGAATCAGAAGAAGCAGCACGAGCAACGGCATAAAAGAGGTCTCCTTTTTATATTCGAAAAAATATATATATGAAAAAAAACATCAAGTCAAGAGAATGGTGGCAAAAGACACGGAAATGACAGGCGTTTGTGCTTAATGAAATATAATAAAAGAGTTGTCGGCGTCAAGAGGAGGTGTGCAGGGGGGATTGCATTTCGTCGCACATTCGTATACATATAGCGCGACAGAAGGAGGTTTGTATGAAAGACTTGTTGATTATGATCGCGATTGTTGCGGCCTGGTACGTTGTCAATCGCTGGGTGTTGCCGCGTCTCGGCGTCCAGACCTGACTAAGCGATCAATGCAGCCTCCCGGTACGGGAGGAGNCGGTACGGGAGGAGAAAAAAAGCGGTCCCGAAACCCATTCCTAAACGGGACCCACAAAAGAAACAGCGTGCACGAGGGCGGATCCGACATGATCCGCCCTCGTGGCGTTTGGGGCGCTCCCTTGACAGGCATTGTAAAAAAGAATACGGTGTCATGCGTCAACGTGAACACATGACACCACCAAGGAGAGACAATGCGCCCTCTAACCCCACGCCAGCAAGAGGTCCTCGACCTGATTCGTACTGCGCTGCAGCAGCGTGGCTATCCGCCGACAGTGCGGGAGCTGGCGCAGTCTCTCAACGTGCGTGGTACGGTGGCGGTGCTGCGGCATCTGCAGGGGCTTGAGGAGAAGGGGTGGATCCGGCGTGAGCCGAAAGGGGTACGGGCGATCACCCTGACGGAGACAGCCCAGGTCGCCCCGCCGATCGGTCTGCCGGTGGTGGGGGTGGTTCGGGCCGGAACACCGGTGCCGCCGGAAGAGGATATTCAGGACTATCTCAGCCTTGAGGAGGATGGCCGAGCCCGGGGCGGCGCCTTCTATCTGCGGGTGGCGGGCGATTCGATGCAGGAGGCAGGGATCGTCGCGGGTGACCTCGCCTTGGTCCGTCCGCAGCCGACGGCGGAGAACCGCGACATCGTGGTCGCGTTAATCGATGGCGAGGCGACCCTTAAGCGCTTCTTCCGCGAGGCGGGCGGAGTGCGGTTGCAACCGGAGAATCGTCGCCTGGCTCCGATCTTCATCCCTGATGATCGGAGCCAGGAACTCACCATTCTCGGCAAGGTGGTCGCCATCTATCGAGGCTTGCCGTAACATGACCAGCCGTTACCGTAAAGAACGGGTCCGGGTCGCGGTGATCTTCGAGCCCGGTGGCCGCTTGCGCCCGGTCTGGTTTGAATGGGAGAAGCGGCGTTGCCAGGTTCGGGAGACCACTTACCGTTGGCAGGGACAAAGGGGAAGCGCGACCCTGCTCCACTTTGCCGTCTGCGATGAGGCCGCCCTCTACGAGTTGACCTACAATCTGCAGGAGCAGAGCTGGGCGATCGAGCAGATCGAAGCGTTATGAGCCCCTTCCGCACCATCCTTCACATCGACATGAACGCTTTTTTCGCCGCCGTTGAGCAACAGAGCCGACCGGCGCTGCGGGGGCGACCGGTGGCAGTGATCGGCGGCGGCAGTCGCACGGTGATTACCACCTGCTCCTACGAAGCCCGGGCCTTTGGGGTCCGTACCGGGATGCGGGTCGGGGAGGGGCGCCAACTCTGTTCCGACCTCGAACTGGTGGTCGCCGATCCCCGCAAGTACGCTGACACCTCATCGCGGATCATGGCGCTCTTTGCCGAATACACCCCGCTGGTCGAGGTTTTCTCCATCGACGAAGCGTTCCTCGATGTCACCGGCTCGCTCCGCCTTTTTGGTGATGCCCGCCGCATCGCCCATCTGATCAAAGCCCGCATCTATCACCAGTTTGGGCTCACCTGCTCCGTCGGCATCGCTTCGAACAAACTCCTCGCCAAACTCGCCTCTGACATGCAGAAACCGGACGGCCTGACCGAACTGGCCGACGCCGATATACCGCGGCTTTTTACCACCCTCCCGGTCGGGGACCTCTGTGGTGTCGGTCCCCGTCTGCAGCGGCAGCTGCATCAGCTCGGCATCCGCACCTGCCGCGATCTTGCAACCTACCCGCTGCCGCTATTGAAACGCCGCTTCGGGGTGATCGGGGCGCGACTGCAGCGGATGGGGCGAGGGGAGGATGACGCTCCGGTACGGCCAGAGGTCGCCGCCGAACCGGTCCGTTCGGTGGGGCATAGTTTGACCCTTGATCGTGACCTGGATGATCGGGAGGCGATTGCTATTGAACTGCTGCAACTCTCCGAGCGGGTGGGGCGACGGGCGCGGCGTTATGGTTTGCAGGGGCGGACCATCCACCTGACTCTGCGCTATGCCGACTTCACCACCTTCGGACGGCAGAAGAGTTATATCGAGGCGACCAACAGCAGTCGAGAAATTCATCGGCGGGCACTGGGGATCCTCGATACGCTGGTGCTGGAGCAGCCGGTGCGGCTGCTTGGGGTGCGGCTCGACAACCTCGAAACAGAGACGACGCAGGGGCTCCTCTTTGAGGTGGATCAGCGCCCCCGTGAGGTCAACGCCGCGGTCGACGCCCTCAACGACCGCTTCGGCTCTTTCAGCGTCACCTACGCCTCGCTTCTTGATGCCCTGCCGCGCCAGCCACTGGTGATCGCCCCGTCCTGGCGTCCGCAGGGGATCCGTTACACCGGCGAGTCGGAGGAGGGGTGATTTGCGGTTGTGGTGAAAAAGAGAATCCGCTACCCTGAAAGACGTTGCCGTGGAGGGTTGTAAGAGGTATTCAAGGGAGGTTGCTCGTATGGGTCTGCTCTGGAGTCGTGATTTTGCCGTTGGTGATGAGACCATCGACGGACAGCATCAAGAACTGTTCAATCATTTCAACACCCTGCTCGATGCATGCAAGCGCGGTCAAGGGAAAGATCACGTCGGTGAGCTGCTCGGCTTTCTCGCCGATTACGTCGACTTTCATTTCTCTGCCGAAGAGCGGCGGATGGCCGAGAGCAGCTATCCTGAAGCGGCGGATCACCGCCTTGCCCACGCCGATTTTACCGAGCAGATGGCCAACCTGCGTCGGGAATACGACCAAAGTGGCGCCAACGCTTCCCTGATCTTCCAGATCAACGACGTTCTGCTTCACTGGCTCCTTGACCACATCCGTCAGGTCGATACCCGCTTCGGTCGCTACCTGCAGAAAGCCCCCTAGGCACCGATCATGAAGAAGGGGTGGGAAGAGCGCATCCGTCTTTTTCTGACCTCGCTTTGTGCCGACGATCCCGGTAATCGGCTCGAACCGGGGCGTGATGAACCGGCTTGGGGCGCCCCCCTGATCGGGATTGCAGCTGGTGAAGACCCTTGGTTTCCTTGGCTCAAGGAGCATATCGGCCCCTTCTACTGGACCCCGTACGAGATCTTTGCCCAGACCTTCCCCAACCACCCTGCGACACCCCTCTCCGTCGTCAGCTGGATCCTCCCCCAGACGGCGGCGACTCTCGCCGAGCAAGAAGAGATGCGTGAGCTGCAGAGTGAACGCTGGGCCCACTCCCGTTTTTATGGTGAGGCGTTCAACCAGCAGTTGCGCCAGAAACTCTGCGACTTTTTTGCCGCCGTCGGGGTGGCAGCGATCGCCCCGGAACTCTCTCCCGATTTCGGTCGCCGTGAAAGTTCACAGCATGGTTACGCCAGCAACTGGTCGGAGCGGCATGCCGCTTTTGTTGCTGGGCTCGGCACCTTCGGTCTCAGTGACGGCCTGATCACCCCGTTGGGCAAGGCGATCCGCTGCGGTTCCGTGGTGGTGGCGTTGCCCCTAGCAGCGACACCCCGGTCCTACGGTGACAACCCCCGTGCCTGGTGTCTGCATCATGCCGGGCGCCCCTGTCGTGCTTGTCAGGAGCGCTGTCCCGCCGGGGCGATCTCCCCACGGGGGCATGACAAGCGCGGCTGTCACGATTATATCCGTGGGGTGACCACACCCTATTCCATCGCCACCTACGGGGTCAGTATCACCAACTGCGGCCTTTGTCAGGCCAAGGTCCCCTGTGCGACGCAAATCCCGCCGGCGTTGCGCCCCAAGTCTTAGAATGAGGAACGACGCATGAGTATCTGGTTTCGCTCTTACACCCTAGAAGAGATGACGGCCATGTCGCAAGGGTCTCTTGTCGATCATCTCGGGATGGAGTTCACTGAGTTTGGTGACGACTACCTCATCGCCCGAATGCCGGTCGATTGTCGCACCCTGCAGCCTTACGGTATTCTCCATGGTGGCGCTTCGGTGGCGCTCGCCGAGACTGTCGGCAGCCTGGCGGCAAATCTGGTGGTTGATGAGACCCGTTTCGTCTGCGTCGGGCAAGAGATCAACGCTAACCACCTGCGCCCCGTCCCCTGTGGCTGGGTCATCGCCACCGCCCGCCCTCTGCATCTGGGCCGGCGCAGTCAGGTCTGGGATATCCAGATCTGCGACGAAAAAGGGCGCAAGGTCTGTGTTTCGCGCCTGACCATGGCGGTGATTGACAAGCCGACTTAATTTGGGGTCTAAAGGGGATGAGTCTCAACCATCTCACCAGAAAGCCCTCGTCAAAATGACGAGGGCTTTCTGGTGAGATAAAGGACAGGTTCTTCTGTTTGTTCTTGTTCTCCTACCCCAAATATTCAGTGACATCGATTCCTTTGACAAAAGGATCAACTTCAGCAACGATCCGTATAGCTTCATCACCACTCAATTTCTTTTTCGGTGGATCGTCGAGGAGCTCTCCACGATCATCAAAGAGAATTTTGAGCTGTACGGCATCAGGATCGTCGCTTCCAACTCGCACCACAAGACCGATTTCGTTGTTATCGAGTCGCACCAGACTCCCCACGGGATAGGGACCGAGCGAGGAAATGAAACGTTCGCAGAAATCTTCATGCAGTACGGTCCCTGCTAATTCGCGCAACTTTTGAGTTGCCTTTCTCGGGGTCATCGGTCGCTGGTACGAACGCAGGGTGATTAGGGCGTCGTAAGTGTCTGCAATTGCCGCCATGTCGGCAAGAGGTGATATCGACCGCCCCTGCTCATCCGCGGGATAACCTGTGCGATCATAGCGAAGGTGGTGGCAAAGGACGATATCGATCACTTCAGGGGTTACACCTTCCATATCCGAAACCAAATCGGCTCCGGTGCGCGGATGTTTGCGGATTTCAGCAAATTCATCGTCCGTCAGCTTTCCTGGCTTGGTGATGATGGCAACATCGACTTTGAGTTTACCAAGATCGTGCAACAGGGCTCCCAGCCCGAGAATCCGTAACTGTTCCTCGCTCAAGGCGCAAGCACGCCCCACTGTCAGGGCGATGACTGAGACGTTAACAGAGTGAGTGAAGGTGTAATTGTCGTAATCCTTGAGCATCGACAGGGCAAAGAGGGCGTGTGGCTCTGAAATCGTCATTTCAGCCATCTCTTTAACCACAGACATCGCTTCGGTTGACGAGGGGATTTTGCCGAGACGGACATCATGAAAGATGTTGTCAACCACCTTTAAGGCACGACCGTAGACCTTGCGCGGTGGCGTACTCTTTTCGTCGACCTCTTTTTCGATGGTTCGCAACTGGATATGAGCCAGATTCAGTCGGCTAACCTCCTCAATCAGAGCGTTCCCTTTAAATGTTCCGTTTCCAAGCAGGCCGATGAACTGAGCGATTTCATCACGATCTAGATCACGATGGAGCTCAACCCCTTCTAGTTCGAGCTGCTTAAGCAGGCGAACCACTTCGGCGGTAACGGCTTGATCTTCATCGAGAAACTGCTCCTCAACGAATAAAGTCCCTTCCAATAGCCCGAAGCTGACCGGGGACGTTTGGCGGAGTTGTTCGCTCAAGACGGTCCACAGAGCGTCAATCTGTCTTCCAACGGCGGGATGGTTCAGAGGGTAGAGCCGCAACCCCTTCATTGCGCCGGCGACTCCCTGCATCAGCAGTCGTGCAGTATCATGCTCCATTTCTGGTCCTCTTGCGTAATATCCGAACCGCCTGACTTGCCGCCCGTGCAACACTCGGTGAATGATCTGAACAGGCGGCCTCGAGGCCTTCAAAGGCCTGCTGCTGGCCGATCTCTCCGAGAGCGAGCGCTGCCGCTGCTCGCAATTCGTTGTGGCGTGAGCGGCCCCACCAGCGCTTTGTGGCGAGGAGTTTGAGCAATGGTTCCACCGCCTCTTCGTCCCCGATCTCCCCGAGAGCCTTGATGAGTGCTTTGCGATCTTCAAAGCGCTTATGCCATGGGTCGGAACGCAACAGCTGGGAAAGAAGGAGCGGGACCGCTTCGACTGTTTTTGTCGCCCCAAGAGCGAGTAACAGCTGAGGGCGTAACTCGGCGTCATCGTTTTGTAGGGTGGCAAGGAGTGCGTCAGAGGCTTCACGACCGCCGATACGGGTCAGTGCCCGCACGGTTTCTCGTCTGACACGAACATCGGCGTGCATCGTTACAGTACACAGTGGCGTCACAGAGCTTGGGTCGCGAATCTCACCGACAATAGCGACGGCGTTTCTGACAACATACCAAGGTTGATCAAGGAGCAGGGCATGCAGTGCCGGAAGAGCCGCCTGTCCAATTTGGACCAGTGCTTCGGCAAGAAGCTTGCGCACTCTTGCCTCCTCCTCATCAATTAGCTGAGTGGTCAGGGCTTGCGCTGCATCTTCCCCACGTTCGATGAGAAGATCAAAAACAACCGGGCGTTGATCGGCCAACGTCTCGCGATTAACCAGCAGACCGACCAAAGCCGTTATCGCCTCGTCGCCGGCAAGGATTTCGGTCAGAGCATTCCTCGCCTCGGTACTGCGAGTTCCTTTAGAGTTTGCGTGCTGATGTAAAATCTGAAGGGCTGCCAGCGCATCGTAGGCGTCGGTTCCTGTCAGGGCAAGAACCGCTACCGGCATCAACTCGTTGAGCAGGCGACGGTACTGTTCAAGTTCACTCGCGCGGCGTAAATCAGCAAGAATGGCCGACAGGCCGCGTGCCCGCATCGCTTCTCGGTTTTTTGCATCACTATCTGCTGCGGTCGAAGGTGCCGACTCTTGAGGCGCTGTTTCGGGTGGTGCCTCCGATGTCAGGCTCTCCCCTTGCGACATTTGCTGTTTTCGTTTGAGGATCTCTGCCATTTCCAGTTCAGAGGCCCAGACGTTTTCAACCCTGGCCGCTGCCAAGACCTCGGCGGCGCCTCCTTGGCGTTGCAGTTCTGCCGCTTCAAGCGCAAGGATTCCCATCAGGGTCATCAGGTCTTCTTCGTTGAGTTCAGGAAGAAAGGTTAAACGAGGGATGCGACGGATGAAGCAGTGGGTTGCCAATTGGCGCAACACGCTGTTTTCACGTGCGACAGGTTGATCGTTCAGCAAAAAGGCCTCTTTACGAATCACCAGTGTGAGGCGTTCCTCTTTTTGCAGATAGGGGACAAACCCCTGTGCGGCTTCAACAGCTGTTGCTTTGAGCGCTGGATGCTCGGCCGGGTAAAAGCGTCTTGCCTTGAGAAGCTTTACCAATCCCATCAGGGCTGTTTCGACCTGTTTGGCAATCTCGGGCGAGAGTAGGGGCTTCTCGCGTTGAGTCTGTGGTGGCAACGATTCCATCGTCATACCATAGCGTTTCACTCTGTGCTTGTAAATCTCTTTCAGCGCGCCTTAACCAACGCCGAGATCGCTTTGAACGCAGCCCCCCCGGCCTTTTTCAACAGCTGAAAGAGGACCATTTCTGCTGTGCAAACGGTGACACCGGCCTGTGCCGCGCAGCGTAGGCCGCTCTTGTAATCAAGAGAATTCCTAGAGCAGACCGCATCTTGCACCATAAAAACAGAATAGCCGCGTTCGAGAAGATCTAGGGCTGTCTGATAAA
>PKUF01000081.1 GCA_002869635.1 Desulfuromonas sp. | reverse complement strand
GACCTCAAGGCTCTGCTGGTAGTGGGCGAGTGCTTGCTCCGCATCGCCGGCCTGTCCGCGCATCGCGAGAAAATCGGCCAGAGAATTCAATACCGCAGACTCACCACGTGAAAGCGTTTCGCTATCAGGTTGTTCTATTCGCAATTGTTTGAAAGTTTGATGCGATAAGTTGAAAAAAGCAAAGGCGGAAGAAAAACGACCAATTCTCATTTCGACTTCACCGACCACCCCTGCCTGCTTGGCCAAGCGTTCGTCAGCGCCCTCTTGGGTGAGGTAGGAGATGGCCTCTTGAAGCGGTTTTAGTATCCACAGAATTCGAGGATCATGTTCCCATGTATGCTCAAAATAAGTACCGAAAACTTCCATAAAGCCGACAAGTGCATCACGCAGCTGGTCGGAACGTCCTTGATTTCTAACGCGAAGGTGAGCCCCGACTATCCGGTGCAGGCGCGCAACACCATCCTGATCGCTGGGTGTGAGCAGGCGCGCCCCTTCGAGCCGCTGGCAGATACCGACCCACGGGTTGGGGTACCCTTCCTCGAACAGGAGCGCCTCGCCATGGGTTCGGGTCAACAGATCCCTCAGCCAGAGCCAGGGGATGGAATCAGGCGGTAAAAGCGCGGCATAGGCGAGGGCTTCCCTGTCGATCTCCGTGAGCCTTTCTAGGGTCACGTCAAGGATCAAGGCCAACTGCCTCTCGCGGTGCTGCAGCTGGTCTTTGACATCCGGATCTTTTCCAAGAGCATCGACACTGATGAGCCCCTCGCGTATGAGCCGTTTCAGATAGGCCGCCGGGCGAATCTCGGGATGCAGTCCGAGATAGACCGCTACCGCCTCCACCGCCAGGGTAAAGCCGCCGAGTTCGCGCACCAGCTCTTGCGCAGCTGCCTCGTCTTCGGCCGCCGTGGCGGTCGGCCAGACGCCGCCCGGTTGATGCTTGAGGATAAGGTTCAGAGCATCGCTAGGAGAGAGGGAGTCAACAGAGACAAAGGCCAGACGGTCGTCGGAAAGATCGTGCTCCCCCAGGCGGGTTGTAACAACCAGGGTAAGCCATGCTTCGTGATGCAGGGTGTTAAGCTGAGGGTTCGAGAGAAGCGCCGGTTCGGAGATGTTGTCAAGAAGGAGCAGGGCTCTTCCCTCGCCGTTGTCGGCCCGTTTCTTCAACTCGGCAAGCACCCGCTGTCCGCGTTGCTCGCCGGTCTCGGTGGGGCTGGCGCTTTCTTGGATCTCCAAGGCAAGCGTCAAATTGCCGATCAACGGGAGAAGCGCTTTATGCCCTTCGGCGTTGAGGTCCCAAAGCCCGCCGACAAAATGACCCGCCTTGTCGTTGGCGAACTTGACCGCCAGCTCGGTCTTCCCCATGCCACCGAAGCCATGTACCGCTGCGACAACGCCGACCTTACCGGTATCGACCGCAGTGGAGAGCTTTTTTAGCTCGTCCGTCCGACCGACGAATTTGGGGTTTGCGTCACGCAAATTGCGATCGGGTTCGGCTACGGGCTTGACTCCATAAATCTTTTCCAGATCGTTGCAGAGCCTGTTGAACCCTGCCTCGTACTCAGAGTCGAAGATCCGCGGAGCGTGTCGAGTAAAGAGCTTACGGAGATTCACGGGCAACTGATTTTCGCTGGGGACCTCGGCTCCACCGCAGACGAGTGGAATGACGTCAGGCGACTTCAGAGTGGTTGAGAGTTCTGTTGACAGCGCCAACTCCATTCGCACCACATCGTTATCGCGATGGAGCCTTTTTTTGTTCTCAGGGCTGAGCCAATCGGGACCGATGACCGCCAGCACGACTTTGGCCGCGTGAATGGCCTTCTCAATCCGCTCGGTGAAGACTTCTCCTGCGTGGATGCTTTCGAGGTCGAAGAACACGTTTTTCTTACCATATTTTCGTTTCAGTCGGTCGTACAACCTTCCTGCATGGCCTGCAGCATCACTACGTCGATAGCTGATAAAAATCTTTGCCATAACAAACTCCCCTTTGTTGCGACCACCGTCAATCAGTCGCGATCATTTCCCGCACGATCCCCCAACTCCAACAACTCATCCAATCTCCCCCTCTTAAGAAAAAGAGGATCAAAAAGCGAAATCTGCAGCCGCGCAATCACCCATCCCCCCAAAGCAAGCCCCACCTTGCCCAAGGTTTGTTTCATCCGGCTCTCGGGAATCCAGCCGAAAATCTTCGGCCAGAAGAGCCCACCGAGCAGGATCACGGCTGTCACACTCAACGAGCCGAGTGTAAAGGTCGCGCCCCGGTTGAACCAGAGCAGCGCCAGCAGCACGGCGGCCAGAACCAGCGCTGCAGCGATCAGACGAATTTTGACCCGCGGAATCAGCGCCGCCGCCCGGAACATTTGCTTTTTACCGACGTTGAGCTGGTTTTCAAGGTCACGCCGCCGTTGGTCCTGACTCTCAGGCGGCAGGGCGGCAATCTCTGAGAGGGGCAAAAAGGGCCACTCCCCCTCGGGGGCATCAACATCAAAGCCCCCCCAGGTTTCATCTGGGCGCCCCAGCGCCGCGTTGAGAGCCTTGGCCTGCTGCTGCGCCATGCGGTAGCCGCTGAGCATCAGACTGTAGGCTTCGACCTCGCTGAAGGCGTCGAGGTCGGTGCGGATCTCGGCAAGCTTCTGCTGAATGGTGCGATCAATGCCGTAAGGGGTTTTGCTCGGGGGAGCGGAATAGGGGGGCTTGCTCCCGCCGATCCAGGTGATGTCATTTTGCGCGAGATCTTTTTTGAGGTGAATAAAGAAGAGCCCTTTAAGCCGCCCCGAGAGTGCCATGGTGTGCATCTGGTCGTATTCGCATTCGCGGATGCGGTCTTGCAAAATCGTGTTGCTGCGCAAAGGGACGCCGAGCAAACCGCTGGAGGGGTCTGTCTCATCGTGCATCTGTCCCGAGGCGTCGCTGCAGAGGATAAAGTCGCACCCCTCATCGAGCAGCCCCGCCACCCCCTGATTGTCGTGAACCCCGCCATCGACAAGACGCAGCGTTCGTTTCTCGTCGAGACCGTAGAGCCCCTCAAGCTCTAGAGGGTCGAAGAGACCGGGGACACAGGACGAGGCGGCGACGGCGGCGCCAAGCCGAAGGTTTCGCAGCGTCGGTGTGGGGGCTTCGCCATAGTAGAGGCGGCGATAGCGCCGGTTCATATCGACCTCGTTGCCGGTGAGGCCGGGGGGCTCGCCCATCCAGGAGGCGGTGAACTGAAAGTTGTGGCCGCTGTTGAGCGAGGTGGTGTTCAGAACCAGCTCGGGAACCTTGGACAGGCGGCGCCAGTTCTCGCGGCGGGGGATGAAGTTTTGCCCCTCAGGGGTGTCGCAGGGGGTGACCAGCAGGCTTGGCATGGTGCGCGGCGCCGCCCCTTGGCCGTCATCGACCTTGGCGTAGAGCTCCTCTTCATAAAGTTCGCCGAGGCGCCGACTGCGACTGAATCCGCCTAAGAAGAGCATCTTGAGGTTGGTTTTGAGGTCGGCGAGGATCTCCATGCGCAGGTTCTTCTGGACCCCGGCGAGGAACTCCTGCTGCACCGTGCGGATGATCGCGATGTAGTCGTCGCGCGTGACATCTTTGTCAGGGACGGATTCGAGGAGCTTTTTCAGTTCAAGGTAGTAGTGAACGCCGACGATGCTCCCTCCCGAGACGGTGGAGAGGACGTCGATATGGCGCAAGGCGTCGATCTCGGCGAGCCGGGCCAGCATCCCGAGGTGGTAGAACGAGGCGCGAAAACCGCCGCCGGACAGCGCCAACCCGACCTTGCCGCGCAACCGCCCAAGGGCGGCGTCGAGCTGGTCGCCAAGAAGGGCTGTAAGGGCCTCGCGACATTCACGGGCCGGTTTGGAGTCGACGAACTGAACCCCCTGCGCCGTCGGGCGGATCAGCCGCCGCCAGCGGGCGAGGTTGACAAGCTGACTGGCGGTTGACTCGAGCTGCCACGGCTCCGGTTCGGCGCTGCGTGCCTGTTTAAGGTAGGTCTGGGCCTGAGAGAACTCGCCGAGGCCGAAGTGAAGTTCGCCCCACGTGACGAGGCGCCAGTAGTCGTCCTTTTTGGGGGAGGGGGCTGGGAGTTCGAGAATCTCTTTACGCAGCGCGCGCGCTTTTCGCCGTAGAGTTTCAGCTGAATTGTCAAAGGCGATGGTGGGACGAGAGGTCGAACTGTTCAGGCTGGCGAGGAGGTCGAGCAGGTAGGCGGCATTGACGCCGCAGTACCCTCGATCCATCTCGGGGTTACGCTGCCACCCTGCCTTGTAGAGAGCCAGTGCGGTACGCAGGTGCGCTTCGTTGCCGTCGAGTTCCCAGCGCCGTTTGTAGATCGCCCCCCCAGACAGAGGGTCTCGGAATTATCGGTCTCTTTCTCCTCGAGTCCGATCGCCCGGAGATGCTCAAGCGCCTTCTCGTAGCGCGACTCGGGGCGCAGATGCGTATCTTTATAGGTTGATAAGGCGAGCTTCTGGCGAATCCAGACCGCGTTGCCCGCAACCTCGTTCTCTTCCAGCATCTGGAGCAGCTGTTGTCGGGCCTGGGCGAAGTCGCTCTGGCCAATCAGCTTGTCGATCTCTTTCTGTTCTGGGGTGAGAGTGCTCTTTTCAGACATGCAACATCTCCTTCAACAGAGGATGACCCTTAACCGTTGTCTTTGTTTTCATCCGTCTTTTTCTTAAAGAAAAAACTCTCAATCGATGAAAAGAGGGACTCGATATCAAGGTTGACCCCGTAGATGATGCTGATGTTGTCAGGGCCGTTGCCTGCATCGACTGAGACGTCTGCAAAAGGAATATGTTTGAGTTTCCCATTGTCGTAAGAGAGATGGATAAGAGCTCGAAACCGATCCTCGGAGCTGAGGGCATCTGTGTGAGCGTAGCCTAGCTCGACAAATGAACTGCCATATACTGAAACATTATTTTGTGGGCAATAGCCGAGCATGACTCCCTTGTCAAAGTAGGCATCGTCTTTGATGCTTTCGTCACTTGATGTAATGAAGGTCGCATGAGGACGTAGGTAGAATCCTGTAAATACCTCTTCTTTTGTCCATTTAAAGAGAAATGAAATCTCTCCTTCAGCACTTTCAGCGTTGGCCACTATCTCATTGATCTCTTCGTTTTGTTTTATTGTACTCTCGCCTTGAACGAGAGATCTCCCTAAATGAAGTCGGGAAACGAGATCTATGTTGGGAGAGATTCTCATTTTGGCTGCAATTTCATAAAAAAGGCGATTGTCGTGAAAAAGCTTCTCATTCCCGTCGCTGTTTTTTGTGTCAGTACTGTTCACATTGTTTGTCGAACTTTCCAACCCGAGTCGGAAAGTTGTTGTAACCCAGGCGGGTTTCGTAGCCAGCGAGAGTTTATTGCTGACTTCAGCCTGATCGTTGATGACAGATATTTCGATGCTCTGGTCTGATTTGAGGCACTTAGGGAGAGTATGAGTCACCTTGTCATCATCAACCGTCCCATTGACCATTTCTGTGTAAAACGATTTGTCAGGGAGCGTCAGCCGGATTGTCGGTGTGGGTTCTTTCTTGAAGTCTTTTCCGGTAATGGTGATTTTCCCTCCGGGATGCACGCTGGTGGGGGCGATTTTCTCAAGTGTTGCAGGAGTTGCAGGAGTTGCAGGAGTTGCAGGAGTTGCAGGAGTTGCAGGAGTTGCAGGAGTTGCAGGAGTTGCAGGAGTTGCAGGAGTTGCCGCCGCAAAAAGATGGGTGGTGGGAATAAAAATGGCCAACAGGGCGAGACAGGTTGCAGTACTCAGCAGGTGTTTCATGGTTCCCCTCCTTATGAAATGAACAGACAGACCGTCATCGCGACGGATAACGACAAGGCAGGCACAACGGTGTAGGCAGGGGACAAACAGGACAGGCTAACGGCAGGGAAGGGGGGGGAGGTGGAGCGGCGGTGCTGTCGAAACGATAGGTTGGCTCGCCCCCCCTGTGGCGATTGGCCTCGCTGCGTCCGGCAAATGCACGGTCGTGCTTTTAAGATCTTCATTAAACACGAATGAGAGGCGTTGTGTAAACTCTATTTTCCCGGAATCTGTGGGCAAATCTCTTTTTTCGCGGCATTTTGTCGACATCCTCAAACTTTTTGCGCTACTCTTGCCGCCGCTTTCATGTTTACAGGGTATACGGGGTTGCCTCTCTTCGTGGCATCCTTCATTCTTGGGAGGTTTGCATGAACGGAAGCAGTGAACAGCTGCGACTGCGGATTTATCTCGGGCTCTTTGCTGCGGTGATGATTCTTGGGACGGCCGGTTTCATGGTTGCCGAGGGGTTGTCGCTGGGGGATGCGCTCTACTTCACCATCGTTACCATTGCCACTGTGGGTTACGGCGACATCTCGCCGGCGACAGCGGTAGGCAAGCTGCTGGCGGTGGTGTTGATGGTGACCGTGGTCGGGACTTTTGTCGTGGTGGTGGCCAACGCCACCGAGATTTTTCTCTCGCGGCGCGAGGGAAAGGCGCGGCGGCAGAAGCTGCAGATGATCATCGGTCTCTTCTTCAGCGAGGCAGGGGGCGAATTACTGCGGCGCTGTGCTCTTGCTGATCCGCAACGCGAGGGGTACGGTTCGACGCTGATCATTGACTCCCAATGGGGCGCCGCCGATTTTGCGGCGCTGCAGGCAACGCTGCCGCAGCTCGCGTTCAAGGTCGAGATCAAGGATGTCGATTTGGCGGCTCTGCGGCAGGTGTTGAATGAGCGTGGAGCGATGCTGGTGCGGCTGCTGGAGAATCCGCACATGCTCGAGCATGAGGCGTTCAGCGACCTGCTCATCGCGATTCTTCACCTTAAAGAAGAGCTGCAGCACCGGGCCGATTATCCGCACCTGCCGGCAAGTGATTGCCAGCATCTTTCTGGGGATATCAACCGGGTCTACGGCCTGTTGGTTGCCCAATGGGTCGCCTACATGCAGCATCTGCAGGGGCACTACCCCTTTCTCTTTTCTCTGGCCATGCGCACCAACCCCTTTGATCGCGAAGCGTCTCCGATCGTTTCTTGAATCGAACAAAGTGCAAGGGCCGGACTTTTTTCAATGAAGGATTGACGATGCGTAAAATCTGTACCAGTCAGGCGGCGTTCGCGACGATGCTCCTCATTCTCTCGGCGCTGGTTTATTCACTCCATTACATCCTCTTTCGCGATTCGCATCACCTTTTCATGTTTCTGGTGGGGGATATCGCCTTCGTTTTTATCGAGGTCCTTCTGGTCTCGATGATTCTGCATCGCCTTCTCGAGATGCGGGAGAAGCGGGAGAAACTCAAAAAACTTAACATGGTGATCGGCTCCTTCTTTGGTGAGACCGGTACCGACTTGCTGCGCCACCTCGCGCTTTTTGATGCCGAGATTGAAAAAAACCGTTCTCTTTTGCAGATCGGTGCCGATTGGCAGAGCAAGGAGTTCACCAACCTAAAGCGTCAGATCGAAAAGGGTTTCGGCTCTCTTCATGCCGGAAACAACGATCTGGTGCTGCTGCACGAATTCCTCGCCACACATCGCCAGCATTTGTTACGCATTGTCGAAAATCCCAACATTCTTGAGCATGATCGTTTCAGCGACATGCTTTGGGCGGTCTTTCATCTTGAGGACGAGCTGGGCCACCGCCGCAACCTCTGCCAGCTCAGTGAGGTTGATCTCTCCCATCTCAGTGGTGATCTGCAGCGTGCTTATCAACTGCTGGTGGTGGAATGGCTCGCTTACCTGCAGCATCTCCAAACGGACTATCCCTATCTTTTCTCGCTGGCACGGCGGCTAAACCCCTTCGATCCACAGGCGTCGGCTGAGGTGGATTAAGCGGAAATTTTGTCGTAAAATTTTTGTATCGACCTGACTTTTCTCCCATTTTTGTTTTACTTAAGAGTCAGGGATTAAGGCAGCACGGGAGAGACAATGAGTACGCATCGCTACAGCAGCACCACCGACCTGCGCAAATTTGTCGCGCCGGAGTATATCTTTGGCGCCGGTGCCCGACATCTGGTAGGTGAGTATGCCCGTAAACTTGGGGCGCGGCGGATCCTTCTTGTCTCTGATCCTGGAGTCATGGCGGCGGGGTGGTGTGCCGAAGTCGAGGCGGCGCTGGAGCACGCCAATCTCCCTTACCATCTCTTCTCGATGGTGACTCCCAACCCCCGTGACGCCGAAGTGATGGCCGGGGTCGAGGCGTTTGTCTCCGGTGGCTGCAATGCTATCGTCGCGGTGGGGGGAGGCAGCCCCATGGACTGCGCCAAGGGGATCGGCATCGTCGCTGCCAATGGTGGACATATTCTCGACTACGAGGGGGTCGACCGAGTGCCGCAGCCGATCCCGCCATTGATCTGCATCCCGACCACCGGCGGGTCCTCGGCCGATGTCTCGCAGTTCTCTATCATTTCGGCGGTGGCACGGCAGACCAAGATCGCCATTGTCAGTAAGACGGTGGTCCCCGATCTGGCGCTGATCGATCCCGAAACGCTGATGAGCATGAGCCCCTATCTCACGGCCTGCACCGGTCTTGATGCGTTGACCCACGCCATTGAAGCGTTTGTCAGCAACGCTCAGTCCGCGATGACCGATCTGCATGCGCTTGAAGCGATCCGCCTGCTGGGTCGCTCGCTCTTGCCGGCGATTCGTGACCCCGAAGCGATGCTGCCACGCCTTCAGGTGATGCAGGCGAGTTTGCATGCTGGTCTTGCCTTCTCCAATGCCATCCTCGGGGCGGTACACGCCATGGCGCACAGTCTCGGCGGCCGTTTCGATCTGGCCCACGGTGAGTGTAATGCCATCCTCCTCGACCATGTTGTCGCCTACAACCTGCCGGCGGCGCGAGAGCGTTTTGCTGCGGTGGCCGAGGCGTTGGGTCTCGCCCTTGCCGGTCTTGAGCGCCGGGAGCAGGAGGCTCAGCTGCTCACCGGTTTGCGGTGGCTCAAACAAGAGGTGGGGATCACTCGCACCCTCGGTGATCTCGGGGTGACCTCCGCTGACGTCTCAGAACTGAGTGACAACGCTTTTCGTGACCCTTGTCTTTTGACCAACCCCCGTCCGACGGGGCGTGATGATCTGGCAACCCTCTATGGCGAAGCCCTCTGATCCGAATCTTGAGCGGGAAGAGTTGCGCCGGCGCCTTATCGGCCTTGGCGAGGACTCGGTCCACAAGAGCTACTATCCGCAGCTACAGCGCCACCATGCCGAGCTTGAGCGCTTCAAGGCGCTGCTCGAAAATACCTTTGACCTGATCATCCTTCTTTCAGTCCCTTCGGCGACAATTATCGATGCCAATGCGACCGCCTGTCGTGCCCTCGGCACATCGCTCGAGATGCTGCAACAGCTGTCGTTTTTCGATCTTCTGGTTGGTGGCGAAGAGGCGTTACCGGGAGCGCTGCGCCGCTTGATCTCTTCTTGCGAGAGCGAGGAGAGTCGCGGCAGTGACGTGGTGCAGTTACTGGCGGCTGATGGCGGGAGGTTGGCGGTGGAGCTGGCGCTGAGCCGTATCGCCTTTCGTGAACAGGCTTATGTGGCGGTTGTGGCTCGCGATGTCAGTGAACGGTTGCGGCAGGAGGGGATGCTTCTTAAGGTGGCGCAAGGGGTGGCGGCCGAGACCGGGGATCGCTTCTTTCCCCTTTTGGCGGCGGCGCTGGCCGATGCTCTTGAGGCCGATTGTGCCTTTGTTGGTGAGATCGTTGCTGAACCGCAGCAGTCGATTCGCACCATTTCGGTCTGGATCGACGGCGAATTTGAAAAGAACTTTACCTACGATCTCAAGGGGACGCCGGGAGAGTCGGTGGTTCAGCACGGCATCGGCGCGTTTGCCGAGGCGATCCAGCAACAGTTTCCTCAGGATGAGCGACTTAAGCGCTGGCGGGCCGAGGCGTACGTTGGGATTCCGTTGCTGGCGGCCGATGGTCGCTCAAGCGGGATCATTGCCGTTCTCTTTCGCCAACCGCTCAAGCGTCTGACCCACACCACGGCGATGCTGCGGATCTTCGCGACCCGTGCCGCCGCCGAACTTGACCGGCGCCGGCAGCAGCTGTTGCTCAAGCGCAGTGAAGAGCGCTTTCGGACGCTGGTGGCCAATATCCCGGCTGCGGTGTATCGGGTCCGTTTTACACCGGGCTTTGAGGCGATCTTCTTTAACGACAGCATCGCCAGTATGACCGGGGTTTCGGCTCAGGAACTGATGTCGGGGATTTGTACGCTCGGCGATCTGGTGCACTGTGATGACCGTGACCGTCTTTTCAATGAGATCTCTCTGGCGGTGACGCAACGGCGGACTTTCTCGGTCGAATTTCGCTTAATCGATCAGGACGGGGTGGTGCGTTGGGTTCAGAATCGGGGGCAGGCAATCTTCTCCCCTGAGGGGGCGGTTCGTTATCTTGATGGCACTCTCTTTGATATCACACCCCACAAACTGGCCGAAGAGGCGTTGCTGCGTTTTGATCAACAGAAGACCCATTTTATCTCCACCGCCGCTCACGAGCTACGCACCCCTTTGGCTTCGGTGCTCGGCTATACTGAGGCTCTGCTCGATGCCGGTGAATACGGTGGTTTTGATCGAGCACAGCAGCTCGACTTTCTCCGTGATATCTACAGCCGGGGTGAGACATTGTCGCGATTGATCGATGATCTTTTCGATATCAGCCGGATCCAGCAAGGCGATGACCTCTCTCTTGAGATGGAAGAGGGGGATCTGGCGCTGCTGGCTGAGCGTCTGGTGCGACAGTTCGCCCTGCTCGGCAAAAAACATCGCTTTGTTTTTCAAAATAGGAGTGAGGGAAGGTTCTGCTGTTTCGATCGTACCCGCCTGACCCAGGTGCTTGAAAACCTTTTAACCAACGCGGTCAAGTACTCTCCTCAGGGGGGAGAGATCGTCGTGAGCCTCAGCGATGAGGCACATGAGTTGCGGTTACAGGTCAGTGATCACGGGGTGGGGATGACTCGGGAACAGCTCGCACGCGTTTTTGACCGTTTCTACCGCGCCGATATGAGTGACACCGCTGTCGGTGGGCTTGGTCTCGGCATGAGTATCGTCAAGCAAATCATTGATGCCCATGGAGGACGGATCGAAGTCGAGAGCACGCTCGGGGAGGGGACCCATGTTTCGATCTGGCTTCCCTGTCGCAGCTGTCCTCCTCGATAGAACCCCTTTTTTTTGTGTCATCCTGTCCGGATCTGCTGGGATTTTGTGGAAAAATGGACAGGGTCTCTTTTCTTTTCGCCCTCTTTTTTTAGTCACCCCCTGTTTCTTCAGCGCCTTACAGACTCTTTACGGTGCGGTATCGTTCTTGCTCATGGCTGAGTTATGCAGCCTGAAAAACTCCGCGTCGTCCATCTTCTCGCATCTCTTTCCCCTGAGCTTCTGGCACCGCTTGCTTCCAGATTGCAGCGGCGTCGCTACGCTGCTGGTGCGCGCATCCTGACTCAGGGAGACCTCCCCCATGAACTCTGTTTTCTGCTGCGCGGCAAGGTCCGGGTTGAATTGACCGATGGCGAGGGAGAGCGGCATTGCCTTGCCGATCTTTCGGCTGGGGCGACCTTTGGCGAGCGCGCTCTTCTCACCGGTGAACGTCGTAGTGCCGACGTCATCGCCATCGAGTCGGTGGAACTGGCATTGCTTGATGCGACAGCACTCAACGGACTGCTTGTTGAGATTCCCGAACTCGCCCTCGGGCTCTGTCGCCAGCTCGCCCGTCAGCTCGGAGACTGGGCCCAGCGGCATCAGCGCGATGAACGGGAGAACCGCGAGATCCTTGCTCACCTCGTCGGCTGGCAGCTTCTCCCCGAATTTACAACCTTCCCCGGCAACTCCTCTTGGGTGCGCCAGCTTAATGCGCATCTGCACTGTCTCGGTCGTAGCGATGAACATGTTCTCATCCTTGGCGAACGCGGGGTCTGGAAAGATCTTGCCGCCCGTCTTATCCACTATCACACCGACGATTCGCGCCGTCCGGTCCTCTTTCTTGACGCCGCCTCGCCGCCACCGCTTCTGCGGGAGGAGAGGACGAGCCAGAGCCCCGGTCTGTTGCGCGAGCTCGGGCAGGAAGCTGCCCTCTTTGGTTATGCGCCGAACAGCGCCAGTTACGCCCGAGGGATTCGGCGGGGGATGCTCGAACTTGCCCATGGCGGTGAGCTGATCCTGCGTAATGTTGAGCAGCTCGCCCTTCCGGTGCAGCGGCGCCTGCTTGCGGCGATCAACGCTGGCGTCTTTTGCCGCCACGGTGAGGAGGGCGAGCGGTCGTTGCAGGTGAGGATTATTGCCACCAGCAGCGAGGTGCTGACCGAGCGGGTGGAACAGGGAAGTTTCGACCGGGAGCTGCTCGTCCTGCTGAGCCAGGAGAAGGTCGAACTGCTGCCGCTACGGCAGCGTCGCAAGGATATTCCGGTGATCGCCCGACAATTGCTGCCGGGGATCAACCGTAAGCATCACAAAGAGGTGCGGCGTTTCTCACAGGAGGCACTCAACCGGCTGGTCGATCACGACTGGCCACTTAACGGGAGTGAGCTCTATCAGGTATTGAGTCGGGCGGTGTTGGTCTGTCGGGGGGACGAGGTGGGCGCCGAGGAGATCTTCCTTCCCGGTCAGGTGCTGACCGAAGGGCGTTTCAATCTCTTTTCATTGCCATTGGTGGAAAGGCTGACCCGTCTTCCCCGTTTTCCGGTACGGCTGCGTCAACTTACGGTGCCGGCGCTTTTGTTGGTGACGCTGGTTCTGCTCTTCGGTCCGACCCGTGATAATCCTGCCAACTTGCTGGTCTGGAGCCTGTGGTGGCCTTTCCTTCTGGCGACAGCGGCGCTCACCGCCCGCAGCTGGTGTAGCTACTGCCCTCTTGAAGCGCTGGGTGAGCGCTGCGCCAGTGATGAGCAGGGGGCTCGGCTACAGCCGGGATGGCTTAAACGCTATGGTGAGGGGATCAGTCTTCTGGTGGTGGCGGCGATCCTGCCGATTGAACAAGGGTTGGGACTCTTCGACAATCCGAGGCTCACCGGTTTCCTTCTTTTGGGGCTAATTGGGGCGACGCTTCTCCTTGACCGTCTCTTCGGGCGGCGCAGTTGGTGTCGCTATCTCTGTCCGCTAGGGCGGGTGGTCGGTCTTGTGGCACGTCTCTCGCCGCTGGAGATGCGCAGCAACCCCAACGTCTGTCTTAACCGCTGTCGTATCGACGACTGTATCAAGGAGAAAGCCTGTCCTATGGGGCTACACCCCTCGGGAGTCAACAGCTCGGATCATTGCATCCTTTGTCTCTCCTGCGTCCGGCGCTGTCCGCACCGATCGATGCATCTCGACCTGCGGCATGTGACACACGGGGTTCTCGGACGGCCACAACAGCGCCTTGACGATGCGTTCTTTGCCGTTGTCTTCTGTGCGGTGGTGTTGGCGGTGGGATTGGCCCCGTCACTGGATGGTGGCATTCCCCTGCTCGGAGCGCATCGCTGGACTCTCTCGACCTGGCTGGCGGCGGGGACGATCTTTGGTGGCTACCTGCTGGCGGTCGTCGGATTGAGCGGGACCCTCTTGAGTCAAAGGGGGCGGGAGGCGTTTCGTTATTTCGGTCAGGCCTACCTCCCGTTGGCCCTGACCGGTCTTTTCTCTCTTTATCTACGCTTTCTTATCGAACGCGGAGGTGAGTTGTTGCCCCTTTGGGCCAAACTTTTTTATCTTGACCGAGTCCTTCCTCCTGAGGTTTTGCATCTTGATATGGGGACGCTCAGGATCTTTCTCCCTTTTTTACTTCTCGGTGGTGTTTTTATCTCCTGGCGACTGCTTGAGCGTTTGCAGAAACGGCATGCTCTCCCATCTTGGGCAACGATTTTGCATCGTCTACTTCTGCTATTGACCTCTCTGGTGCTTCTCTGGGGGGGATAAATCGGCTCGAATTGTGTGAGAATCTTTACAGACTTCGTTCTTCCATGCTACTTTTATACGGTTTTGACTGCCTGTAAATAGTCAGACGGGGAGGGGAGTTCCCGACTGTGAAGAGGATTGAGATGCATCAGCCGCAAGAGTGCTTGCAAAAACTTCAGGATGAACTACGCGGCCTTAAGGAGGTTCTCTCCGTTGCTCAGGTTGTTGTCTCGTCACTCGATCTTGACGAAGTTCTCCAGAACATCCTCTGTAGCGCCATGGGGGTCATGGACATGGCCGCCGGAAGTGTCGGTCTTTACGATGAGACGACCGGATGTCTGACCCTGCATGCCCACGCCGGCTTAAGTGAAAAGTTTGTCAGTAAAAAAACGTGGCGGGTGAAAAAGGGGGGACTAACCCACCGTATTCTCGAGGAGGGGCAACTTTTCATCGTTGAAGATACCCTCGATGCTCCTTTCTTTAACAACCCCCTCGCGGTGGAGGAGGGGATCCGTTCGCTTATCGCCGTTCCTCTGAAAATGCAGGAGAAGATGGTGGGTATTCTCTACCTCGACGACTTCTCCCCCCGCCAGTTTCCTCTTGATCGACTCAACATGCTTTCGATCCTCGGTTCGTTTGCCACCATGAGCGTTGATAACGCCTGTCTTCATGAGCGGACCCAGGAGATGGCCTGCACCGACGGTCTCACCGGGCTCTACAACCATCGTCAGTTTAAGCAGATGTTCAAGGAAGAGATGGCACGTACTGTGCGCTATCAGAAACCTCTCTCTTTGATCATGTTCGATATCGATAATTTTAAAAAATTTAACGATACCTATGGCCATCCCAAGGGGGACCGGGTGCTGCAGATGGTTTCGCAGATCCTTCGGGACTCTCTACGCCAGTGCGATCTCGCCTTCCGTTATGGTGGTGAAGAGTTTATCGCTATCCTCCCCGAAACCGGGATTGAAGAGGCGCTTATCGCCGCCGAGCGGACCCGTAGTTCCATCGCCGAAGAGACCGAAGCGGGGTTGAGTGATTTTGCCGATCATGGTGTGACCGCCAGCGTCGGAGTTGCGTCTTTTCCCCGTGATGGCAATTCGGCAGATCGGTTGCTGCAGGTGGTCGACGATCTGCTCTACAAGGCGAAACGCGAAGGGAAGAACAAGGTGCATCACCTTCCGGAAAAAGGGGCCTAGATGGCACAGGAGAGGATACTCATTGTCGATGACGAAGAGGGGATGCGGCGGATGCTCGCCCGGCTCCTCGGACGGGAAGGGTACGATATCGTCACCGCCGGATCGGGGTCCGAGGCGCTGCGTCAGATCGAGGCAGACGACTTCGACCTTGTCATCACCGATATCAATATGCCCGAAATGGATGGGCTGGAGTTGCTTAAAGAGGCCAAGGCCTTCAATCCGGCGTTACCAGCGATTGTTATCACTGCCTACGGGACGGTGGAGAGCGCGGTACAGGCGCTGCGTGGCGGGGCCTACGATTATATCACCAAGCCGTTTGAGAGCGACGAGATCAAGCTGACCGTCGCCAAGGCGTTGGAGCGAGAACGGCTGTTGGCCGAGAACCGCTACCTGCATGAAGAGCTCGAGGGGCGTTATAGTTTCTCGGGGATTATCGGCGGCTCTGGCGCCATGAGCGAGGTCTTCGACGTTGCCTCGTCGGTAGCGGCGAGCAACGCCAGTGTGCTGGTGACCGGTGAGTCGGGGACCGGCAAAGAGCTTCTCGCCCGCTCGATCCACTTCAGCTCTCCGCGCAAGGAGAAGCCGTTCATCGTCCTGAACTGCGCCGCTCTCTCGGAAGGGGTGCTTGAGAGCGAACTCTTCGGTCACGAGAAGGGGGCGTTCTCCGGAGCGCTGCAGACCAAGAAGGGGCGCTTCGAGCTCGCCCACGAAGGGACCCTCTTTATCGACGAGGTCGGAGAGATGAGTCTCACCGCCCAAGTTAAGCTGTTGCGGGTGATTCAGGAGCATGAGTTCGAGCGGGTCGGCGGAGTGCGTACCATCAAGAGCGATG
The DNA here is from genome assembly GCA_002869635.1 of Desulfuromonas sp. GTDB lineage: Bacteria > Desulfobacterota > Desulfuromonadia > Desulfuromonadales > BM515 > BM515. The sequence goes on along the minus strand of PKUF01000081.1, from coordinate 12,252 downwards.
TCCGCATCGTTGCTGCCACCAACAAGAACCTCGAAGAGGAGGTACGTAAGGAGCGCTTTCGCGAGGATCTTTACTATCGCCTTAACGTCGTTAATATCCACATCCCCCCCCTGCGGGAGCGGCGCGAGGATATCGAAGCGCTCGCCCGGCATTTTTTTCAGAAGTACATCGCCGAGACTGGTAAAAAGATCGACGGGATTGCCCCGCGCGCCCTCTCGAGTCTCTTTGCTTATGACTGGCCGGGGAACGTACGCGAGCTACAGAACGCCATGGAGCGGGCCGTGGTCTTGGCCAAAGGGGAGACGATCACCCCCCGCGATTTCCCTCAGGCAATTCAGGGGCCGTCCCAGATCTGCCTTGAACTGCCGGAGCGGGGCGGCAGTCTGACCGAGATTCTTGAGGATCTCGAACGTCAGCTCATCGTTCAGACCCTGCAGCGCGAAGAGGGGTCGCAGACCAAAGCGGCGGCAGCGTTGGGGATCAAGCGGACTACCCTGCGTTACAAGATGGAGAAGTACCAACTCATCGACGCCTGACAAAGAACTGTCTTCTCTTTTGTGGGCAGCGGCGGATTTACCCGTTCAGTCGACTGTCGTCGGTGTCTTTCCCCTCCTTTTTCCGTGGTATGCTCCTTGCTTTATCCGTCAGGGTCGCGCGTGATTGCGTGACGGCCCGATCCTGTTGCGATTCCGGAGTGTTGCGTTGCCCCTGTTGATCCTGATTCTTGGCGGACTGCTGGCGCTGCTTGGTGGCTGCCGCGAGATCCCCTCCGACCGCCTCTACGCCCTTTACCTTGACCACCCTCCTACCCGCTCCGACTGGGAGCGGGCTTTGCCGCGGTTGGTGACGGTGCGCGGCGGCCAGCTGCACAAGCGCGTCTCCCTCGCCGATATCGACAATGACACGGTCCATGTTACCACCGCCTCCTGCCATCACGGGGCCTCACTCCCCGATCCGGTGGCGGTGGCGGTGCGGGCTTTTTACACCGACAGCGATCTCTACCTTGAACTGAGCTGGGAAGACGCTACCCGTGACGACAGGATGAAGCAGTGGCGTTATGACGGCGAACTCTGGCAGAACAGTCAGGCGCTGGAGGATGGCTTCGGCATCCTCTGGGATGCCAGTGACAGTTTTCGCGATTTCAGCTGCTCCTATGCCTGCCACATCGACAATTTCGGGGTGTCAAAAGCGAACTTTCACGCCACCAACCGGATGAAACTGGTGCGTGATGATGCCTGGCTTGACCTCTGGAACTGGAAGGCGCAGCGGACCAACCGCTATGGCTTTGCCGACGACCGTTACCTCGATAGTGAGGGGATGCACAGGGATCTTCCCGGCGAACTCTTCCGTCCCAACTCCCGCTATTTCGTTGCCGGCGACGATCCTTCCGCCTTCAGCGAAGGGGACGCGCCGCTCTACGACAATGACGGTGAGGCGGTGGAGAATCGCTTCATCCCCGTCGATACCCGCGCCCCCGGCTACATCACCGAGCGTCCTTTGGGGGGACGGTCCGATATCGTCGCCAACGGCGTCTGGAGTGAGGGGCGCTGGCGGGTGATGCTGCGCCGGGCGCTCACCAGCGGCGATCCGCATGATGTCGATTTTGCTGCGCATGGGGAGAAGGGGATCACCTTTGGTCTGTCGCTGATGGATAACACTTTGCGTGAGCATTATGCCTCCAACACGCGCGAGCAGTTGGTGTTGCTCCCCCGTTCACGCAGTCAAATTTCTCGATGATCACCTGCAGAAAAGGAGAGTCTGCAATGCGTTTTTTTATTTCTTTGCTCTTTCTGCTGGCCACCTTGCTCGGTGGTTGTCAGAGTCAGGAGGAAGCCCCGGTCGCGGCCCCCGCTTCTGAGGGGGGGATCGGCCATGTTCGTGGTCAGATCGTCATGCCGCTGGAAGGGACGACCCTCTATGTCTATAAAAAGGGGATGGACCTCTACGGCCCGGCCTTCGCCCATTCCGAGGCGACTGGGGTTGATGGCAGCTTCGATCTGGCACTGCCGGAAGGGGAGTACATCGTCGTCGCCCGCAAGCGCGAGAACGGCGATACTGCAGGACCGGTGGTCGCCGGGGACAACAAAAGCGACTTCATCAATCTGACGGTCAAAGGGGAAAACGAGGCGTTGACCATCATCGCTCCGGTCAAGAGTGGTGATGTACGGCGTCTAACCAAGGATGTGGCGGCGACCGGGACCGGCCTCTCCGGCTCAATCCTCGACAGCGACGGGGCGCCGGTGGAAGGGGCGCGAGTTCATGTCTATGATCATGTGCAGATGTCTGAACGCCCCAAGTTTGTCTCTGAGAAGACCGGCCCAGACGGGCGCTATCTGATCTACCTGCCGGAAGGGGGGACCTACTATCTCGCCGCCCGTGACAAGTTTGGCGGACCTCCCAAACTCGGCGATCTCTACGGCCGTTACGATCAGGGGACGATTGAGCCGTCGGCGGTGGTTATCCGTCAGGATGAGATCCTCCAAGGGGTCGATATCACCGTGAACAAGGTCTGGTAACGATGTGTCGCCTTCTGATTCTCATTCTGGCCGCTGGATTGCTGTTGGCCGGTTGCCAGCAGCAGACCCCGCTCGACCTCACCGCTCTTGAAGGGGGCGCAAGGGGTGGAGACGCCGCTGCAGCGCGTCAGCTTGTCTCGTTGTTGGGGCAGCAAGAGAACGACGTCAACGACAAGGTCTATCCAATGGTCATCGAGCTTGGATCGGTGATGGCCCCCTACCTGCTCGAAAAGGTCGAGTCAGCGGATCGCATCGAGCGCGAGCACGTCATCGCCGCCCTGGCGACTCTCAAGGTCAATGACGCGGTCCCGGCGATCTCCCGCGTACTGATCAATCCCGAACTCAAACGCCGCTACGTCGCCGCCTGGGCCCTTGGCGAGTTGCTCGATGAGCGCGGCATCCCGCCGCTTTTGACGGCGCTCTCCGACAGTGAATCGGAGGTGCGTAAGTTCGCCACCCGCTCTCTGATCAAGTTCGGCAAGCGGGCGGTGGCACCCCTTATCGACTATCTGCCGCAGGCTCCGGCGCTGGGAGCGGCCTCGGCAGTGCGGGTGTTGGGAGATATCGGCGATAACCGGGCGATTCCGGTGTTGCTGGCGGCGGAAAAAGGTCCGGCGCGGCGCGAGATCTTCCTCGCCTTCGGCAAACTGCGCGACCCCCGCGCCGAGGAGGCGCTTATCGCCGGGCTCAAGGATGACGACTGGCAGGTGCGGATGAACGCCGCCATGGCCTTGGGACCGCTGGTCAGCAAGAAGGCGGTGCCGGCTCTCGAGGTAACCCTCGAAGATGAGATCCACGCAGTGCGCGAGTGGTCGGCCCGTTCGCTCGAGATGATCACCGGCCACCATCTTAAATATCGTAACGAGAAGGGGGAGTATGTCGCCCCTTACAGCATCTACCATTAACTACCGCCCTTGCGGGTGGATGACCCGGATCTGGATGACGTGCTGAAGAATCTCTTTCAACTTAAGGGGATCGGACCGCTGCTGCGCCAGCGCTGGCCCTGGCGCCTGCTGCATCTGGCGGGCTTGGCCGTGTTGCTGCTTATGGCCGCCTACGGCTGGCACCACCATGCGGTGCCGGGGGTCAAGGTTAAAGATCCGCTGATGTACACCAACCTCGCCACCTCCCTCTTTTGGGTGGTCTGGATCATGGGGGTGGTCTTCTTTGCCCTTATCGGCGGGCGGCTCTGGTGCACCGTCTGTCCTCTGGGGTGGTTTACCGGGCTCTTTACCCGCATCGGTCTGAAACGGCCACTGCCGCGCTGGCTCGACAATCACGTGACGGTGACTCTGACCTTGGTGGCGCTGCAGCTTGGGGTCTACTTCTTTGCGATTCACCGCTATCCCGATTATACGGCCCGTCTCCTCGGGCTAATGCTCCTACTGGCGATCGGTTGCGGTCTTCTCTTTCGCCGCCGCGCCTTTTGCTCTCTTTTCTGTCCCGCCGGGGCGGTCTTTGGTCTCTACGCCCGTCTCGCCCCTCTCTCGCTGCGGGTGCGAGATGACGATGTCTGCGCCGGTTGCAGCGGCAAGGAGTGTGTCTCGGGCGCCCCCTTCTGGAGCCGCTTCAGCCTCGGCTCAGCGATCTTCTTCTGGAAGAAGGAGCGCCCCGACTGTCCCGTCGGGCTGGCGCATGACGAGCTGGGGCAGAATCCGACCTGCTCCCTCTGCCTGCACTGCGCCCAGAACTGCCCCTACGATAACCTCGATTGGGGGACGCGTCCCTGGCTTTCGGAACTCTTTGGCGCGCGTCTCAAGCGGTCGGAGACCTTCTTCTTTCTCGTGCTGCTCGGGATGCTGACCGCCAACTTCAGCAAGGTCTATGTCGATCTGCGCGAACGGATCCTCTGGCTCCCGGATCAGACCGCCCAGCTTCTTGGCTGGGGGGGCGGGGGCTACTCTCTGCTTGCTGCCCTCTGGGTGACGCTGGGACTGCCGCTGCTGATCATGCTCCCCGGTCTTCTGTTGCAACAGCTGCTACGTCTCAAGCGGGAAGTGATGAGTGATCCGACCCTCGCTCCGGCACCGCCGGATTCGGTTGACTGTGGCGAGTCGCTCGGAGCCCGGCTCGGGCGGTTGGCGCTTCCCTGCGTTCCGATGATTCTCGCAGCGCATCTGGTGCTGGCGGTGGTTAAACTCAACGCCAAGCTCGGCTATCTTCCCTTTGCTTTTCGCGACCCCACCGGGGTTAAGAGCTACCTGGCGATGAATATCATGAAGACCGTGCCGTCGCCGGGTGTTCTGATCCCCCTCGACATCCTCAAATGGCTGGTGTTGGGACTGTTGATCCTCGGTTATGTCGTTTCGCTACGGGCCGCCAGCCGTCTCGCTGCCGGCGTCGCCGCTGCGGAGCGCACCCCTCTGCTCTTCGCCTCGTGGCTCACCGTGACCTTACCGGCGCTTCTCTACGGGGCGACGGTCATCCGCTGGCTCTTTATCCGATGAGATATCTGTTCCCTCTTTTTCTGTTGCTTCTCCTCCTTGTTCCCCAGGGGGGGGAGGCCTGCTTTGGGCCAAAGCTCTATCTCGGGATCGGCAGTGACGAGGGGAGTGATCGTCTGATCGCTGAGGTGGTGAGTCTCTATATCAAGGAGAAGACCGGAACCGAGGTGGTTTTAACCTCCCTGGCCGGACTGGCTCCGACGGCGGCGCTTCAGCAGGAGAAGGTTGATCTCGCCTTGAGTTCCGAGACGCTGGCTGAGGCGGTGTTGGCCTTGCCGGAGTTGCGGCTTCATCTGCTCAGCGGGGAGCGACCTCGTAATGATCTGCAATTCACCACCGTGCTGCCGGCGTTGGCGAAGCTGGCGCAACGGTTACCGACGGTTGATCTCGCGCCCTTTGTGGCTGCGGTTGCCGCCGGGGAGCCGGCGGCGGGGGTGGCACGGCGGCTGCTCAGCGGCCAGAGGTGGATCTGATGCATCGTCTCGGACTCACTCTGTTTCTCCCTCTTTTCCTCGCGGGCTGTGCCCTGCATCCGTCCCCTCAACTTCTCCCTTCGGGAAGTGAAGTCGTCGGGGTGTTGCGCGGTGATCATCGCTGGCAGGGGGAGGTCACCCTCGCCGGTGACCTTCTCATCCCTGCGGGAAGTTCGTTGGAGATCGCGGCCGGGACCACCGTTTTTATCCGCCCCAGCAACAGCACCCGCATTGACCCTGAGTACCTCAGCCCCGCTACCGAGTTTCTGGTGAGAGGCCGTCTTCGGGTTATGGGCGAGAAGGGGGAAATGGTCCGTTTCCTTCCTGAATCCGAAATCGAAGGGGAGGCGGCTTGGGGAGGGATTCTCATTGATGGCGGTGAGGCGACACTGCAGCACGCCGAGATCGTCGCTGCCGAGACCGGTCTGCTGGCGCTGGAGAGTGCACCACAACTCGAGGCGGTGCTGATTCGCAACCATCGCTATGGGGTTGTCAGTCAGGGGGGGGGCGTGCCGAAGCTGAACGCCTGTCGTATCGAGGCGGGAGAGGCGGGGCTCTTCTGCTGGGGGGGAGGGGTTAACCTGGTCGATTCCGTAGTGCGAGGGAATGAAGAGGAGGGGGTGACTCTTGCCGCCGACTGTCGCGCCGAGCTGACCGGAAACCGCATTGAGAAAAATGGCATCGGTCTGGTCACCAGCGGCGGCGTGCCGCAGGCGTGGCAGGCACAACTGCGGGAGAACGGTGAGGATCTGCGACTTCTACTGCCGGGAGTGAAGGAATGAGGCTTTTCTCCCTTCTGCTGCTTCTCTTGCTGCTTGCCGCGCCGGTTCTGGCGGATGAACGCTATGAGGGGGAGAACTCCCTCTTCGTTGATACGGTCTGGGAGGGGGAGGTCGAAATTGACGGAATCCTGACGGTCCCGCCGGGGGTGACGCTGGAAATCCGCCCCGGAACTGTGGTGCGCTTCACCCCTTTTGACAGCAACGGCGATGGAATCGGCGAGCATGAGCTCTTCGTGCAGGGAGTGCTCAAGGCGGTGGGGACGGCCGAGGCACCGATCCTTTTTACCAGTACTGCGGCAATCCCCGCCCCGGGGGATTGGGGGGCGATCAACATGATGGCTTCGGAGGAGGAGAATCTCCTCGCCCACTGTCGTATCGAGTACGGCTATCGCGGCTTTCACGCCCACTTCTCTCGGGCGGCACTCCAAGACTGTCTGTTGCAGCACAACATCCGCGGGGCGCAGTTTCAGGAGTCAACCGTAAGCTTGCGCCGCTGTCAGCTCCTTGATAACGGACACGGTTTGCAGTTTCGTAACTCGGATGTCACTCTTGAGGCACTGGAGGTGGCGCGGAGTTTCTGGGGGGTGCGAGGGCTCTACAGTACTGTGGCGTTGCGCGACAGCATTATTGCCAAGAACCGGGCCGGTGGGGTTCATCTGCGTGACTCGACCGTTGAGATTACAAGGTGTCGCTTTGATGGCAACCGGCGCGGCCTCTACCTGCAACGAAGCGAGGGGCGGGTGAATGGGAATTGGATCGCTTCAAGTCGCGAATATGGCATCCTTCTTGAAAAATCTCATTGTGATCTCGAGCGGAATCGTCTGATCCTTAACCAGCGCGGTGGCCTGAAGTGGGTCGATGCACAGGGTCTGTTTCACCGCAACGATTTGGTCAATAATGGTCTTTATGCTGCGGTGAACGAGGGGACGACCCCCCTTGATGCCCGCGGCAACTGGTGGGGGGGGCAGGCGCCGCGCCTGCGCGACGGTCGCCATCGTCCCGGTGATGCTCTGATTGATGCCAGTGTGGCCTCAAGCGCCCCTTTTTTCCCTGAACCTGTGACGAAACGGCGCTAAGCCCTTCTTCTTTTTGCACGGACGGAGTCATCTTTTGCCAACACTTCTGCTTCTATTGCTCGTGTTTCTTCCTCTGCTCGCCGGTTGTGACCAGCCTGGAAGCCGCCCGGTGCTCAATATCGGTTTTATGAACTGCAACAATGAGCAGGAGACCCTCGCCCGTTTTCGCCCCCTCACGACCTATCTTTCGGAGCAGGTCGGGGTCGATTTTCGCACCGTCCCGGTCGATACCCACGAGTTTGAAGAGCGTTTTGCAGCCGGCGATTTCGCCCTGACCCATACCAACTCGCTCCTCTATGTCATCCTCAAAGAGAACCACGACCTGCGGCTGCTCCTGACCGAGTCGCGGGGAAACTTTGGCCCCCGTACCGCCGGGGCGATCATCGCCCGTAAGGGGAGTGGCATTACCTCACTCGATGATCTGCGGGGCAAACGGATGGTCTTCGGACCGATGATGGCGCCGTCGGGGTACCTCGCCCAGTATGACCTGATGTTGCAGGCTGGTCTCGACCCAGAACGTGACCTCGACTATTACGCTATCCCTTCAGGCTCCTTCAAGCACGAGAAGGTGGTCTACGGGGTCTATTTCGGTGACTATGATGTTGCTGCAGCCCCGGCTCTCGACCTTGAGACGATGACCCGCGACGGCAAGATCACCGCCGACGATTTTGAGATTCTCGCCCAGAGTCCATTGATTCCCTACTGCACCTTCGGTTCGGCTAAAGAGACCGACCCTGAGTTGGTAACAAAGGTGCGCAAGGCGCTTCTCGCTCTGACGCCCGAGACGACGGTGGCGATCGACGGTGAGCAGGTGAAGGTGCTCAAGGCAGCGTGGATCGATGGTTTTGAGGATCTGCAGGATCGCGATTATGATCTGGTCCGTGACATGGCGCGGCGCACCAACATGCCGCCCTATCAGGTTTTTTGAGTTTTCATGCGCTTCGACCGTTTCGACCGCATTATCGGCCTCGCCCTGGCCGTCACCGCCATCGCCCTGACTGCGCTTCTCTGGCGGGGTGCTGGCGACGATGCACGGAGCGGTCGTAGCAATCCGCAGCTTGAAAAGCGGCTGGCACAGCAGGCTAAGAGTGCTCTTCTGCAAAAAATTTACGGCCCGGTGGAGCAGTTACGAGAGAAGGGCGCGCTCCCTGAAGCGCTTCTTAAACTTGATGAGATTGCCCGCCAGATGCCGGGTGAGGCGCACGGTGTGATGCTGCGGGGTGAGATCCAGTACCAGCTCGGGGCGTTGAACGAAGCGATTACCAGCCTCAGCGCCGGGGTACGAAGTGAACCCCTCTACATCGACGCCGGCAGCCCCCTGTCGCGACGGAATCTGATTGAAGAGGTTGTGAGACTGGGGATGAAGCAGGTGGCGCCGCAGGCTAAGAGCGCGCCGGAGAACCGCCGTCTCAATCAGGCTCTGACCAACCTTTATTATCTTCAGAGCCGTCTAGCCGGAGGATGCGAGTAGATGCTGTGGCGTCAGCGACATCTCTGGGGGGTGATCCTCACCGGGGTGGTTCTTGGGCTGCTCGGGGTTCTTCTGAGCGTCTGGGGGAATCCGGAAAACTCAGGTATTTGCGTCTCCTGCTTCCTCGAAAACAGCGCCGGCGCCCTCGGACTGCATGGTAATGTGCGGATGCAGTACCTGCGCCCCGAATTGAGCGGTTTTGTCCTTGGTGCACTGCTCTGTGCTTTGGGGGGGCGTGAGTTCTCCTCTCGCGGAGGGAGCGCGCCGCTGTTGCGTTTTGCCAGCGGGATCTTTCTCATTGTCGGCTGCGCCGTCTTCATCGGTTGCCCCATCAAGCTCTTTTTGCGGCTGACGGCCGGTGATCTGACCAGTCTCTCCGGACTGGCTGGTCTCGTGGTTGGGGTTGGTCTCGGTTTGCAGGGGATGCGGCGTGGGGTTGAGTTTCCGATACCGCAGCGCCAGGAGCAAGGGAGCGGTTTCCTCCTGCCGGGGCTTTTTGCCCTGCTGCTTCTTTTTACTATCGTTCCGCCGGCCTTTATCCTCTTCTCCGAACAGGGGAGTGCAGCCCAGCGTGCGCCGTTTTTTCTGGCGCTCGGTAGCGGTCTGCTCATCGGTGCTCTGGCGCAGCGCAGTCGTTTTTGTATTACGGGTAGCCTGCGCGACCTCTTTCTCCTCGGTCAGCGCTCCCCCCTCTTCTGGGGGCTTCTCGCCTTTGTCGTGGCGGCATTGGTAACGCAAGGGGCCAGTGGACGCCTCCATCTAGGGCTCTACGGTCAGCCGGGGGCGCACCACGACTATCTCTGGAGCTTCTTGGGAATGTTGCTGGTTGGCGGCCTGTCGGTTTTGTTGGGGGGGTNGTCCCTTTCGTCAGCTGGTCAAAGCGGGGGAGGGGGATAACGACGCGGCGCTGGTGGTTATGGGGATGATCCTCGGTGCTGGGTTGGTTCAGTCTTGGGGGCTGGCGGCGAGTGCTGCCGGTGTTCCTTATTATGGCAAGGTGGCGGTTCTTCTCGGGGTTTTCTTTACCCTTTGGATGACGCTGGTTCTTCGCGATCGCTAGCCGGTCGCAGCTCCGTCCGCAGGGGCGGGAAAGGTGTTGCAGCTTGAGTCTTCTGGTACGCAATCCCGATATCGTTTGGCGCACAGAACAGCGCCGTGAACAAGAGGTGATCGAGGCGCTGGAACGTGGCGAGGAGGTCGCTGAGCGGGGGACGGTGATCCTCATGTTCTCCGGCATGATGCATCAGCTCAATTTGGTCGGTGGAAAAATCTGGGCCCTCTGTGACGGCTCCCGTGATGAGTCGGCAATCGTCGATCTGATCGCTGCCGAATTTGAGGCGTCGCGCGAAGAGCTTGCCGGCGATGTCAATGAGTTTATCGCTGATCTTCTTCAGAGGGGGTGGCTGCGCCATGACGGATAACTTTACCGACCTCTTCTCGGCCCCCCTCACCATCAACTGGACTCTCTCTTTTCGCTGCAACTTCGTCTGTTCGCACTGTTATAGCCGCGATGAAGTCTGCGAGGAACTCTCCACTGCCGATCACTGTCGAATCGTCGATGTTCTCGCCGAGAAGAAGGTTCCTTTTGTTAACTTCGGTGGTGGGGAACCGCTGATTCGTTCCGACCTTTACGAGATCGCCCGCTATGCGACGAAGAAGGGCCTCAACGTTTCAATGAATTCCAACGGTTGGCTCCTTGATGCTGAGGCGGCCAAGTCGTTAATGGAAAGTGGTTTTCGTAGTGTCGGCATCAGTATTGACAGCGCCGAAGCGGCGCTGCACGACGATTTTCGCGATCAACCCGGTTCTTTCGAGCGGGCGGTGGCGGCCCTCGATCATCTTCAGGCCGCCGGGGTCAAGACGACCATGAGTTCGGTCATCTCTCGTATCAACTATCGACATTTTCGGGAACTTCTTGAGCTTGCTCGCACCCATGGGGTGAAGCAGGTCTACCTCCATAATTTCAAATGCAGCGGTCGTGGTTTTCGTAATCGTCAGGAGCTCGACCTTTCGCCGGAAGAGTGGAAGGCTTTCTACCTTGAAGCGCTCAAGGTTAAAAATGAGACGGAGGATATTGCCATCTCTTTCGACGATCCGGTCATCGCTTCTCTCCCCGGATACGAGGAAAATCCTCTGGTAAAAGGGAGCAGTTGTGGTAAACTATCGCTGCATTTGCGCCCGAATGGCGACCTCACCCCCTGTGGTTTTATTCCGTTGGTGGTGGGAAATATCCTGACCGACGATTTCGACACCCTCTGGTACGATTCGCCGATTTTGCAGAAAATGCGTCACAAGGAAGCCAAAGGGAAGTGCAATGGCTGCGGCGCCTTCGAACAGTGTCTCGGAGGCTGTACCGCCCGGGCTTTCGCCACCACCGGTGATTTTTGCGAGCCCGATCCGCATTGTTGGAAGTGATCCTGAAAAGAGTTTTCGGGGTTGAGTTCTCACCATAAAAAAGAAAATTGAAGGAGGTGACACGCGATGAAGAAGTACATGAAGCCCCAGGTGGTCGGTTCCTCGAACGTCCATCCGTGCTAATCCACTAAGGGGGGCAGGTTTCCTGCCCCCCTTACCTTTTTGAGGGAGTGAACGCGATGTCTCTCGATCTTCTTGATGCGCCGTTGCGGGTGACGTGGAATCTCTTTGCCGGGACGACTCCTGCCCCTTCCAAGACGGTGCGTCAGGTCGTACGGCGTCTGGCCGATGCTGGAGTTTTCTTCGTCAGCCTTGAGTCGGGTGCCTTGAACCACCCTGATGCCTCATCGGTCGTTGCGACCCTCAGTCGCGGGGGGTGTCAGGTGATTCTTGGCTGTCACGGGGATCCGCAGGAAATCTCCTCCCTGCCTACCGGATGGCCTGTGACACTCCAACTTGACGTCCAATCGGTCTTTGCGGAAGATCGGATCAATCCTGCTCGATTACGTTCGCTCATCACTGCTGTACGCAACAAAAAGTATGAGCCGATCGTTTCGGTGGTACCGACTCCCCAAACCCTTCCCCTGATCCCTGAACTTCTCGCACTTTGTCGTCAAGAGCGAATCAAAAAGGTCAAACTTCCCAATACACCTCTTTCGTTGTCGGATGATCCTTCGACGGAGCGACTCACCGCTGAAGATATTGTCCGTTTCTCCAGCCAGTGCGACCATGAAGGTGAGCGCTTTCGCGAGGAGATTGATCTTGAGGTGCACGACCTTTTCATCTGGGAAGTTTTCTTTCCCGACCGCGATGGGGGCCGGAGTGAGTATGGGGGGTGTCAGGCGGCCAACAGTCTCGGGCACGTTGATGGCGAGGGGAACCTTTACCCTTGTTCCTCGTGGCCGGAGCGTCTTGGGAGCCTGTTGCGTGACTCAATTCAGGACCTGTGGCAGTCTCCTCTACGTTATCGGATTCGTGACGAAATCGATAAAATGCCTGAGGGGTGTGCTGGTTGTAAAGCCCTCTCTCTCTGTCTCGGTGGCTGTCGAGGTCTTGGGCGCTTTGTGGGAAGAGA
>PKUF01000104.1 GCA_002869635.1 Desulfuromonas sp. | reverse complement strand
TTTTAAAAAAGAAAGAGCCTGAGCTAGCCCTAAAAGCCTTGTCGCCATTGCTCAACCTTACGATTGTCGACACTCGCTACCTTTTCCATGCCGGCAACATCTATCTGGAGCAGCTCAATTATCCCGAAGCGATCGATTACTTTGAGCAGGTTTTGCAAAAAGAGCCGGGACACCGTCGTGCCGCTCTTAACCTTCTTGCCAGCCGAACTTCTCAAGCGAAAATCTTCTTTATCGCTGGACGCACTGCCTTTCGCAAGGAAGATTTTCTCAAAGCCCGTGAGCTGTTAAGCGACGTTCTTGAACTCGACCCAGCCTATCCCCTCGCTCGGGAATATCTTGACGAGACCAACTCCTCACTCTCCGCCATGGCCCGTGCCCTTTTTGACGAGGGCGAGTCTCTGCTAGCCTCAGACCAGCCCCGGGATGCTCTTGAAAAAATTTCCCTCGGTCGCTCCTATGCCCCCAAAGACCGTCAAGGGAGGAAACTCCTCAAAAAGGCTCAAGAGGCTGCCGCCCATCAAATTGCAGCCCTCATGGAACGAGCCGAAGAAGAACGTGCCGCCAACCATTTCGACCTAGCTGAGGCAAGCTATTCCCAAGTCATTCACCTTGTTCCAGACCATGAAGAGGCCCTTGCCGCTCTGCAAGAGATCGCCGTCCAACGTCGTACTCTGCATGATGCGGCTGTTGCCACAGCAAAGAAAGCCCTTGAGGGAGGCGATATAAAGGCGGCAACAACCCAGTTTCTTGCGGTCCTTGAGCAAGCACCTGACCACCTTGAAGCACAAGAGGGATTACAGAGCGCGAAAGCGCTGCTAGCAAGCATGGTCGAACAAATTCTGCAACGGGCTCGCCAGGAACGAAGTGCCGGGCGCATCGACAACGCCCGTAACGAGTATTACGAAGCGCTGGCCCTGCGCGAAGACCCGATCATTCAAAAAGAGCTCGAGGCCCTTGAGCAACAGCAGCAGGAGAAGATCGACGCCTTGCTTGCCAGTGCCCGTTTAGCAGCCAGTCAGGGGAAAATCTCCAAAAGCCTCACGGCCTACGACAAAATTCTACACCGCCTGCCGGAACACAAGGTCGCCAAAGAAGAGAAAGAGTCGCTGATTAAAAAACGGGCTCAGGATTTGAAAGAGCTTCTCCTACGAGCCAATGCCCTTCTTGTTACGGAGAATTTTGCCGAGGCCCTGGCGATCTATCGTCGCGCCCTTGATCTTGATCCCCGCAGCAAAGAAGCTTCTGCCGGGATTGTCGATGGCAAGAAGCGGCTCTCTGCCACCATCGCCACGCTTCTTCAAAGCGGCAACACTCAACTCCAAGAGGGGGAACTTGATGCAGCTGAGACCTCCTACCAAAAACTGTTAGCCCTCGACCCTTACCACAAACAGGCCAAGGGGGGACTGGAGCAAGTCGCCGCCCGGCGCTCGGCCGGTGTCGCACCGGGAGACGAAAAACGTCTCTATCTACAGGGAATCGAACTCTATACTCGAGGCAAATATCTCGATGCCGTAACGGTCTGGGAGAAGGTATTGATCCTCTCTCCTGAACATGCCAAAGCTCGTGCCAACATCGAGAAGGCCCGCCGCAAAATCCGCCAGATCGAGGAGTTCCGCAATGGCTGACATGCCCCCTTTCTTCTCCAGTCTTCGCTTTAAATTCGCGCTGGTCCTCGGACTATTCAGCGCAACCTTGATGTTCGGGGTCATGTTTTTTCTGGAACAAAATATCCGCGAATCACTGATCCGCGAAAATATCGACAAAGGAATCGGGATTGCCCGCGGCGTCGCCTTCAATACCGAAGACCCGCTCCTGACCGGCGACGACATCTACCTTTTTTCCGCCGTCCGTAATGCCGGACGTAGTCCCGGTGTTGTCTATACCGTCATTACTGACCATGCAGGAATCGTCCGTGCGGCAGAGGACCTCGAGCAGGTCGGAGAGCTGTACCAACCCCCGGCCACAACATTTCAAACCATTGAAACAACCAAGGAATACAAGGTTATCCGGATCCGTCAGGAGAAGGGGGACTTACTCGAGCTACAAGTACCGATCTACTCCCTCGCCGACGACCCAATCCTTCTAGGTGGGATTCACCTCGGCCTCTCTGAAGCATTGATCACCGCCCAAGTGGAGGAGATGCGTCAGCAACTTATCATGCTCGGTGTCTCGGCCCTCTTTGTCGGAGGGTGGCTCGCTTATCTGCTGGCGGGTCTCTTTGTCCGTCCAGTCCATGCGCTGGTGGAGGGAGCTCACGCCGTCGGCCAGGGGAAGCTAGACGTCACCATCCCTCTAAAACGGCGGGATGAGCTCGGCATCCTCACCGACGCCTTTAACGGCATGACCGAAAGCCTGCGTGAAAAGGAGTACATCAAGAACACCTTCGAGCGCTATGTCAGCAAACCACTGGCTCAGCAGATCCTCAAACACAAAAGCGAGCTCCACCTCGGGGGTGAAGAGAAAACGGTCACCGTCCTTTTTAGCGACATCCGCGGTTTCACCAGTCTCTCGGAAGGGCTCACCCCACCGGAGCTGGTCGACTTTCTTAATCGTTACTACAGCGAAGTTGTCAACGTTGTCGGCAAATACAACGGCATGGTCGACAAGTTCATGGGGGATGCGGTCATGGTCCTCTTCGGTGCACCTCTCCCCTTGGGGGACGAAGAGATGCGAGCGGCAAGCTGTGCCATTGAGATGCAACAGGTGGCAACTCTGCTGAGTGAGCAGCTTGGAGCGGAAGGAAAAGCGGCCCTCACGATCGGCGTCGGCATTCATACCGGCAGAGTCGTCGCCGGGAATATCGGCTCACAAAACCGCATGGAGTACACGGTCATCGGCGACAATGTCAACCTCGCCTCACGCCTTGAAGGGCTCAACAAACTCTACGGCACCCGC
This sequence comes from Desulfuromonas sp., assembly GCA_002869635.1. Classification (GTDB taxonomy): domain Bacteria; phylum Desulfobacterota; class Desulfuromonadia; order Desulfuromonadales; family BM515; genus BM515. The sequence goes on along the minus strand of PKUF01000104.1, from coordinate 16,966 downwards.
ACCATCGTCAGCGACGAGACCCGTGCCGCCATCGGCGACGAATTCGTCTTTCGCGAACTCGATTACGTAAGGGTCAAAGGGAGAAGAAAGCCGATCACCATTTACGAACTTCTTATGGAAGCGGGAGACCGGAAAGAGGGTTTTGAAGAGGGACTCGCACTCTACCGACAGCAACATTTTGAAGCGGCTCTTGCCCGCTTTGAACAACTGGTTCAGAACTATGACGACCCTCCGGCCCAGATTTTCGCCGAACGCTGCCGAAACTATCTAAAAACCCCCCCCAAAAAAGGCTGGGAGGGAATTTACACCGCCAGCAACAAATGAGTCTTCAGCGCTTGCCACATCGCAAACAAGAGACTATAATCCCGACCCTTCGCAGCGCAATTAAAGTAGTAGATTTCACCTAAAGGACCGTATCGTGAGCATTACCGGCATCAAAGGGATGAACGACATTCTCCCCGGTGAGGTGGAGACCTGGCAACATCTTGAGCAACTCGCCCGCGACATTTTCTCAACCTACGGCTACGCTGAAGTTCGGGTACCGGTGGTGGAAAAAACCGAGCTTTTCTGCCGCTCCATCGGCGAAGCAACCGACATTGTCGAAAAGGAAATGTATACCTTCTCTGACAAGAGTAACAACTCTCTCACCTTGCGCCCCGAGGGGACCGCGCCGGTGATGCGCTCTTTCATCCAACACAAGATGCACACCCTCGACCCGGTATCGCGTCTCTACTATATGGGACCGATGTTCCGTTATGAGCGACCGCAAAAAGGACGCTATCGTCAGTTTCATCAAATTGGCGCCGAGGTTATTGGGATCGATTCACCACTTATTGATGCTCAAGTCTTGGTAATGCTCTCACACTTTTTTGACGCTGCCGGCATCAAAGACGTCTCGCTGCAGATCAACTCCCTCGGCTGTCCCGAATGCCGTCCCGGCTACCGTCAGATGCTCATCGACTTTCTCAGCCCCAAACGTGAGACACTCTGTGCCGATTGCCAACGCCGAATCGACACCAATCCCTTGCGCGTTCTCGACTGCAAAGTTCCAACCTGTAAAGAAGCCACCGCTAAAGCACCATCAATTCTCGATGGACTCTGTGAAGGCTGCAACGATCACTTTACGGCGGTACAGAAACATCTCAAGCAGGTCGGTACCGACTACAGCATTAACCCACGTATGGTCCGCGGTCTCGACTATTACACAAAAACCACCTTCGAGATGGTCACCGAAAACCTCGGGGCCCAGAGCGCTGTCGCTGCCGGCGGACGCTACGACGGGCTGATCCAATCCCTTGGCGGCCCGGCACAGCCGGGGATCGGCTTTGCCATTGGCCTTGAAAGACTGGTCCTACTGCGCGGTGACAACCGCATCACCTTGCCTCGTCCTGATCTGTTCATCGCGGCACTCGGTGATGAAGCACGCGATCTTGCCTTCCCGCTCATGACAAGCCTGCTGACCAAAGGGTTCAAGATTGACATGGATTTTTCAGGCAAGAGTCTTAAATCACAACTGCGCCGTGCCGACAAACTCCAGGCACGCAAGGTTTTGATCGTCGGCGAGGGAGAACTTGCCGACGGCAACGCTCCACTGCGCGACATGGACAACGCAACCCAAAAGACCGTCTCACTGACACGTCTTGCCACGGAATTGGAAAAACTCCTTACCGAGGGCTAAAACGAGAAAGCCCCCCTTGGCAAAACGAACAGTCAACGCCGCCACGTTAAAGAGTCCGTGGCGGCGTTGCCATTGGCATCCCTAGCATCAAAGCAGTGCCATTCTTAAGGCTTGACGCTTGCCTTCTTACGACCCTATAATTTCGCGTTTGCCTTTTGGGCACCTATTAAAATCAATCCTACACTTTCGGAGGACTTGTCTTGAACGATATCTTGGGCGACTGGAAACGGAGTCATTACTGCGGCCACTTGACAGCGGCCGACATCGGGAGCACCGTTTGCATGATGGGCTGGGTACAGCGCCGCCGCGACCACGGCGGACTGATTTTCATCGACCTGCGTGACCGTGAGGGGATCGTTCAACTCGCCCTCGATCCAGACCGCGATCCTGACGCCCATAGCCGTGCTGACAAGGTTCGTAACGAATTCGTTGTGGCGATCCAAGGAAAAGTCTCTCCCCGCCCGGAAGGGACCGTCAATCCGAAGATGAAAACGGGTGAGGTTGAAGTTGAGGTGAGCGAACTGCGCATTCTCAACACCGCCCAGACCCCCCCCTTCATGATCGACGAATACAGCGAGGCGGCAGAGAACATTCGTCTTAAATACCGCTACCTCGATCTGCGCCGTCCGACGATTCAGGACAACTTGGTCATGCGCCACAAGGTCGCACGTACTGTGCGACGCTATCTTGACGCTAACGGGTTCCTCGAGATCGAGACTCCGGTTCTCACCAAAAGCACGCCGGAGGGGGCACGCGACTATTTGGTGCCGAGCCGTGTCAACAGTGGAACATTCTACGCCCTTCCCCAGTCCCCCCAGCTCTTTAAGCAGCTTCTGATGGTCTCGGGCTACGACCGTTACTTTCAGATCGTCAAATGTTTCCGCGATGAAGACCTGCGCGCTGATCGACAACCGGAGTTCACTCAGATCGACTGTGAGATGAGCTTTGTCAGTCGCGACGACGTCATGACGATCATGGAGGAAATGATCTCCACCATCTTCAAGGAGGCGATCGACGTTGACGTACAACTGCCGATGGCCCATCTCACCTACGCCGAAGCAATGGACCGCTTCGGGGTCGACAACCCTGACATGCGCTTCGGGCTGGAGTTGACGGAGCTCTCGGATCTTGTCGCCGCTTCGGGCTTCAAGGTCTTTGCTGATGTAGTCGCCAAGGGTGGCATCGTCAAGGCGATTAATGTTAAGGGGGGGGCCAGCTTTTCCCGCAAAGAGCTCGACGATCTCACCGAATTCGTCAAAATCTACGGGGCCAAAGGACTCGCTTGGGTAAAGATGACAGAGGAGGGGTGGCAATCCCCCATCGCCAAATTCTTCAGCGAAAACGATCTCAGTGCGATCAATGAGCGCCTTGCTGCAGAACTCGGTGACCTGCTCCTCTTTGTTGCCGACAAGCCAAAGATTACCAATGAGGCTCTTGGTCGCCTGCGGGGCCACCTCGGCCAGAAATTGGAACTGGCCCAGAAAGACGATTTCCGTTTTGTCTGGATCACTGACTTCCCACTGCTTGAGTGGGATGAAGAGAGCAAGCGTCACGTCGCCGTGCATCACCCCTTCACGGCACCGATGGATGAGGACATTTCTCTGCTTGACAGCGACCCCGGCAAGGCCCGCGCCAAAGCTTACGACCTTGTCCTCAACGGCTCAGAGATCGGCGGTGGCAGCATTCGTATCCATGACCAGTCGGTCCAAAGCCGCATGTTCAAGCTGATGGGGATTGAACAGGAAGAGGCACGCGAGAAGTTCGGGTTCCTCCTTGACGCCCTCGAGTACGGAGCACCACCGCACGGGGGAATCGCCTTCGGCCTTGACCGGCTGATGATGATCCTTTCTGGCTCCGACTCGATTCGCGATGTCATTGCCTTCCCCAAAACTCAAAAGGCAACTTGCCTCATGTCTGAAGCCCCAGGCACCGTCGACGAAAAACAGTTGCGTGAACTGTCGATCCGTCTGGCCAAAAGCAAATAACCACCCTTTTTTTCGATCGGGTACGGGAGGAACACTCCCGTACCCCTTTCGAGGTGAGGCGCGGTGACATCTCCTGTGTCAACGATGAGATTTCTGGTACTTCTCACATTTCAACTCCTCATGCTGTCGGCTTGCGCTTCAATCCCCCAGACAGAACTGCGCATTGCCCAAACGGCCTTGGAGGATGCAATTGCAGCAGAGGCTCCCCGCCTCGCTCCCTTTGACTACCAGCATGCTGAAGAGACCCTGAACGAAGCCAAAGGACTTATTGCAGATCAACGCTACATGACCGCTCGCCATCTCCTCACTCTCGCCGCCAGTCGAGCCCTGCTAGCCCGAGAACGTGCCAGCACACATCAAGATCAAGAGGAGTCGCTTCAACCGCCTGAAAAAACCTCCCCTTCACAGGAAAAAGCGCCTGTACGTTCACATTCAAAAAAACCTGGCGTTCGACCTTCAGAAGTGAAAACAACCCACCCGTCATCTCCCTCTTCGGTGGAACCTCCCCCTCCCCCTCCACTGACCCTTTATCACGTCCGTGAAGGAGAGACGCTTCAGAGTATCGCGTCACAGCAAAAGGTCTATGGTGATTCGCTTCTTTGGCCTCTGCTCTACAAAGCCAACCGCGATCAGATTAAGGATCCCAGTCATATCTACCCAGGGCAGGAATTGATGATCCCCCGCGACCTTAGCGACAGCGATCTAAGCGAAGCGAAAGAGACCGCTCGTTCCTCAACCACTTTCCCCCTTGAAAGAGCGACGGAACCACCGTCGCCTGCGATCGAAACAGCGTTATAGTTGCCTTCATTCTCTATACTTAACACCCCCCTGATTCCCCATATTTTTCCTTGACAGTCCACGCCCTTTTGTATACTGTATACACGATTTGGGAAAAGTCCCGTTATTTCGGGGCGTTCTGATTGCCTGTCACGGGCACCTGTAAGCACGTGGATAGAAATCTCAAGGAGAGAACACATGACGGCAAAGATCATCTGGTCAGAGATTGACGAAGCACCTGCATTGGCAACCTATGCCCTGCTCCCCATCGTTCAGGGCTACCTGAAGGGTTCGGGAGTGGATGTCGAGATGCGTGACATCTCCCTGTCGGGGCGTATCATCGCCAACTTTCCCGACAAGCTTACCGACGCACAAAAGATCCCCGACTACCTGACTCAGCTTGGCGAGCTTTCCCTCACCCCCGAGGCGAACATCATCAAGCTTCCCAACATCAGCGCGTCGATCCCCCAGCTGCAAGAAGCGATCAAAGAACTTCAGGAAAAAGGGTATGACATCCCCGATTACCCTGAGGAGCCGAAAAACGACGAAGAGAAGGCCCTGCAGGCCCGCTTCGCCAAAGTCCTCGGCAGTGCCGTCAACCCTGTACTGCGCGAGGGGAACTCCGACCGTCGTGCCGCTGCTTCGGTCAAGAAGTTCGCCCAGAAAAACCCTCACCGCATGATGAAAGCATGGCCTGAGGTCTCCAAGACCCGAGTTGCTTTTATGGATGGTGGAGACTTCTTCGAGAACGAGACCGCTGTCACCCTTGACAAAGCAACCACCGCCAAGATTGAGTTTGTCGCCGCCGATGGCAGCGTCAGCGTTTTGAAGGAGAAGCTCCCCCTTCAGGCGGGCGAGGTCCTCGACTCAACCCACATGGATGTCGCCAAGCTGCGTGCCTTCGTCGCAAGCTGCATGAATGAGGCAAAGGAGAAAGACGTTCTGCTCTCCCTCCACCTCAAAGCGACCATGATGAAGATCTCCGACCCTGTCATTTTCGGTCACGCCGTCTCGGTTTACTTCAAAGACGCGCTCGAGAAGCACGCCGCGGCCCTGAAAGAGATCGGCGCCAACGTCAACAACGGTCTTGGCGACGTTCTTGCCAAGCTTGACCGTCTGCCGGCCGGTAAAAAAGCCGAAATTGAGGCGGACATCAAAGCCTGCTACGAGAGTGGTCCGGCGCTGGCCATGGTCGACTCGCGCAAAGGGATCACCAACCTTCATGTCCCCAACGACGTCATCGTTGATGCCTCCATGCCGGTTGTCGTACGTGACGGCGGCAAAATGTGGAACCTCAATGACGAGCTGCAGGACACCGTTGCCATGGTTCCTGACCGCTGCTACGCCACCATGTATCAGGCGATCATCGAGGACTGTCAAGCCAACGGCCAATTTGACCCTGCCACCATGGGACACACCTCCAACGTCGGTCTGATGGCTCAGAAGGCTGAAGAGTACGGTTCCCACGACAAGACTTTCAACGCACCTGGTGCTGGCACCATCCGCGTCGTTGATACTGCCAGCGGTACCACCCTGCTTGAGCAGAACGTCCTTCCCGGCGACATCTTCCGTGCCTGCCAGGTCAAAGATGCTCCGATTCAGGACTGGGTCAAGCTCGCCGTCAACCGCGCCAAAGCTTCGGGGGCTCCCGCCATCTTCTGGCTTGACGAGACCCGTGCCCATGACGCCGAAATCATTAAGAAGGTTAATACCTACCTCAAGGATCATGACACCACCGGCCTTGATATCCAGATCATGAAGCCGGTTGACGCCATGAAGTTTGCCTGTGAGCGTGCCCGTAAAGGTCTCGACACCATCACCGTGACCGGCAACGTCCTGCGTGATTACCTCACCGACCTCTTCCCGATTCTTGAGCTCGGGACCAGCGCCCGTATGCTTTCCATCGTTCCTTTGATGGCGGGTGGCGGCCTCTTTGAGACCGGGGCCGGTGGTTCGGCTCCCAAGCATGTCGAGCAGTTTCTCAAAGAAGGTCACCTGCGTTGGGACTCCCTCGGTGAGTACTGCGCTCTGGTCCCTTCACTTGAGCTCATCGCTGCCAACACGGGCAATGCCAAGGTTGCGGTTTTCGCCGAGACTCTCGACGAAGGGGTCACCAAATACCTCGAGAACGCCAAAGCCCCTTCTCGTAAGGTCAATGAAATCGACAACCGCGGCAGCAGCTATTACCTCGCCATGTACTGGGCTAAAGCTCTCGCGGCCCAGGACAAGGATGCCGAGATCAAAGCCCGCTTCACCAAAGTCGCCGCGGACATGGAGGCCAATGAGGCAAAGATCAACGAGGAGCTTCTCGCGGCACAGGGTCGTCCTTCCGACGTCGGCGGCTACTTCAAGCCCGACCCGGCCATGGCCGACAAAGAGATGCGTCCCAGCGCGACCCTTAACGCAATTATCGACGCCCTTTAATTTATCACCAAAGACGACAGGATCGGAGTAAGACTCCGATCCTGTCCCTTCATTTCCCTCAACAAGGAGAAAACACAATGGCCAGAAACAAAATTGCGTTGATCGGTGGTGGTCAGATCGGTGGCGTTCTCGCCCAACTGTGTGCCCTGCGCGAACTCGGTGACGTGGTCATGTTCGACATCGTCGAAGGAATGCCTCAGGGCAAAATGCTCGACATCGCCGAAGCTTCCCCCGTCGACGGTTTTGACGTTGAGCTCAAAGGTGCCAACGACTACAAAGATATCGAAGGCTCTGACGTTGTTATCGTCACTGCTGGCCTCCCCCGGAAACCGGGCATGAGCCGCGACGACCTGATCGAAGTAAACTCCAAGATCATGACCCAGGTCTCCGAGGGGATCAAGCAGTACGCCCCCAACGCCTTTGTTATCATCATCTCCAATCCCCTCGACGCCATGGTCACCCTCTGCCAGAAGATCACCGGCTTCCCGCCAGAGCGCGTCATGGGTCAGGCCGGGGTTCTTGACTCTGCTCGTTTCCAGGCTTTCATCGCTTGGGAGCTCGGGGTCTCGGTCAAGGATGTCAACGCCATGACCCTTGGTGGTCACGGCGACACCATGGTTCCCCTCGTCCGCTATGCCAGTGTCAACGGCATTCCCGTGATGGAGCTCCTCGAGCAGAAGTACGGTGCGGACAAAGCCAAAGAGGTCATGACCGCCATGGTCGAGCGGACCAAAGCCGCTGGTGGCGAGGTTGTCAAGCTGCTCGGCAACGGCAGCGCCTTCTACTCCCCGGCCTCTTCGGCCATCGCCATGGCCGAATCAATCCTCCGTGACCAAAAACGTGTCCTTCCCGTATGCGCTCTGCTTCAGGGTGAGTTTGGGGTCGACGGATTCTATGTCGGCGTCCCCTGCATCCTCGGTGCCGCTGGTATCGAGAAGATCGTCGAGTTCAAACTCGACGAAGAAGAGCAGGCTCTGATGGATAACTCCGTTGCCGCCGTCAAAGAACTCGTCGGCAGCATGAATCTTTAATCACGATTTCGTATGCTGTTTCCAAAAGGGGCAATGGAGACATTGCCCCTTTTTAAAAACCTTTTTTACCTGTATACACAATAGTTTAGCTTGTGCCTCAACTGAGATTTTCCTTTAGTTACAGTATGTTGACAATGAATACACATTAATAGTGTTTTCAATATATTTGACTGGTCAAGGCAAAATCTTTATGTTAGGCTTCCAGCGTTTTAGTGGGTTTCATCCTCATACCAACTCGCACAAAGGAGAACATCGGGAATGAGCAGTCCAAGACTGGAAATAATCGAAAAGTACTGTAAGGGGTGCAGTATTTGTGTGGAATTCTGCCCCAAACAGGTCTTGGAGATGGATGCGTTCGTCGTCAAGGTGGCCAATGCCGAGGCCTGTATCGCGTGCATGCAGTGTGAACTGCGCTGCCCTGACTTCGCCATCAAGGTGCACAAGGACTAATCCATCAATCCAATAGAGGAGGTCAGCTAACGTGGCTAAGAAAGTTGCTCTGCTGCAGGGGAACGAAGCGTTCGCCCAAGGCGCCGTTTATGCCGGATGTACCTTTTTCGGCGGCTACCCCATCACCCCGTCGACCGAAGTAGCGGAGGTTCTCTCGAACGAACTTCCCAAAAAGGGCGGCAAATTCATTCAGATGGAAGACGAGATCGGTGCGATGGCGTCGGTGATCGGTGCGGCTCTGACCGGCGCCAAGGTTCTCACCGCCACCTCCGGTCCCGGCGTCTCCCTTAAGCAGGAACTTATCGGCTATGCCTGCATCGCCGAGGTTCCTTGCGTTATCATCAATGTTATGCGTGGTGGTCCTTCCACCGGTATGCCGACCGGCCCCGGCCAATCCGACGTCCAGCAGGCCAAATGGGGTACCCACGGCGATCATCCGACCATCGCCTTGGTCCCGGCCTCCTGCCAGGAGATCTTCACCGAAACCGTACGCGCCTTCAATCTCGCCGAGCAGTTCCGGACTCCGGTTCAGGTTCTTTACGATGAGATCGTTGGTCACATGCGTGAGCGCATCGAGTTCCCCGAGCCGGGTGAGCTTGAGGTCATCGAGCGTGCCGCACCGACCGTTGCTCCGGCTGACTACAAACCTTATGACACCTCCTTCGGAGATGTCCCGCCTCTGGCCGCCTTTGGCAGCGACTACCGCTACCATGTCACCGGTCTGAATAAGGCTGCGGACGGCTTCCCGACGACCAAAGCCGATCTCGTCGACGCTGAAGAGCGCCGTCAGATCCGCAAGGTTGAGAGCGATGAGGCCCGCGCCATCATCGAGAAGAACGAGGAGTACCTCACCGAGGACGCTGAGGTTCTGATCTTTGCCTACGGTTCGACCTCCCGTTCTGCCCGCTACGCCGTCAACGAACTGCGTGAGCAGGGTGTCAAGGCCGGTCTCTTCCGCCCCATCACCCTTTGGCCTTTCCCCGAGAAGCGCATCGTTGCTCTCGGCAAGCAGGTCAAGGCGATCATCGTCCCCGAGCTCAACCTCGGTCAGATGAACCTCGAAGTCGAGCGCGTGGTCAAGGGGAGCTGCCCTGTCCTCGCCATCGGCCGCGTTGACGGTGAGCCGATCAACCCCGGCCAGATCATCGCCCAGGTCAAGGAGGTCAAGTAACATGGCTTACGATTATGAAAAGTCGATTCGTCCCGGCAAACTGCCCCACATCTGGTGCCCCGGCTGCGGCCACGGCATCGTTATGAAGGGTCTGATCCGGGCGATGGATACCTGTGGCCTTGAGAAGAACAACACCGCGATCGTCTCCGGTATCGGCTGCGCGTCGCGTCTTCCTGGCTACATGGATTTCTGCACCCTGCACACCGCTCACGGTCGCGCTGCGGCTTTCGCCACCGGCGTCAAGATGTCGAAGCCGGAGATGAACGTCCTCTGCGTAGGCGGCGACGGTGATGGGACCGCCATCGGCGGCAACCATTTCATCCACGCCTGCCGTCGTAACATCGACATGACCTATGTCATCCTGAACAACAGCATCTACGGGATGACCGGTGGTCAGTTCTCCCCTTGCACCCCCACCGGGGCCAAGGCGTCGACCACCCCTTACGGCAACCCCGATCCGACCTTCGACATCAGCAAGCTGGCGATCGGCGCCGGTGCGACCTTCGTTGCCCGCACCACCGCCTTCCATGCGACCCAGATCGACAAACTGATCGTTGAAGGGATCAAGCATAAAGGGATGTCGGTCATCGAGATTCTCGACGACTGCCCCACCACCTACGGTCGCCGCAACAAGTTCCGCAGTGTCGTCGACATGATGAAGCGTCTCAAGGATGTCGCTGTCCCTGTGGCAGCCGCCTCCAAGATGACCGCTGAGCAGCTCGAAGGGAAGGTCCTCACCGGCGTGCTCTATCAGGAAGAGAAGCCCGAGTACTGCGAGCAGTATAAATCTGTCATCGCCAAGGCTCAGGGAGCCTGATCCACGAACCTGCGAAAAGGAGAATCTAGCAATGGCTCAAAGATATGAGATTCGTTTTTCCGGTGCAGGTGGACAGGGTCTGATCACCGCCGGTATCATTCTGGCTGAGGCTGCTTCGATTGTTGAAGGGAAGCATGCCGTTCAGTCCCAGAGCTACGGCCCCGAGGCCCGTGGTGGCGCCTCCAAGTCGGAGGTTATCATCGGCGACGGTCCCATCGATTACCCGAAAGCGACAGTTGTCGATGCCTGCTTGGCAATGACTCAGGAGTCGGCCGACAAGTACGCCAACGGCATCAAGTCCGGCGGTCTTTTGCTGCTTGATGAAGATTTCGTCAAGAACGAACCCCAAGGTGACTTCAAGATCATCAAAATGCCGATCATGCGCACCGCCAAGGACGAGATCGGACGCGAGATCGTCGCCAACGTGGTCGCCCTTGGCGCCATGATCGCTCTGACTGATGTCGTTTCGCGTGAAGCCGGCCTTAAGGCCGTCCTCTCCCGCGTTCCCGAGGCCTTTCTTGAGCTCAATGAGAAAGCCTACAACCTCGGTTTCGAGAAGGTCAAAGCTCTGATCTAGGCAAAGCGAGCAGCATCGTACGATAAAAACCCGGAGGGAAACCTCCGGGTTTTTTTATCAACAGCTCAAAAAGAGAAGAGCACGGCCACTTAGGCCGTGCTCTTCTCTTTGATCTATCACCTTTAAAAATGTCAACCGAGTTCAGCGATCATCGTCTCGGCTCGTGCGACATCCTCTTTACAACCGATGAAAACCGGGGCCCGATCATCGATCCCTTCCGGCTGCAGGTCGAGAATCGGTATTCGCCCGGTTGATGCGGCGCCACCAGCCTGCTCAATCAAGAATGCCATGGGATTAAGTTCATAGAGAAGGCGCAGCTTTCCGTTGGGGTGCCCCTTGAGATGGGGATAGAGGAAAACCCCCTTCCCTTTCAGGAGAATCTGGTTGATATCCGGAACAAATCCACCACTGTAACGCAATTTGGCACCATGCCTTTCCAAATCGCTGACAAAACTCTCCGTCCCTTTGGAGTAGAGATTCCGCTGCCCTCCAGGTGCGTAGATGCTCGCCTTCTCATCCATCCGCATATTCTCACGAGTTAGCGTGTATTCCATAAGCTGATTCATCGAGAACTCATGGACCCCATTTCCGGTACTTAAAACCATGGTGGTTCGCGGTCCGTAGAGAATATAAAGCGCTGCCACCTGCTTGCGCCCAGGAAGGAAGAGATTTCCCCCTTCATAAATCGAGACGATGGTTCCAACAGCAAGGTTTACATCGACAAGGGAAGAGCCATCAAGAGGGTCGTACGCAACAGAATACTTCCCTTCACACTCTTCGGAAACGGTGATGATGTCATTGGTCTCTTCCGAAACAATGTTGGCCACCACACCGGAATGTGCCAGACGTTTGCGTAGAATTCGATCCGAGAGAACATCGAGTGCGAGTTGCTCTTCACCATAGAGATTTGAGGTTCCTGCCACGCCAAGATCACCGGTCCGAATCGAATTAACGATATACTTGGAGGCTTCTGCAATCTCACAGATCAAGCGGGTCAGGTCACGATTCTCATCATTTTCACGGAGATAACGCCGCAGATTGATCTGAAACTTCGTCTTTCCAGGTTCACCCATTCACCAACTCCTTTGGTAGCATATTAAATGCACGACAGTGTAGGCGATAACCCGGCGTTGTGCAAGACGTGAAGAGATCAAAATGAAAAGGTCTGCATCGTCACAGCCAGACTGTAACTTGTTTCTGCACCACTTTGCATCTCTGCGCTGATCACGGTTCCAGGGACCAGAGTCACAGAGAGCCCGGCAAAAATCCCCACACTTGACTCAGCACCGTAGGCCGCTTCATTCTTATCACTCACACCCAACGCCATTGCCTCGGTCTGCAGCGAACCTGAGAGGTAGTGATATACCGGACCGACATAAAAGCGAAAATCTTGCAGTTTGATCTCTGCAGACATCGCTGCATTCGCTTCCCATAGGGCTGAAAGCGTAACGGTTTCATGGACCGTGACACTCCCCCCTTCCGACAGGGCGAGATCAGCATCACGCTCGTCCACCGACTCGGCATAATAATGCCCTTGCAGGAACCCTCCAAGATCCAACCAGCGGCTTCTATAAAGAAGGCCACGAACACCAAACCCCGCAAAAGGCGTCCCTTCACCTTCAAGCGACGCGTCCTCAACCGAAAAGGCGTGGTCCATAGAGAGCACCGCGGCGCCGGCACGTAGATAGAATTCGCCATTGTCGACAAATCCATAGCCGGCCTGCAGATAGACTTGCTGCATGGTCAATTCAGCCGCATCAAATCCGGAACCGGTCTCAGGCTCCAAACGAAAGCTACGCACCCCGCCTCCAACCTCCTGACTTACCTGCTCCAACCCCGGAGAAGCCGCTGAAGGGGCAAATTGAAACGCCTGCGCTTCCTTTAAAGGGGTAAGCAGCGCTAGCAGCACGAAAAGAAGTGAAGCACTCCGTAGAACCTTAAAAATCATGGCATCCGTCATTTTATTGAAATCATCCTGAATCATTTATCGACCATTATTCGGCAACAAAAATGTTCAACTCTTCCTGGGCATGCGATGAACTCGCACCATTACTGACAGCCTCTTCCACAACAGCCCGGGCCGTTCCTCGCCCATCGATTGTGATCGCCGCAACAGCTGGGTCCGTCTCATGAGTCGTTCCGAGTTGCCCTATCAGTGTCGGTTTTTCGAGAACAAACTGAAGCAGATACGGCTGCTGGGTAAAGAGTTCACCAAGAGTGCTATAACGAGCCATAAACCTAGCATTATCAGCCACCTCAACAAGATGTTCGGCATAGGCGATGGCGAGATCAAGTTCACTTTCCACGTCGCCAACCGTTGCGGAGAAGATCAGGACACTGCGCCCTTCATCCGTCTCCCCCTTTCCTTTAGCCAGTGCAATCCACCCTAGGGGTTCGGGCGAAGCAGGGCTATTCTCACTTCGGCCCTGAGTTGTAAGAGAGAAGGAGGAGACATCGACTGAGGAGAAACGGCAGACCTGAGGGTCAGCCTCAAGGCTCTGTTGACTTGCGGCAAAGAGTGCCGGTGCCCCCTGACTGAAGGGCGCACTGAAGACAACGGTTGCCCATTCTGGATGAACCGGACCGTCCGTGTCAAGAAGCCCCGCCTCAAGTTCGAGACCTGCCAGCATCTGTCGTCCCGCCTCTGCGACCAGGTAATGCAGCAGGGTTGTAGATGCCGACGTAGCACCATCCGACTGCCAGGGAAGAATACGCACCTCAAAAGAGGTCGGCGTCACATTGCGGAGCTGAACCACCCGAGCCGCCCCTGCAGCATCTGCTTCAGCGCTCGGCACAACCACCGGCTGCGTATAACTGCCTCGTAGAGGCAGCGTCGTCCATTCATTTTCAACCAAGGAGACACTTCCCCACTCCGCCTGAACAGTCGTTGAACTGTCAGCCACAATGCTGCGCCGTAGAGAGGCCGTATCCGTTTCGTTGACCGTTGTCAGCTGGGCCCAGAGAAGATTTCCCAGAACCATGACTTCAGCATGTTCAGCAAGGTGAGAGATCTCAGTGTCAAGCGTCGCCTCCTCTTCGAGAAGAAGTGCGGTGGAAAGGATTGAACTCGGGTCTTCAGTTACGTTCATCGACTGACGCAGATAGGTCATCTCGCTCTCGCCCAGATCGAGACTTCCCGACCCCTGAGGTGCATAGACAGCAAGATAACCGACCGTTTCGGCTGCGCGAATCAGGTTTTTAGACGCTTCGGCTTGCTGCAGTGCCACACTGAACCCGGCCTCCGAGACGGAGTGGAGTCGAGCATCAACCGTACGGCCTACAATCTCACTCTGTACCGTCAAAAAAAGCGCAGGAACATCAATAAACGTCTCACTAAAGAGGAAACTGGTCGGAGTTCCGTCACCAGCCTCAGCAAGAGAGATCCGTCCGACCTCCCAAACACTCCCATCCGCATGGAAGTAGCGTCCCGGCTGTAGAGCAAGATAGTCGACCACCTCTACGGCGTGGTTCTCATCGCGCGTTGACCACTCCTGAAAACGGATCTCCGCCGCCGCAGAGCTGATCTGGCGAAGTCGAACCACACCGGGAGCCTCGTCTCGACGGCTGGGCGGACCAGCAATAATGACCATCACTTCGGTCATCGGTGTAAAGGAGAAAGCCTGCCACTCTCCCGAGAGATCGACACTCCCTAAACGAGGAGGTGCATAAGTTACACTTTCGATAAACCGAGTCGTATTCCCAGCAAGATCTGTAGCGGTGATCTGCAGGGTATTCTCTCCTTCAACAAAAGCCGAGAGGCTGCTGTTCCAGAGAGTTCCATCAAGAGTGATAAGACCATACTCCATCGCGGGCAACAGTAGAACTTCAAGCGCTGCCCCCTCTTCGATGACCCCTTCCAACCCAAGGTAGGGTGCCATGATGGTGTTTCTGACCTCTTCAAGCGTCAAAGCGGGCTCTACCGTATCAACCGTGAAGGTATGGGAGAGCTGAGTCGCATTCCCCGCATCATCAATCACATCAAGAGTCACTGAATGGGTTCCGTCGGCAAGTTCGAGAGGAGTCCCGGAGACAATCTCCTGAACCACCGCATCGACCGAAACCGTGACCACCCCTTCGTTGGTTGTAAAGATCAAGATCGGAGCCTGGGTCGTCTCGCCGTCGGCAGGAGAATCGATGCTGACGACAGGGGGAGCAGCATCGACATAGAAAGAGACCTCATCGAAGCTGCTGTTCCCAGCTGGGTCTATCACCCTGACCATCAGTGTGTGCGGTCCATCGGCAAGCGCCGCAAGAAGCTCGCCATCCCGCACAGTGACCGTCATGTTATCAACCTCGACCTCAACAGTGGCGCTGACATCATCAACGCTGTAACTCAGTGTTGGTGTTGCTGTCGCTGACCAGCTCCCCTGCATCGGCGTGATCACTGAAACAGTCGGGGCGGTATAATCGGCCGAAAGGGTCACGCTAACCGGAAGACTGATATTCCCAGCGGCATCACTCCCACGAACAGAAACGGTAAAAGGTCCTTCCGGAATATCTGAGACAAGACAACTCCAACTGTCGACACTTGGATAGCTCACGCCAGCGACCGTCGCGACAACGGAGAGATCAAGACTGACCTCGGCCCCAATTTCACGATCGCCCACCAAGGTCAGCGTCGATGTTGAAATGGCGACCGGCAGATTCGGCAAAACCACAGCCGGCGGGAGGGTATCGACCACCAAAGAACGATAGAGGCGGGTCGAACCTACAAGCGAGGTGGCAAGAAACTCCAGCTGATACTCTCCATCAGAGAGGCCCGATAAAGAACAGTTCCAATCGACGTTTGACAGATTGGAACAGGCCGTCGTCCTCGTGCCATCCGCCGAAATAAGAACAACATTAAGGAGGCTATCAGCGCTCTGAGTCCCGCTCACTCGTTGATCGGTCTGTGCCGTTGGAGTCAGGAGCGTCGTAACATCGACCTGCGGCAAGAGAGGGTCGGTGATAAGTGTCGCAGTCAATTGGCTTTGCAAACCACTTTCCTCGGTTGCAACGATTTCAATAATCACGTCCCCAACGGGCAGGTTCGAAACATCACAACTCCACCCACCCCAGTCGTCATAAACAACCTCCGCAAAGGTCGCTCCACTGCCGGAGGTGAGAGTCACGGTCGCTCCTAACGTCACCGTCCCGGTAAGAGTCTGGGTCGAGAGATTCCCGCTGACGAGATAATCCGACAAGGTCAACACCGGTAGCAGAGGATCAAACTGCAGAGTCTGGGTCAACTCGGATATCTGCCCTGCAGGATCGGTCGCCGTGATGGTGACATCGTAGCTTCCTGCGGTCGGAAGTTCGACTGTGGCAAACCAATAATCACCATCGACTTGCACCGGAATTTCATCAAGCCCCGGAACCGTCACGCTGACACTTGCGCCGGTCTCAACCCAACCGGAGAGCTTCTGATTTGCCTTGGCTGTTGTTGGTTCGTAAAGACCAAGTTGAATGGTAGGTCCGGCAAGGTCGACGATGAAATCACGTTGGGCAACACCGAGGTTTCCGGCCGCATCGGAAACGTCAATCCGCAAGGCATGTGCCCCTTCGGTAAGGGTCGGCAAAAGATCGCCTGAGGCGAGAGAGATCGCAACACCATCCAGTGTGACACTGAGAGATTCTGGAACCAGTGAGGTATCGTCAAGGGAGTAAAGAGCCTGAGGGGTTGCGGTTGTCACATAACCATCCAAGGGTTCGGTAATTGTCACCACCGGCAAGATGCTGTCGATGACAAAATCGACCTGCTCTGAACTTTCATGACCGAGAAGATCCGTGGCCGAAACCGTCAGGGTATGAGCCCCTTGCGCAAGAGCTGGTAAGAGTTCGCCAGGGTAGACCGACAGAACATCGGCGTCGACAGTCACGACGATACTCCCAAGATCAAGTGCTGTATCATCGATCGTATAGAGGAACTGCGGCTTCGTCGAATCAACATAACCTGAAAGTGGAGAGTCGATGGCGATAACAGGCGCAAGCGTATCGACAGTAAAGGTCACCGTTTCGGTGCTTGGATTCCCGGCCAGATCACTCACCATAACCGAAAGTTCATGCTCTCCCTCCCC
>PKUF01000116.1 GCA_002869635.1 Desulfuromonas sp. | reverse complement strand
TCACCCGGACCGGCAGCAACGCAAAGATCGCACGCGAGGGGTAACGACAAAACAAGAGAACAAAAAAAGCGGGGTGCCTGTTGCAGGCACCCCGCTTTTTTGCGTAAAAAAACGTCTCTGTGTTACATCCGCGGTCCGGCTTGGGTAAAGTCGAAGTCCGCACCGTCCTTGACATACTTTTTGAAGTTCTCGATAAACATCCCCGCCAGTTTATTGGCGGTATTATCGAAAGCCTCTTTGTCGGGCCAGGCGTTGCGGGGATTAAGCAACGCACTGTCGACCCCGGGAAGTTCCTTAGGGATATTGAGGCGGAACCAGCGGGTCTGGTCAAACTCCGCCGACTCAATGCTGCCATCGAGAATCGCGTTGACGCAGGCACGGGTCGCCTTGATGCTCATCCGCTTGCCGACGCCATAGCCGCCACCAGCCCAGCCGGTGTTGACGAGGTAGGCGTTGACACCGTGCTTTTCCATCTTCTCCCCGAGCAACTTGGCATAAGCGGTGGGGTGCAAGGGCAGGAAGGCCTCGCCGAAGCAAGCCGAGAAGGTTGCCTGGGGCTCATTGACCCCACGCTCGGTCCCGGCCACCTTGGCGGTGTAGCCGGAGAGGAAATAGTACATCGCCTGCTCTTTGGTCAGCTTGGAGACCGGCGGGAGGACCCCGAACGCATCGCAGGTAAGGAAGATGATGCTCTTGGGCTGCCCCGCCTTGAGGGTCGGCTCGTGATTGTCGATATGCTCGATCGGGTAGGAGACGCGGGTGTTCTCGGTCTTGGAGCGATCATCGAAATCGATAACGCCGTCATCGTTGGCGACCACGTTCTCAAGCAAAGCGTTACGCTGAATCGCGTTGTAGATCTCAGGCTCGCTCTCGGACGAGAGGTTGATACATTTTGCGTAGCAGCCCCCTTCAAAGTTGAAGATCCCGTCGTCATCCCAACCGTGCTCGTCGTCACCAATAAGCTTACGGGCGGCGTCGGTGGAGAGGGTGGTCTTGCCGGTGCCGGAGAGACCGAAGAAGAGGCAGACATCCCCGTCCTTGCCGACGTTGGCGCTGCAGTGCATAGAGAGAATCCCCTGCAGCGGCAGCCAGTAGTTCATCATGGTGAAGATCCCCTTCTTCATCTCACCGCCGTACCAGGTACCCCCGATGATAGCGACATTCTTCTCGATGTTGAAAGAGACAAAGACCTCGGAATTGAGGCCATGCTGTTCCCATTTGGCATTGGTCAGGTTGCTGGCATTGAAAACGGTGAAGTCGGGAACGAAGCTTTCCAGTTCGTCCGCAGGAGGGCGAATGAACATGTTCTTGACAAAGTGAGCCTGCCAAGCAAATTCCGTAATAAAGCGAACCTTCTTGCGGGTCTTTATGTTTGAACCGCAATAGCCGTCCGTCACATAGAGGCTTTTACCGTTGAGATACTCCGTCGTCTCCGCGTAGAGCTCGTCAAAAACCTCTGGAGCCATCGGCTGGTTGATTTTTCCCCAAGCGATGTTTTCACTCGAAGGGCGCTGATGGACAAAATATTTGTCTTTGGGGGAACGGCCCGTAAACTTACCGGTGTCGACCATCATGGTGCCGTTTTCAGAAACCCGACCTTCCTGGTTGTCGGACTCGTGGGCAAACAGCTCCTCATAACCGAGGTTATGGTAAATCGTGCCCACACTCTTGAGACCCAGGTCCTTGGCTTGAATCATCCTCATCACCCTTGATGTCTGGGGCCGCCGAACAAGCGACCGATAGTAAAATTGTGAAGAAAATCGAAGAGCAACCCCCATTTTCCGACAAGGAGAATGGGACATCACACCAATGTTATAAAAAGATGAGGATCGGTATTAACAAATTTACTGAAATTTTAAAAGGGAAAAGTTTCGAAAACATCGCTAAAAACCCCGGTTTTCGGTGCCACGAAACCCGGGGTTGCTCATATCCAACGGAAATAAGTAGGATTTTGTCTCTTTACTTTTTCAGTCTGCATAAAAATTTTTTTATCTTCTGACGTCTCCTTTCCCTCCCGCGCGTTGCCGCAAATAAGCCACCAGATTCCAGATCGCTGTTTCACCAAGTTCGTGCCACCCCGGCATCACCGAGCCGTGGGAGCGATACGGCTCGGCCTGTTTGCCAAGATCGATACGCCAATAGAGATAGGCCGGATCATGCCGAGCATAACGGGGATCACGAAAATCCGGCGCTTGAGGAGCAAAAAAATCTGCGCGAGGGCTTCGCCCTTCGTCAGCACGGCCATGACAACCAGCGCAAAGGCGCATGAAAAGCGCCCGCCCCTCTCCTACGGCAACAGCACTTTTCGCTTCAGGCGGCATGGTACGCGGCGGATAGGAAGGAAACGGCTCTGACCGACAACCGAAAAACCCCAGCAAAAGAAGAAGGAACACGAACATCGTGATCAAGCGCCGCATCACGCTGCTCCTTCGGCCTCAACGGACTCGATCTCAATCCCCCAAAAAGCAAGCTCGGCTAGAACGTTACGGAGAAGCTGCGGCAGCGCCTTTTTGAGAGCCGAACTCAACCCGATCCCCGGAAAAAGAGTTTCTCCTTGTGCTCCATGCACCACCAATTGCGCCGGCAAGTGTCCCTGCAGTTCGGCGACCGCCAACAGATCCTGCAATCCCGCCTGATGCAGCGAAAGTTTGCTCGCGAAGGCGCGCGGCACCTCTTCTCCTTCCAACCGAACAAGAGTACCGGGTGCCTTGTCCATAACCAGGGCATCGATGACCAGTAGCCGCTGCGCCTCTTCAATGCGGGGAAGGAGATCGAGTCCGAGAGTTCCACCATCAACAAGCCGTACATTCGTCGGGAACCGGTATCCGACGGTCAACGCAGAGATGACCGCCGCACCGAGACCGTCATCCCCCATAAGGGCATTCCCAAGACCAAGCACAAGGGTTGTCACTAAAGATCCTCCGGCTCGATGTAGCGATAGCCGCTAAAGATGCCACTCATGGTGCCATTTCGCTCTTTCACATCCATCAACCAAGCGCTGTAGAGATGGTTAACGAGGAAGCCGAGAAGCATCCACATCACCATATGGTGGGACAGCCGCAAATACTGACTGCTCACCAGCGGATTTAGGATGACGAAGAGGCCGCCCCAGAAACCCTCGGGCGCGTACTGGCCATAAAGGGCAAAACCCGAAACGATCTGAAAGATGAAGAGGGCGAAGATGCCGAGATACGCGAGGGCCGCCACCGGGTTGTGGCCCACCTCGTAACTGATTTTTTTACCGGTGAAGGTGTAGTAGCGCAGCATTTTGACGAAGTTGCGCCGCCCCTCAGCAGTGAGCCAGGGGATGAACGCCCGCCACGAGGCATGCTGGTTGCCAACCAGCATCCAGTAAAAGCGAAACAACACCGAGCAAAGAAATGCATAAGCGACGACGATATGAACCAGCCGCGCCCAAGCCATTGTTTCAACACCGATAATGGCGAAGGGATGGGCGATGAAAAGCCCGGTCGCCGAGAGAAGAATCACGCTGCTGGCGTTGATCCAATGGGTGATGCGAACCGGCCATTCCCAGACATAACGAATTTCCAGCATGGCTTAAACCTCCTTGCGGCTAGAGCGCCTTGACCTGGACGATCTCGGTGCCGCGACCGTCGAGCACATGCACGGCGCAGGCGAGGCAGGGATCAAAGGAGTGAATAGTGCGCAAAATCTCCAGCGGCTGATCACTCACCGCCACCGGGGTACCGATCAGTGCTTCCTCGTAGGGGCCACGCTGCCCGGCCGCGTCACGGGGACCGGCGTTCCAAGTCGAGGGGACAACCGCCTGGAAGTTGCCGATAGCGCCTGACTCGATGCGGATCCAGTGACCCAGCGCCCCACGGGGCGCCTCGTGGTAGCCGAAGCCGCGTGCCTCTTTCGGCCAGGTCGCAGGATCCCATTTGTCACCGTTATGGACGGCGAGGATCCCTCGCCCCATGTTGTCGGCGAGCTGCTGCAGCCAGAGTTCGCTCTTTTGTGCCAACAGCAACGTCTCGATGCCGCGAGCGGCGGTCCGCCCTAGAGTCGAGAAGAGCGCTTCGGGACCAACCCCGAGCCGGTCAAGAACCATCTTTACTGTCGCCTGCACCTCGGCATGACCACTGGAAAAAGCAACGACCATCCGCGCCAAGGGGCCAACCTCCATCGGCTGATCCAAGTAGCGAGGTGCCTTGACCCAAGAGTACTTGCCGTCGGTGTCGAGGAAGTCGTAAGGGGGCTTCGGCCCGTTGTAGGCGTGCGCCGTCTCACCGTCGTAGGGGTGCAGCCCCACCTTGTCGCCGCTGCCGTAGCGATACCACGAGTGGGTGACATACTCGGTGATCTTCGCCTCATCCATCGGCATGACGTTGGCAAGGTCTTTCCCCATGATGACACCGCGTGGCAGATAGAAGCTCTCGACCCGACCGCTCTCGTCCATGGGGAAGTCGCCATAACAGAGGAAGTTGCCGACCCCGGCACCGATCCCCGCCCACGCCTTGTAGAAGGAGGCGACAGCGAGCAGATCGGGGATATAGACCTTCTCGACGAAGAGTTTCGCCTTTTTCAGCAATTTGCCAATAAAGGCGATTTTGTCGGCGTTGATCGCGTTTTGGCTGTCGGGATCGACGGGGATCGACATGCCGCCGACGAGAAAGGTTTGGGGATGCGGGTTCTTCGAGCCGAGGATGGCGTGAATACGAATGACATCCTTCTGCCACTCCAGAGCCTCAAGATAGTGCGCCACCGCCATGAGATTTGCCTCGGCCGGAAGACGGTAGGCGCTGTGCCCCCAGTAGGCGTTGGCAAAGGGGCCGAGCCGCCCGGTCCCGACAAAGGCGGCGATGCGGTCCTGCACCCCCTTAAAGTAGGTCGCCGACGACTTCGGCCAGTCGGAGAGGGACTGGGCCAGCTTCGCTGTCGCCGCCGGATCGGCTTTGAGGGCGCTGGTAATATCGACCCAGTCGAGGGCATGCAGGTGATAGAAGTGAATGACATGATCCTGCACGTTCTGGATCGCCATCACCAGATTGCGGATCAGACGGGCGTTGTCGGGGATCTGGATCTTCAGGGCGTCCTCGACGCAACGGATGCTCGCCATCGAGTGGACGGTGGTGCAGACGCCGCAGAAGCGCTGGGTGAAGTGATGGGCGTCGCGCGGGTCACGCCCTTTGAGGATTGTCTCGATGCCGCGAAAGGCGGTGGAGGAACTCCAGGCATCAACGATCTTTCCTCCCTCGATCTGAGCTTCAATCCGCAGGTGTCCTTCAATCCGGGTGATCGGGTCGACCGCAATTCGTTTTCCCATGGTTTAATCCTCCTTGATCACCTTGTCCGATTCCATCGCATCCCCCTTGCGGAAGGCACTCCCCACCGCATGGGCACCAAAGGCCACCGCCGTCGCCGCCACCAGCCCGACCCCGATCTTGTCGGCGGTCGCTTCCACCGGGAAGCCCGGCACCTGCGGCAGACGCCGGTAAAAGGGGGACATGGTGTCCCAAAAACCGGGCTCGGCGCAGCCGATGCAGCCGTGCCCCGCCATGACCGGCCAACTCACCCCTTCGTTATAGCGAATGGTCGGACAGTTGTGAAAAGTCTCAGGTCCCTTGCAACCGAGCTTGTATAGGCAGTACCCCTGACGGTGCCCGGCATCGCCGAACGCCTCGGCATACTGGCCGGCGTCAAAATGGGCGCGGCGCTCGCAGTTGTCGTGAATCCGCTTACCATAGGCAAAGAGGGGACGGCCGAGGCCGTCGGTGGCAGGGAGCTGGTTAAAGGTGAGAAAATGAACGATGGTGGCCGTCAGATTGTCGGCGTTCAAAGGGCAACCAGGAAGATTGAGGACCGTCGCCTGCGGCACCGCATCCTTCACCGAGATCGCCCCGGTGGGGTTGGGGGCGGCTGCCGGAAGCCCCCCGAAAGCGGCGCAGTTCCCCACCGCAATGGTCGCAGCAGCGTTGCCGCAAATCTTGCGGACGATGTTCAGGGCACTATCGCCGCCAACGGTACAATACACCCCACCGTCCGCAGTCGGGATCGACCCCTCGACCACGGCGAGATATTTCCCTTTGTATTTCTCCAGCGCTTGGGACTTCGCCTCTTCAGCTTGATGCCCGGCCGCCGCCATGATCGTCTCGTGATACTCAAGGGTGAGCAGATCAAGGACAATCTCTGCCACTGTCGGCTGGTTGGCGCGCAGCAGCGCTTCAGTGTCGCCGGTGCACCCCTGGAACTCCATCCAGATCACCGGCAGGCGCTTATCCTCGATCGCCTCGGCGATCTGCGGGATAAAACTGGCCGGCAGTGCCAGCGTGGCGGTGAGAGTGGCGCAGAACTTGATGAAATCGCGGCGGCTGACGCCCCGGGCTTCCCAGCGCTGCAACAGTTTTTCGTCGAGAGGTTGTTCTTGGGGGGGGGAATGCTGTGGCATAGGAACCTCCTCACAATAAATAAACAGCGTTTACCTCTTTTCTGACAGGGAGATAGGACATGTGATTAATTAAATTTCATACCCATATTATCACTTCGTTATCTTTTTTCCAGTGACCTTACAAAAATACCCTGCCGATAATCACACCCCAAAGCCCCCCTTCTTTTCTAGGCAAGAGTGGGTCAAATGGTATACTGACGCTAAATTCGGTGAAGCGTTGCGCAGCGTAAAAATCCAACCAACCAAGAGAAAGCCCTTGCCATTTCGCCTTCTTGAACATACCGCCGACATCGGCATTGAAGCGACGGCCGGCAACCTTGCCGAGCTCTTTGTCGCCTGCGCCGAGGGATTACAACAAATCCTCTGCAGCCATCCTGTGCAAAGCACCGGAGAGGGTCACCCCATAAGGATAAGGGCGTATGACAGCGAAGAGTTACTCGTTGTCTGGCTGGCGAAAATTCTCGGGTTTGTAACCCGCCGCGACCTCTTTCCGCTACGCTTTCAGATCGAGCAAATCGACGAAACCCATCTCGACGGGATAATCTTTACCGAGCCGTTGACACTGAAGCACCACCGGCTCAACGGTGAAATCAAGGGAGTCACCTACCATCAGCTCACGGTGGAGGAAATTCCAAAGAAAGGGTGGCGGGCCCAGGTTTATCTCGACCTCTGACCCCAAGGAACGTTTTGCCACGATGAAGCACCGACTTGAAGAGATCGCCCCCGGCCGCTGGCACCTGCCACGACGGGGCGCCATGCGCACCGATGGCCTGATCTTCGCCGACCACGCGATGGTTAAGGAGTTGCAGCAGCAAGAGGCGCTGTCTCAAGTCGCCAACGTGGCGACCTTGCCCGGCATCGTCGGCCCCGCCATCGCCATGCCCGACATCCACTGGGGCTACGGCTTCCCCATCGGCGGCGTCGCTGCTTTCGACGCGCAGGAGGGGGTCATCTCCCCCGGTGGTGTCGGCTACGACATCAATTGCGGCGTCCGCCTGCTACGCAGCAACATTGAGGTCGAAGCGCTACGCCCGCAGCTCAAAAGACTCGCCGACGACCTCTTCAGGGCTGTTCCCTCAGGGGTCGGAGCGCATCGTAGCGACATGCAACTCAACGACAAGACGTTGAAACGGGTGCTTGAGGAGGGTGCGGGATGGGCAATCCGCCAAGGGTATGGCCGCGAGGGGGACCTGGAACACTGCGAAGCGTATGGCACGATCGATGGAGCCGACCCCGAGCGGCTCTCATCCCAGGCGCTGGAGCGGGGTAAAAACCAGCTCGGCACCCTTGGCAGCGGCAATCACTTCGTCGAGATCGGTTATGTCGAAACGATCGCCGACACACATGCTGGCGCCGCCCTCGGACTCTTTCCAGGGCAGGTGACGGTGAGTATTCACAGCGGCAGCCGCGGCCTCGGCTATCAGGTCTGCGAAGATGCCCTCCCACCGATGCTCGCAGCGAGCCGCCGTTACGGAATCGAACTCCCCGACCGACAGCTCTGTTGCGCCCCACTAAGCAGCCCAGAGGGGAAAGGATATCTTGGTGCCATGAACGCTGCCGCCAATTTCGCCTTTGCCAACCGTCAGTTCATCACAGATCAGGTGCGGCAAAGTTTCGCCCGCGTTTTCTCTCAACCTGAGGCAGCGATGAGACTCAATCTGATCTACGACCTTTGCCACAACATCGCCCGAATGGAGAAGCATCAGATCAACGGGGTACAGCGCAGACTCTGTGTTCATCGAAAAGGAGCGAGCCGTGCCTACCCGCCCGGCCATCCCGAGACCCCGGCCGCCTACCGCAGTCTCGGCCAGCCGGTCGTGGTGCCCGGTGACATGGGGCGCTACTCCTACCTCCTGCTCGGGACCGCAGGGGCGCTACAGGAGAGCTTCGCTTCGACCTGCCACGGCGCCGGCCGCCGTCTCTCGCGCCAGGCGGCAAAAAGAGCGGCGCGGGGGCGCAACATCCCCGGTGAACTGGCGGCGCAGGGGATTGAGCTGCGGACGACAGGGCGAGAAACCATCGCCGAGGAGATCCCCGAGGCCTACAAGGATGTGCGGGAGGTGGTGGGGGTGATGGAACAGGCCGGACTCGGCCGAATCGTGGCGCGGCTGCGGCCGCTGGCGGTCATCAAAGGATAAGGAGAATCATTATGGAAATAGAGCAGAAGACGTTGGAAGGAAAAAAAGGGGGGAGAGGATTGCAGGTCTTCGTCACCGGGGCCACCGGATTCGTCGGACATGAGGTGGTGCGGCAGCTCGTCGCCAAAGGACATACTCCGCACTGTCTGGTCCGCCCCGGTTCCGAAGGGAAGATGCGGGCGATTCAGGGGGTAGAGGTCTGCCACGGCGACGTCAACACCCCAGAAACACTCGCCCAGGCGATGCAAGGGTGCGAGGCGATCATCCATTTGGTCGGGATCATCCGCGAGTTCCCGGGCCGCGGCGTCACCTTTGCCCGTCTCCACACCGAAGCGACGAAAAACATGATCGCCGCAGCGCAGAAGACCGGAATTACCCGCTACCTCCAGATGAGCGCCAACGGCACTCGGGCTAAAGCGGTGAGCGACTATCACCGCAGCAAATGGGCCGCTGAAGAGGCGCTGCGCGCCTCGACCCTCGACTGGACCATCTTCCGCCCCTCAATGATCATCGGCAGCAAAAGCGAGTTCGTCAAGATGCTCGCCGAGCAGATTCGCCTGCTGCCGATCGTTCCCGTAATCGGGCACGGCCGCTACCCCATGACCCCAGTAGCGCTGGAGGATGTCGCCGCCTCGTTCGTCACCGCCCTCGAGATGCCGCAGAGCATCAAAGAGACCTATCACTGCGGTGGTCGCGATACCTGCAGCTATGACGAGATACTCGACCTGGTCGGCGCCGCCCTCGGCAAGGGCCGAGTGCGCAAGCTGCACCATCCGGTCTGCCTCATCCGCCCAGTGATCACCCTGCTCGAAGGAATCCCCGCGTTTCCGATCACCCGCAACCAGCTGACCATGCTCCTTGAGGGGAACCGCTGTGACAGCAGCGCCTGGCAAGAGACCTTCGGCCTGAAACCAAAGCCGCTCAAAGAGCTACTCAGTGCGGCCCTGACACCTCCCTAGGAAGGGTCTCTTCACCTTCGGCGAAGAAGCGGGTCACCGCCGCCAGCACCTCCTGCATCGGCCGTGCAAGAACCGGCACATCGGGAAGCGACTTGAGAAAGAGGCGGCCGTATCCCTTTTTCACCACCCGGCTATCGAGGATCAGAACCACCCCGCGATCGTCGCGGTGGCGGATCAGCCGCCCGAACCCCTGCTTAAACTTGATCACCGCCTGCGGCACCGTGTACTCCATAAACGGGTCGCCGCCGGCGGCGCTGATCGCCTCAGCCCGCGCCTCAAGCACCGGCTCCGTCGGCACCTTGAAGGGGAGCCGGACAATCACCACCTGCTCCAGCGCTCGCCCCGGCACATCGACCCCCTCCCAGAACGAATCGGTCCCAAAGAGGATGCTCGTCGGCTCCTCGGCAAACTGTTTGAGGAGCTGATGCCGATTCGCTTCCCCCTGGCGCAGACAGCTGTAACCCCGCGCCTGCAGTGCTGGCCCGATCTCACCGTGAATCCGCCGCAACAGCGAATAGGCAGTAAAGAGGACAAAGGTTCGTCCGTCGGCGGCGAGCAGCGCCTCTTCGCAGAGATCGCGCACCGCCTCGGCGAAACCGGCCCGCCCCGGTTCGGGGATATCGGTGGGGATGGCGAGAAGAGCCTGTTTTTCGTAGTCGAAGGGCGAGGGGAGGAGAAGCTCCTGCAGCCGCCCCTTCTCACATTTGTCGAGTCCGACCCGTGCCTTGAAGTAGTCGAAGCGTCCGGCCACCGTCAGGGTGGCGCTGGTCATCACCACCGTACGGTAGCGGTCAAAGAGAGCGCGACGCAAAGAGGCCGCCACGGTGAGCGGGGCGACACAGAGCGAGGCGATCAGGGCGCTGCCGCTACCGACCCGGCCGATGCGCGCCTCGAGCCAGGAGCAGCTCGCCGGATCGAGGGCGAGCAGACGCAGCAAGTCACCGGCGATCCCGTCGAGACGCGAGGCGATGCCGCGCAGGTCGGTGAGGTGCGAAGTCGCCGCCTTCTCGGCCTCTTCCGGCAGGCGGGTGGCGATGGCGAGCATCTCCCGCAGCTCGTCGGCGAGTTCCCCTGTCTGACGCTGCAGCGTTTTGATCCGCTGAGCGCTCTCGCGCCAGAGGGGGGAGCCGGCGACCTCGGTGGTGATCCGCAACCGTTCCTCCCGTTTCTCCTGCCGTGCCTCCTCCCCCCCGAGCATCTCCTCACCAATCGCCTCAAGCTCGCGCTGCGAACTGTCGAGAAGGGCGTGCCGCAGTGCCTGCAGCTTCTCCACCTGCTCATAGAGGCGGCGATAGAGCTCATCCTCGCTGTCGGGGAGCTCCCGCGCCAAGAGCGCCAGCAGACGGGGGAGAAGACCTCGCTCCGGCTTACGTGGCGCCTGCAACCGCCCG
This sequence comes from Desulfuromonas sp., assembly GCA_002869635.1. GTDB lineage: Bacteria > Desulfobacterota > Desulfuromonadia > Desulfuromonadales > BM515 > BM515. Next base: position 9,177 of record PKUF01000116.1, on the reverse strand, counting down.
AGCAGACGAGAGAAGGTGAAGCGGCTGACCCGGCAAGAGAAGAAATCGGTCGCCACATCCTCGAGATGATGTGCCTCGTCGAGGACCAGACGTTCAAAAGGGGGGAGAACCGCTGAGGAGGTGTAGTTGTCAGTCTGGTCGCGCAGCGCCAGGTCGGCAAGGAGCAGGGCGTGGTTGACCACCAGCAGGTCGGCCTGAGCCGCCCGGCGTCTCGCCTTGTGAAAGAAGCAGCGTCCGTAGTGGGGGCAGCGGACCTTGGCGCATTGGTCAAACTCGCAGCGCACTTCCTCCCAGAGCGATTCGTCGGGAAAGAAGGTAAGCTCATCGCGCGACCCATCGCTGCTACCCTCGGCCCATTCAAGCAGGGCCTCAAGCTCGCCCCCTTTCTCGCCGCTGAAGAGATCGGGCTCGCGCGCCGCCTGCTCCGCCCGGCGACGGCAGAAGTAGTTCCCCCGCCCCTTAACCAACACCGCTGAGAACTCCCAGCCGGTGGTCCGCTGAAGAAAGGGGAGGTCCTTGCGGATCAACTGCTCCTGCAGGTTGATGGTATTGGTTGAAACCACCACCCGCTGCCGGTTGGTCAAAGTCCAGAGCAGCGCCGGGACAAGATAGGCGAGGCTCTTGCCGGTGCCGGTCCCCGCCTCAACCACCGCAAGACGGGCGGCGTTGAAGGTCTCGGCGACGGAGAACGCCATCCGCAGCTGCTCAGGACGCTCCTCGTAGCCACTCAACTTTTCGGCAATCACCCCATCAGGGCCGAGGAAACGGTCGATCTCCGCCATGTCGAGAGGGGTGAGCGACTCGGCGGCAAACGGCTCCACCACCCGATAAACAGCTGTCGCGTCATTATCGACAATAAAAAAGCCGACCCCGAGGTCTCCCAGACGGGAGGCAACCTCGAGATCGGCGTCGGATGGGCGCAGATCCCCCGAAGGATGGTTGTGGATCACCACATCGCCGAAACGACAGCGGCCAAGAATCGCCGGGACCGCCGCCTCGTGCCCACGCGCCAAGGCGACGACCTCACCAACCCGCCCCGAGGCCTCAATCAGACCGAGGAAGAAGACCTCGTTCCCTTGCGCCTCAGCGATCTCTCGCTGCAGCTCGACACACGCCTCGGGGGTGAATGATTTCTCCATGGCAACCAACTCCTTTTCGGAGCGGCAGTATAGGAGATGGGGGAGGAAAAAGAAAGAGGGACCGTCCCCGACCCTACTCCAGTTTCTCCAACTCCGGCTGCTGGCGGCGAACGAAATTCTTCGCACGCCCCGCCGGCGCAAGGATACCGTAAGCCATTGCCTCGTTCAGTTCCGCCTCGGTAGCCCCTTCCTGCTTCGCGACCGCGAAGTGTTTCGAGAGTCAGTCGGGGCAACCGACCGCCACGGCACAGGCAATGCGGATCAGTTCACGGGTTTTGAGGTCAAGAACCTCTTCGTACTCAAAATCGAATATTTTTTTCGTCGTTTTCATGGGACCTCCTCTGTCAAAAGGGGCTTACTTTCAAGACAACGCTGCCATTCTAGCAAAAATCTCCAGCAAATCATGCCACAAACGACGCCCCGCCCACATCGAACTCCCTACAGAACCCTTGACTTTTATGTGCCGCGACTTAGAATAACACGTCTCTATTTAATATTTCCTCACAATCTGACACAGCCATGGACCCCTTACGTAAAGACATCGACAATGAAATCCTCGAGCTGCTAAAAAGTGGCGCAGGGGATGATGCGCTCTTTGCCGGGGTCGCCGACCTTGAAACCCGCTTCGGAACCGGCATCTACAAAGAGGTCTTGCTACTGCTTACCGGGAAAAACTTCGGTACCGAGCGCTCGCGACTCTTCTGGGCTGCGGCCGTCGACCACCGTAAGGAGCTTCTCGCCCCCCCCCACCGTGACGGTGGATTCCGCACGGCGCTCTTTGACTACCTCTATCGCAACAGCGGAGAGCTCAGCGATCCGCGCTTTGTGGATGCCGAATTCCTCGACAACATCAATCGCTCATCGATCACCGACGGCCTGACCGGGCTCTACCATCAAAGCTACTTCAAAAAATTCCTTGAGCATGCAATCGCAGGGGGACGACGTGATGCCGATCACGCCTTCGCCGTCATCCTCTTCGATCTCGACCATTTCAAACAATACAACGACCGCTGCGGCCATCTCTGTGGCGACGAGGCACTACGCCGCACCGCCTAGATCATCCGTGAGTCGTTGCGAGACGGTGATCTTGCGGCCCGTTACGGCGGTGAGGAGTTCGCCGTCTACCTCCCCGGAGTCAGTGAGCAGGCCGCCCATGCCGTGGCAGAACGGATACGTGGTGCCATCGAGGCAGAGGCGTTTCCCCACGAAAAGATGCTTGACCGTAAGCGCCTCACCATCAGCGGCGGCGTCGCCCTCTATCCCCGCGATGCCACGACCATGCTCTCGCTGGTCGACGCTGCCGACAAACAACTCTACAAGGCCAAAGGGATACGCAATGCGATCTTCCCCTCCGGCCAAGATCGCCGCCGCAGCACCCGTCGACCGATCCGTTCGCTGGTAGAGTTTGCTTCGTTTGAGGGCGCCCTTTTTCGCCCCGCACTCTCCCACGACCTCAGCCCATACGGGATGAAACTCGGCTGCGAAACCCTGATCACCCCTGACACCGTCCTTTCGCTTCGCCTAACCCGCCCCTTCTGGCCCGAAAACGTCACCATCTCAGCCACCGTGAGGCAGGTTCACCGGCAAGGGAGTCTGGTTTATGTCGGCCTTGAGTTCGCCGAACCACTCAACGACATCGACCACCTCATCCCCGAGGCGTTACGACGCCCCCAAAATGAAGGGGCCCACCCCCTTTCCCCCCCCCCTTCAGCAAACGACACTCCCCTGCTGTCATAACCACAATTGCCCCTTGCATTTTGATTTCGGCCATGCTAAAAGGTGCGTCTGTTTGTCGGAGAAAAATGTCGGGGCGTAGCGCAGCCTGGTAGCGCACCTGCTTCGGGAGCAGGGGGCCGGAGGTTCAAATCCTCTCGCCCCGACCATTTTCTCTCTTGAGATTCAACAGCTTTCAGACCCGAGATGGAAGCTGACGCAGACAAAACAAAAGCCTCCGGTCCATACGCGGTCCGGGGGCTTTTTTCGTGGTACAGGGTGGAGAACACTGCGGCACAAAACGGCAAGGCAGCCTGAAACAAGAACTGTCGAGCGGTTCTATAACCGGCGAGCCTTCACTCAACTCTGTGCTACAAGAGCCCGGTCGATTATGTGGAGGCTTATTTCAAACTTGCAGCATGCCCCGGTATTCACTAAGCCGGGGGAACGCCACAATTCACAGGCAAGTCAATTTTTACAGACCTAACTAACGGGATGAATGCATTCCCATTAACGACAAAGGATTTACCCCATATATTATCTTCTATAATCTTTTCAGAATGCATTTCTACTTCTTTTTTCCATTCATTTTCGTCTTTGAACGTGTTCTGTTTTTTTCCATAACTCATTTCTTCAGCATCAATGAACCCGAGATATAACAAAATTACAGGGTAGCCCAACTCGGTCAGTTTATAAGCCCATGCAAATCTATTTGACATCTGATAATGTTCTTCGGTCGACAAAGAGAACCCCACATTTGTGGCTTCAGTCAGCTTTTGACTGGCTGCTTTGATGCAATTCCCAATTCTCGCGTGATTCTTCTTGCTGTTTTCTGACGCATCTTTCTTCATTCTTTTTCCTTCATTACTTAATTCACTCCTGTGAGCTTTTGCTTCAACTAGAAGTAACCCCTTTTTCCCACCTATTGTGCACGTTGAAGCGATATCCCAATTGGGAGTATTAGCTCGCGGAGAATTTATCTCTAGCCACCAAGAACTCAAGGCCGATCTGTGTTCTATGTTTTGGATAAAATTTTTCCCGAGTTGAGCTTCCTCTATGTCATTAAATCCCTGAGGAAGCCAAATATCATCTGCTGAAATTTCACCATGAGGACGAATCAATTCACTAAGTTTTTTAGCGACAATCTCTTTTTCTCCATGACATAACAGATGGCACCTCGGTTTACTTCCCTTCCGTGCTTTAATTGGCAATTTTGACATTAATCCCATATCCATCATCTCCCTCCATTCAATCTCAAATGATTTATCATTCCGATGAGAAACTATATTTTCTATTTCCTCAGCAAAGTCACAAAGTAAAGACAACGGCAAAGCACTAACCCAAAAAGGGTATTTTTCATCCATAAAGCTAAAAGCATCAGAAAGCGAACTAAAAATTGGACTTCTTGATTTCAACGAAAGTCCGTTTGCATCATCTTCAGACAAAAAGCCTGCAAGGCTCGACTCATCAGAATCTACAACAAATGATTGCCCCCTACCCTCCGTCCGTCCCATAACGGAGAGCACACCCCCCTCAAAACCCAACTCCAGGACAGCCTTCCATTCCATAAAACCCTCCTCCTCTCCTTCAAAATTTACACCTTTTGTTTGTCCAAATGGGCAGCGACAACGACAACATTCTCGCCTGTCACTACATATAAACCTAAATTAGAGAAATTTGTTCAAGCCGCAAAGGCTAAATATAGATAACCATCTGAATTTAATAGGCAATTATTTTTCATGACGATTTGTGGCAACTCGCCTTTTTAATGAAGCACCTAATTATACTCACAATTTCTGACATTTCCCTTAGACACCGGCTCATCTCACCTCGGGATGGGCCTTTTTCCTTTCCAGGAGGCCCCATGATCCGCCTTTATTCTCACCGGCAAGCCTTGCAGTTACGTCACATCCTGCCCCGCCTCGCCCTTCTGCGTTCTCAACAGTTCCAAGGGGACGGCTATGACCCCGAAGAGCATGGCCACATCATCGTCATTGAGGAGGGTGTCGATCTCTCCCATATCCCCGAGATCAGCTCCGATGGACTCCGTCTCTTCGACAGTGATGGTTGGCCTCTCTTCGAATTCGTGGAGGCGTTCGTCGAGGATGGTCATCTCATCTACGAGGTGGTGTTCCAGATCGACGATTCACGAACCATCGTCGTCATCATCCCCGATCAGCCATGGCTGGATGATGTTCTCCGGCAACAGCTTCAAACCGCTCTCAACATCTGAAAACGAAAGGAGGCAACATGATTGTGCTCAAGGCATTGAAGGACCTGAACGATCTCAATCGTCAGCTCACAACGACCACTTACATCACCAGTCACCCCATCATCCGCCAGACACTCGAACGGTCTCAGGGACTCGATGGCTACTTGATCGTCATTGAGAAAGAGGATGTGTCAGGCGTTCTGAGGCTACCTGAACTCAAGAGGCGTCTTATCGACATACCGTGGGAGGGCGTCACGAGGAAGGATGGTCATTACCATGCGGTCTATCTGACCAATAACGAATTTTCCTTGGAGTTTCTCATTCCCGATGCCGATTGGCTCCCGGCAGACCTCAAGAGGGCGTTGGAGGAGCAGCTTTTATGACGATCTGATGCGCTGCTTTGAGCATCTTATATGAAGGCCCGACAGACAGCATCCCATGACAACCCACATCCATAGAAAGGAAACGCCATGGACATCATCAAGCGAGAAAGCTGCAGCTCCATCTCTGAGAGATCAGTCCTGACCTACGAGATCGGCAGAGACGAATCAAACCATCTCCACATACGCATTTCAGACAATAGCGGCAATGGTCATATCTGTGACCACTGGATAGCGATGGGGGCCGTCCTTGAGATCATTGAGAATCGCAATGTCGCGTTCACAGGGAGGGACCTTCATCCGCTCTTCAAAGGAAAGTCGGTGAACACAGCTCATTTCCTTCTGGCTGCGTTGAAGAACGAAGGGGTGGCAAAGCCTGAGAAACGCCGCCATATCTGCGGTGACATCAAGCGGTTCATGAAGACACTAAGACAGGCTGAAGTCATTTGTTCACAGGGGAGTCAAAAACAAGCAGATCAACCACTGACATCTCAAGGAGCGTAATATGGTATCGGTCTTTATCTCCCTTTCTTTACTCAGCGTCTTTTGCTTTCTGTTTAAAGAGACTCGATTCATCGGTGCCCTCGGGCTTCTCACCTTGTCGTACATCTTCCCCACCCCCTCGGCTATCTTGGCCATCATTTTTGCCTGCGGCTATTGTTACTATCGGCACTCTCGGTGACCTTTGGGGCCCTTCTTTGGTTTACAAGGAGGTGAGGGAGGGCGTTGAAAAACTGGGCACCTCAAGGGGGCCCCCTGCAGTTCCTTGAAAAACTGAAAATCTAAAAATAAAAAGATTTTATATGTTTACATAAGAGGCGATCCCCAGTTTTTCAGTTTTCCAGTTTCTCAGCCCCCTCCCCTGGCGTCCCATCCTCCCGCCCGATTCGCCCTCCTCCTTAACCCCAAAATCCCGCCAGAACGATTCCAACCGTCGCACCCTGCCCCCACATGGCCCAGGCACCTCCGAGGGCTCAGAATGGAAAATTATCTCTCGCAAATCCCATCATCAACCCCATTTATGTTTCGTTCATTGATTTTTCCTCCCTTTAAAAGTGCCTTTAATAGGGAAGAAAAAAGACTGGGCCAAAGGCAATTTCACAAGTGATAAGTATTTGATTTTTATGCACTTTTTCTCTTGACCAGCCAACATTTCGTGTTTATCATTTCCACTACATATCACGGTGTCTCCACCAATGTCGGAGGAGCTCACCCACTAAACTAAGCCAGGGGCCACAACTCACAAGGAAAGGAGCTCATGACAGCAACAGCCTCCCCTTTGGCCACAGAAACAGTTTCATGGTTTAACTTCGGTCTCAAGGTTATCCCGGTAGCACGCGGTGGCAAGAAACCCGTGACTAAATGGGACCCTTGGCTCGCCGATCTTTCCGAATCTAGCATTCGAGAACATTGGCAGAGCAACCCCAGCCACGAGGTCGGTTTTATCGTGGGCGATGATCTGATCGTCTTCGATGCCGACACTCAGGAAGCAGTTGATGCCCTTCGTCGCATTGAGACGGAGTACGAAACCCTCCCCAATCTGGTCGTCAGCACCACCAAAGGCGAACACCACTACTTTCGCCGTCCCGCCAATGTCTTTGCGATGAGCACCGGGCATGGCGAAGGCCCCGAACAGAAGATCGACATCAAGACCGGGCGCACCATGGTTGTTCTTCCCCCCAGCACCGGCAAAGACATTGCGGTTAAAGATGTCTCTCATGTTTCGGAACTGATTCCCGTAACTCAGGGGTTTGTCGATTCGGTCTATTTGATGATCGGCAAGAAACCTCCCCTCCCTCCGCAAGCACCTCCCGCTCCCGCGAAGCTCTCGGGTGATGAATCCCTTGAGAAGGTTAAAACTCTTCTTGATCACATCAACCCCGACTCCAATTACAAAGATTGGCTTAACGTCCTGATGGCGATCTTTCACGAGAGCGCCGGAAGTAATGAGGGTCTTGACCTTGCTGATGCCTGGAGTCGTGGTGGGAAGAAGTACAAAGGGCGGGATGAGATTGAAGAGAAGTGGAAGACTTTTGACCCTGACCACCCCAATCCCGTGACCATCGCAACCCTGTGTAGGATGATCGATGATCAAGGTGGTGACAGCATGGACATCCTTGCCGGGGAGCCTTTTGCGGTGTTGGATGAAGAGACGGAGGTTGTCACTCTTACGTCTCCAATCTCGGGGGATAATCCTCTGCTCAAATTTTCACTTAAAGGCAAGAGCGATGAACTAATGCGTAACGCGCAGGAAGAAACCCCGCTCCTTGGGAAAATCGCTTTGCGCGGTCAGGCAACGCTATTCTACGCTCGATACAATGTCGGGAAGACTCTGATCCTACTAAGATTGCTTGCTGATGCCATCACCGAGGGAATCGTCGATCCCAACCACGTCTACTACCTTAACCTTGACGACTCGAGTAAAGGTTTGGCCTTAAAGACTCAAATGGCGGAGGAATTTGGATTCCACATCCTTGCGGATGGGTTTAGTGGATTTTCTGCGAGCGAAACCCTCCCTCTTATCCGTCAGATCACAGAAGGTGATTCAGCTCGGGAGCATGTCATCATCATCGATACGACTGAAAAAATTGTCAATCTCGGGGATAAAAGCGACTGCCGCAATTTCACTATTCCCGTGAGGAATTTTATCCAGAAAGGCGGGACACTTATCTTGTTGGCTCACGTCACCAAATATGATGATCCAGAAGGCAATCCAATCCATTCGGGAACAAGTGACCTGCCTGATGACCTTGATTGTGCTTATCTGCTCAAAGTAGCTGATCAAATCGGAGAAGAGAAGCTCATCAAGTTCACGAACAAGAAAAAGCGAGGGGATGTTCCAGCGACGGCTTATTACGCTTACAGCGACGCGCCCGTCATCAGCTACCGCGATCTCTTTGACTCGGTTCGCTTTATTGATGAGTCAGAACTCAACAACATCCGTCAGTCCAAACAGATGCAGAAAGATTCTTCCTACATTGAGGCGGTCAAAGATTGCATTCGCGAAGGGACTGTCAAGAAGATGGAGCTCGTCAAAGGACTGGCGAGCCAGACGGGACTCAGCAACAACAAATCAACTGCCCTTATTGATCGCTACATCGACAAACACTGGAACGTTCAGGTCAAAGCTCACAACACGAAAGAGTTCTCCCTGATCGAGTAAAACCCCGGAGCCGGGAGGTGGCCTCTGGAACTCCTCGGAGGCCCCTCCCTCTTCCCCAAAAACGCCCATCTGGGCCCCAAACCGCCCCCCTCGGAAACAACCGGGAGGCCCTGCTGACTCCCCCCACCCCCGGCCTCCGCCGCACCAGAGACGGGCGCAGGGTTTCTCCTTGGCGTGGGATGCAAAACGCTTCGGGGAAAACGCTTTCCGAAGGGCAGCGAGATCGGCCTTGAGAAAGTCGGGAAGAAGTTGAACGGGATCGGCATAAATCGTTTTGTCGTCGTCTGGAAGTTTCATCTCACCATACGCCCTCTGAAGCTACCAACAAGACAGCGATAAGACCGTACTTACCTCCGCTCTGTGAGGAATCCTATTTGCTTCAACCGTTTAACAGTAGTGTTCGCCTGACTGCCGAATCGGCGTCTAGGGAGAATTTGTCATGACCCATGTAACGAAACGAGCCACCAAGAGATTTGCCTTCACCAAGAAAGCACTGCAAAGCCTTCCCCCGCACGATCCATCCGCCAGCAAGAGTAACGGCACCGAGTACACCGACGAGAGATGTCCCGG
>PKUF01000121.1 GCA_002869635.1 Desulfuromonas sp. | reverse complement strand
TCGATGCGGCCGCGGTTTCGCTGCAGGCGGCCGATCTCGGCGATGTACTCGGCAGCTTCTTCGCGTGACTGGGGGACGGTGTGTTTGACAGCGGCGTTTTTGACGCGGGTAGGCTTTTTGCCCATGGTTCAATGCTCCTTTAACGGGTGATGATGCTGCGTTTATGCGACGTGGTAATGGTGCCGCCGGTGGCGAGGTAGAGCGCCCAGCGTTTGGCGGATTGCTCGGCGCGACGACGTTCGGCGCGGGCACGGCGGCGGTCCTTGATTGCGCGGATAATCTTGAACATGGTGAGTCTCCTCCCGAAGGTGCCGTTCACTTGCCACTTCCGTTGTGCGGGCATTTCTGACAGGCCCGCCACAGAACGACCCTCTGCGGATTGGTCGGGGCAAAGGGACGGCGCCGATGGCGGCCACACTGGGCAAGGGTGATGATGCCGAGCACCGGGCACTCGACGGTGCTGCTGCCATAGACCTCTTCGACCTTGTCGAGCAGGTTGTCGAGGCTCCCCTTGTAAGTTCCTGACAGCGCCTGGTTCACGGCACTGGGGCTGTAGCCGATGGCGCGGGCGACGGTGGCCTGGCCAAGTTCGTCGCACTTGTTGCGCAGCAGGGCGAGCAGATCGGTCTTGGTCATCGGTTAGCGCCTTTCTCTTTCTGTTTCTTTCTCTGTTTCTGTTTCTTTCTTTTTGTCAGAGCAGACAGATGCATTCATGGGCTGACCGCAGCGGGCGCAGATTGTGGGGTATTCGGGTCCGACATCCTTGACGAGGGTGAAGACCTGAAACTCGCCAAGACGGCCACCGCTGTAGCCCCGGTTCTTTACGACGTAGCCATGGCGAACGAGATTCGCAATGAACTTGCGGGCGTTGCCGTAGGTCGTTCCGGGCGCGGTGCGGACGATGTCAGGAATGGTGAATCTGCGAATGATGCGCATGGACTGCCACATCTTGCGGCGGACGGCTCCCCCCCTCCCCCGTTTGTGGGCCATTCCCTGAATTCCTGGCATGTGACTACTCTCCCCTCTTCGATTTGCGGCTGCTAAAGACCGGCTGATCGTAGAAGAGGGTACGGTCGCCCCAGTCGTCGCGGCCGACACTGGCAAGCCCGCTGGCCTTGGCCATACGCTCTACCTTGGTGAGGGCGACGATCTGGCGGCCAATGTTGCCGCTACTCTCGTCGTGGATGTAGCGCAGCAGGTCGTCATCGATGCCGACCTCGCAGCAGGTATCGGCAACAATGCGGGCGTCGGCGAGGTCGATCCCTTCGAACTCGACCCATTGGGTGATGCGGCGGGCGAAGCGACCGTTGTTCTGCAGGGTGCGGGCGATGTCTTCCATGCCGATGAGGATCACCGGGGCGCGCGAGAGGTCGTAGATGTCGCGTAGGGAATCGATCATCTGCACCTGCTGGAAAAGATAGTCGGCTTCATCAATGAAGACCGGGCGAGGGTTGGCAGCGAGCTGTTCGACGATGTAGTGGATCATGTCGGCCCGGCGCAGCTGACGCTTGCCGCCAAGCTCGACCGAGATCTCGCCGAGCATGCTGGTGACGGTCCAGCTGCCGATGGCGCGGACGAAGACACCGTCCATGGCGTTGCAGGCGTAGGCGACCGAGGTCGATTTTCCCTGCCCCGGCTTTCCCCAGAGAAGTCCCATCCCCTCAGTACCGGGAGGGCGGTTCATCAGCTCGTCGACGACGTTGAGGAAACGTCGCATGTTCTTGGTCATTGCCATCTGGTGTTTCATTTGTTATCCTCCTTGTGCTTGGAAAGAGGCCTTTAACGGCCGTTTAAGCCCCGTTGCAGCGGGGCTTTTTTTATTTCTGCGCTGCGGTTCTGCCGGTGAGGCGGGCGGCGTAAGGCTGCCAGCCGGAGCGGTGCAGGCCGCGTTTTTTGCCGGTGGTGAGAAAGTGGTTGTAGTCGTCAAGCCACTGTTGTTCGTCGGGACTGACCTCTAATCCTCTGGATATTTCGTCCTGCAATGCTTCGGCGGTCTCGAAGTCGTTTTCAGGCATGGGGCGCTCTTTTTTCTTGGCTTCAAGGCGGGCGACGATCTCGCTGCCGCGCTCGATCTCGGGGGTGATCTCGATCGCTTCGAAGGCGACCTCTTGCGGGGCGCCGGCGCGTTCGAGTTCAACCTCTTCGCGCTGACGTTCGAGGGTACGCATACGGTTCTGGTAGCGCTGCTCGCGCGCCTTTTCCATGGCAGTGACCGGCATCCAGGCGCTCTTGTTGGCGTCACGACGGGCGACAACGATGAGTCGACCTTCTTCATCGCGCACCCAGACGCGGCTGGCGTCGTGGATGTCATAACCGACGGTGAGGAGCATGCCGTGGTAGTGGTTGAGGGCGGGATCGGCGTAGATGTTGCCGAAGAGGCGGACGGTCCCGCGGGTACATTTAACCTGCTCATGGGGGCGGAAGAGGGTGTCGATCTCGGCCGTCTCGGGGAGGATCGGTCGCCACCCTTTGGCGACCCAGTTGGCCCAGCACTCGGCCGGAGTCATGTGGCGCATACGGCCGTCACCGGGATCGGCGATACGCGGCAGGGCGCTGTGAGGACGGTGGTTGTAGGCGTTGACTTCGTCTTCGAGCAGAGCGATGAAGTCGGCCCAGGCGATGAGCAGGTCGCTCTTGACGGGCAGCCCTGACTTTTTCGCCTCGCGCACCTCTTTCTGCAGGGTGAGGTAGACACCGCGGGCGGTGAGGCTGTCCATGTCTTTGCCGGTGTAGGTCGGCAGCCGCTTGGCGGCGGGTAACCAGAGGGTAGCGTTGAGTCGCTCGACGATACCGCGCCCTTGGGGATTGCCTGGGATGCCGGTCTTAAAGGTGATACCGAGGCGGGCGTAGAGCCCAGCGATGTCGTCTGCGTTGACCTTGGCGGTGTTGCCGCCACCGTTGTCGGCGTAGATGATGGCAGGGATGCAGCCGACGGGACTTTTCTCATCAACGGTGAGGCAGGCGCGGATGGCGTCGGCGACGGTCTGGGTTGATTCAGCAAGGCCAACAGAGAAGCCCGGAACATAGCGGGTGGCGACATCGATGCCGCAGCAGACCTCGGGCTTAAATGGACGTCCGTGGGCGGGGTGACTCACGTACGCTTTGAAGCTGTGACCGTCGAAGACAAAGATATCGCCCGGCTCGAGCCCTGAGCTGTCACGCTGGCGGAAGAGGCGCTGGCCACGCAGCTCGCTGCCGCTCTTGCGCCCTTTCTGAATATCGAGGCGGCTGTACTTCTTGACGAAGCTGCGCACCTGGGTTTCGCTGGGGGGCTCAACTCCTTCGGGGAGGATGACAGCAAGGTCGCGCACGACCATGGCGAGGCTCGGCTTCTGCGGAACCTGGTAGAGTTTGAGGAAATGAGCCGCCCAGGGCGGGACCGCTTCGCGCTCGGCCTTGGCCGGGGCAAGGGCAGCGTAGTCACCGCCGGACTTTTTATAGTCGCTCCACCAGCGCATGAGCGTGCGGCGCGACAGGGTACGACCGCCGTCGCCACCTGAGCGGGCATTGGCGACGGGGACGAGGCGCTGCAGATCGTCGGGGAGCAGACCGGCTTTGGCCTTGGCGACGAGGGTGTCGATGGTCTTATTGACGCCGATGGTGCAGGCGCCGCGCTCGATGAGGCGGATGAACTGCAGGCGGGCGTCCATGCGTCGCTGCTGCCAGGTCTTGAGTTCGGCCAGAGGCTGAACTTCGGCCACGCTCGCTGGCGGTTCGGCGCTGACGCTGCTGATTGCGGCGGGGGTAGCTATCTCGTCACGGGTCGTGAGCAGGAGAGTTCCAACAAGATGTTCACGGGTTTGGTCGGGCAAAGCGGTGACGGGATATTCGCGGCCGCCGCCACGCCCGGCGCGCTTGCGCCATGGCCAGTTTTGGCGGGTGGCAAGGAGCTGAACGCCCCTTTCGGTTGTCGGCATCCCTGGTAAGGTGGCCAACTCGCGCGAAGTATAGTGTGTTTTTATCTCAGACATGCCTAATCCCTTGCCGATTCAGCCTTTATCTGGCATCATTTTGTGTATCGCTCGGGCCAAATGTGTGCGGGCGCCATCCCAATTGTTCGCGCGATAAGGGCTTCGACCTGCCGGTTGCCATAACGACGCCCTGCAATTGAGCAGATCGCTTGGTGCGTAAAACCGGTCTCCCTAGCAATCGCTGAGAAGCTAGAACCATGGAGCGCCAGCTGAAATTTGAGCCATTCCCGCCGCGTATCGGGGTTGGCGAGAATTTCCTCAAGATTCAGTTCTGTCCGTTTTTTATGGGCGCTCATGTCGCCTCCTTTTTTGTTTCTTTCTTTGTTGCAGGTGCGACAAAACAATAACGCGCACATGACGCATCGTCAACACAATTCTTTTGTTCGTAGTTCTTTTTTGTGCTGAGGTGCGAACAATTATTATCAACTCGCAGTTTTAAGGACTTACGAAAAATGCACATAAATCCCGACACGTTCGGTGTTTGTTCGGAGTCTTGATGATGAACTCCGAACTTTTCACCGATCGACTCAAAGAAGCGATAGGGGGGAAAAGTGTGCGCGCTTTTGCGCTGCAGTGCGAATTATCCGAGACCGCTGTCCGGCAGTACCTTTCCGGTCGAAGCGAACCGGGGATGTCGGCGCTAAAGAAGATCGCCGACGTTGCTGGTGTAGGTCTTGAGTGGCTGGTAACGGGAAATGAGCCGAGAGAGGCAGAAACCGGCACCACAATAGCGCCGGGCGATCGCGAGGCGATGCGCGGGGAATACACCTTCATCCCGCGCTATGCCGTCAAGGCGAGCTGCGGCAGCGGGGCTTTAGTAGAGAGCGAGCAGGTCGTCGATCACCTGGCGTTCAAGACGGCCTGGCTAAAAAACACCATGCACCTCAACCGCGACGAGCTCGCGCTGATCAGCGCTATGGGCGATTCGATGGAGCCGACGATCAAGGAGGGGGGGATTCTGCTGGTGGATCGTTCAAGGCAGGAAGTAAAGGACGACGCGATCTACGTGATCAAGATCGACGGCACGCTGGTCGCTAAGCGCCTGCAGCGCCTGTTCGACGGCAGCATCAAGATCAAGAGCGACAACCCGGCCTACGACGAGCAGACCGTGCCCGCCGACCAGGTCGAAAAACTCAATATCATCGGCCGCGTCGTATGGGGCGGCGGGCGGATGTAGGCTTCGAATAAAGAATCAGAAAAAGGAGGGGTACAACGTGTCTTATTTCATGAAAACCGCTGTAAATATTGAGGGAAACAAAAAGCTTAGATCCCCTCAAATTGAAGCATACCTACGAATTAAAGAATATTTCTCAGAGAACCCACAAGGCGAAGCCCTTGTTGTTCTGCCAACAGGAACCGGGAAAAGCGGCCTGATTTCAATCGCTCCGTTCAGTGTAGCCAACGGTCGCGTATTAATTATTACACCAGGCTTAGTTACAAAAAAAAGCATACAAAAAACTCAAGAAGCACTTAAAGATAATTTCTGGATAGACAAAGATGTAATTTTCAACCCTGAAGACATTCCAACATTATGTGAATACAGAAATGAAATATCCGACGACCACCTAAATAAAAGCGACATAATATACTCCAATATACACAAACTTATAGGTTCAAGAGAAAAAGGTCTAACCAACAGAGTCCCCCCTGATTTTTTCGATTTAATAATTGTTGACGAGGCGCACCACGCACCAGCAGAAAGCTGGCAACAGGTTTTTTCTTTTTTTAACACCGCAAAAAAATTACACGTTACAGGGACACCATTCAGAGGCGACAACAAAGAAGTTCCAGGTGAAAACATCCATGAAACACCTCTTTCAGAAGCGATGAGAGAGCGCTACGTTTCTTGGCTGAGAAAAGAGACCGTGAATGCCCATGAACTTTTCTTTATCATGCCAGAACGTCCTGGAGAAAAACTCACAAAGGATGCCGTTCTGCAATTGAAGGATAAGGAGTGGCTTGAAAAAAGCGTCGCATTATCAGAAGAGTGCTCGAGAGACGTCATAGAACACAGCATAAATAAGCTCAATGAGCTTAACAATATATCCAGAAAAGTACCTCACAAAATACTTGCAGTAGGATGCTCTATTGCTCACGCCACTGACTTATTTAGACTTTACAAAGAAAATGGCATAGAATCAGTTATTGTTCACAGTGAAATGGAACAAGATAAACTAGATGCCGCCTTCAGATGCATAGACAACCATCAGTGTCGAGCTGTCATTTCAGTAAACATGCTAATGGAAGGATATGACCATTCATATCTGTCAATTTTGGCCATCTTCAGACCATACAGAAGCCTAAACTCCTTCGCCCAAGTTGTTGGGAGAGTGCTCAGAACAATCCCCGAGGAAGAAACGACTGCCTTCGAAATTGACAACAACGCCTTGGTCATCTACCACCACGAAACAGGCCTTGACTCAATGTGGGCCACCTTCCAAAAAGAAATTGACAGAGCAAAGCACACTGCCACTCGCGAGTATACACAAACCGAACTTGACTATGAAAATCGCACCACAGAACTTGCGGGCGTCAGTTCAGACAGAGCCTTTATTCATGACTCAGACTCCTACCTGGAAGATCTAGACTTCAACGAACTCTTCGCTCAAAAACGCACCGAAATACAGCAAAATGTCGATCAAAAAATCAACGAAATTCGACAGAACTCCAACCTCGATGAGGACGACCTGATCGACATCCGAGAAAAATTAACACGACGAGAGACCAAAAAACTTTCTCAGGACATAGACCCAACCCTGCTCGAAAAAAGGCCAGATCTTGCGAGAATACAGATGCGCAAGATACTTACACAAAAATCACAAGATGCCGTCACCAATCTCCTTACTGATTTAGGCATAAGTGAAAAGGACTGCAACCTTGCCCCAGTGTTTTCGCGATGGGTACGTTACCTGAAGGAAGACACACCAAATGACGGAACTCTTGTAATGTACATAAACCTCAAGCTGTTGAGCAAATTTGGGCCGGTCAAAGATAGAGATAATAAATCTTTATTGCTTTCTATCGACCACATCTCTGCTATAATCGAAGAGATAAGGAGGATGTTGCAATGACAAAAAAGGAAAGAATAGGCTCATTAATAAACACAATTACAGCAAACTACCTAGAGCTTGGCGTACAGCCGTCAGAATTGGTTGAAAACGCATTCAATAGTGAATGTGAAAAGGTAGAAACATACAGAAAACAAGAAAGGTTATTTGTAGACATTGTCTACTCAGACATTGACGATGAAAACAAAACCTATAAATATACGATGCGCTACATTTACACTAAAGACAGGAGCCTTACGCGAATTGACCAGAAAATGGGCAAGAATCAATTCAAAAAACAATGGTGCAGACAAGAAATCCTTGATCTGCTTATTGATGAACTGAGAATTCTGCTTTTATCTGTAAAAGACAAATCTTTTGTAGACAAGGTAGTAAAGTCAATACCTTTAGAAATACAGAAAAGCATAACAAACCATTTGAAGCTAGTTGCTTAACCAACAAACGACGCGGTCACCAACCAGCTCAAAACTGACAGGTGGCCGCGTTACACCTTCTAACGTCATTAGTGCCAAACCAGTCTAAACCGTCCCAGAATATATTTCCCTTAGAGCCAAACCGTTCGAAGCCTTTTTCCCTCACAACTACCTTACACAATCCTATGAAAAATCGACACTTCCCATTCATTCCGGCCCATTCCCGCACATTCCCGGCTAGTGCCATACCATTCACTGAGTGACACTCTGCTCTGTCAGCGTTGCTGACCAGTCCGCTTGATTCTCAAGCTCCCTACCGACTGAACACATCTACAGGATCACAACCAACAATGACCGAATATAAGCTGACGATCACTGTGACCATTAACGCCGATGACGACCCTGCTGCACGCGGCAAAGCCAAGAACATTCTAGAGGCTGTTAGTCAGTCGCTACCGGATGCTGATACCAGTTTGAAGGAAGTCTTTAAAAACAAACCCCCAAGAGGAGTTAAGTTGCGCTAACGCCATTTGTGAGGGCATAGGCTTGTATTTATGGATTGACCTGTCAGAGTTGGCCTATGGATACCTTCTTCCTTAAATGCCCCCAGTGCAAATTCAGGATTATTCAGTTTTCCAGAGACCTTGATCGGGTGACGTCAAGGGTATGTCCTAAATGCGGAGTTGTCGTAAACATTGAAGAAAACAACATTATTCCGTCCCCTGAGAGAACCTCTCGCCAATAGCAATCCTCTTTTCTGGGCAAAGCGCCGTTACGCAATAGTTAGCCCTCCCGAAAAAACTACCATTCTCGCCACACATGCTGTATACACAATGGTCAGCGTCGACCTTTTCCACACACATCTGCTTTCCCTCAAAAACTGTATGCGCATCCTTATCGTTGAAGACGAAGATATCAACCGAGCTCTCTTGGAATTTCATTTCAAGCGACTCAAGCATGACGTGGTCTCCGTCACAAATGGCCTAGACGCCATCAAGGCTATTCAGAGAGAGTCCTTTGATCTTGTCTTTATGGACTGCTATATGCCGACAATGGGGGGATATGAGGCAACAGAAAAAATACGTGCAGGACTGGCTGGAGAAGACAAGTCGGTGATCCCTATCTATGCCTTCACGTCTGAAGAGATCTCTGATAAGCAGCTAGATTCCATCGGCCTGAATGGTCATCTCAAGAAACCCTTTGATCTTAATGAAATCGATGGATTGATGAAGAAAGTCACCAACTAAATTGTCGGCCGATGGCAGTCGTTGCGGTGTACTAAAGAGCCAAAACTTATACGTGACATTCGGTAGGGCCTGTAAATGTCTTCTTGGCTATTGGCCCCGTAGAAGTTTTTGCTGTGGTGCCTTGATGCTGTACGTGCAATTTGAATCCATCCTGCAGCAAGAGGTTGCTTAATTCTAAGTCCGGCATGAGCGGGTAGGCTCAGTCGAGGGGGAGGTATTCGACGGCGACAATGACCAGTTCGCTGAGGCCGCCTGGGGTCTGAAAACGGATCTCATCCCCCTCACGCTTGCCGAGGATCGCCTTGGCGATGGGGGCGGTCCAGCTGACGTAGCCTTTGCCGGGGTCGTATTCGTCGACACCGATAATGCTTACGGTTTTCTCGTCGCCTTCTTCATTTTCGTAAGTGACGGTGGCGCCGAAAAGGATGCGGCCGTTGGCAATTTTTGCCTGTGCCACCGGATCGACGATCTCGGCGCTCTCAAGCCGCTTGGTGAGAAAGCGGATACGACCATCAATCTGGCGCAGGCGGCGCTTGGCATACTGGTAGTCGGCGTTCTCGCTGCGGTCGCCGTTACCGGCGGCCCAAGCGGCGGTTTGCACCATCTCGGGGCGCTCCTTGTAGAGGAGGTCTTTGAGTTCCTGACGCAGGCGAGCAGCACAGGCCGGGGTCATGTAGATCGGGGTACGGGGGGATTCGCTCATAAAGGGGAGATCGAAAAGGTGGGAAAGGGCGGGGCCAGAGGAAGATTCTCCTCCGGCCCCGTGCTGTTTCTACGGCAAAAGCGCTTAGTCGCGCTCCATCAGCTCAAGCTCAAAGGTGAGATCCTTGCCGGCCAGCGGATGGTTGGCGTCGATGGTGACCTTATCCTCGGTCACTTCGGTGATCATGGCGATCAGCGGCGGCTCCCCTTCGGCACCCTGCGACTGGATCTGCATCCCGACAGTCGGGGTGACCCCTTCAGCGAACTGGCTGGCGCTGATCTCATGGACCAGCTGGGCATGGTGCGGGCCGTAAGCTTCGTCGGCCGGGAGGGTGACGGTTTTGGTTTCACCCACGGTCATGCCGCTTACGGCCTCTTCGAATCCTTTGATGACCTGGTTGGCACCGAGGGCGAACTCGAGAGGGGCGTGCTCGCGGGAACTGTCGAAGACGGTTCCGTCGGCGAGAGTACCGGTGTAGTGGACTTTGACCTTGGTTTGGTTCTGCGATTCAGACATTATCGCTCCTTTCAGATTGTTGATCCCTTTGACTACCATGTGCCGGGGGCGGCTGTGAAGGGGAAAAGGGGTCGTCCGCCGATTTATTCCTCCCTTTTTGCCACCACCAGAGAGTGAAATCTCCCACAAGGACGATCAGGGCGACGATTGGCAGCGCCGGTAAAAAGAGTCCGCTCGTCTGGGCGGCGAAGAGTGCCGCCGTGAGGGCGAACACCGGTAGCGGGAGGTAGAGAGGGGTGCGCCGTGGGAACAGATTGTCATCAAGGCCGTGTCGTTTTGCCACGACGGCGAAGAAGACAACCATGATCCAGTCCGAGATTCCAAAGAGGGGGGCAAGCCCAAGTGGCGAGGGGAGGGCGAACTTGACCAGCAGCAGGTCGATGAGCGGCGGCGGGCCGCTCGGAGCGCGATAGTAGCTGTCAATGATCGGGATCATCCCGGCCGTCGGTCCGGCCAGCCAGCTCAAAAGGTCGGTCGCCGCGATCACCGCTGCGACCGGCACAAGGTCGCGTAGGCGGCGAGTGTAGCGGGCGAGCGTTGCCCCAACCAGAGCGCCGCAGAAGAGGAGCGCTCCCGACTGCAGCGCCATCAGCGGCAGTAATGCGCTGGTTCGGACGAGCTGAAAGAGCAGGTAGAGGCCGGTAAGGAGAAGGACTCCCCACGCGAGATAGAAGCTGCGGCGGCGTGGCTCATCCATCAATTGGAGCAGCGGGGGTAAGAGCTGGGCGATGGCGACAAGTTGCAGCGCGACGGCGAGGTGCCCGCTCCAAGCTGGCAACGGGATGAGTCGACAGCCGGAGGCCAGTAGGAAGAGAATGAAACTCCAGAGCGTGTGGCGGAAGACTAGCTGGCGTAAAAGCTGGCGGTTGTGAGGGGAGATGGAGGTGACGAAATGCCGTATCATAGTCGTCATTATGCCCGATCTTCATCGTCGGGGGAACCTTCCTTGGGGAGAGTTCGGCGCAGCCGATGGCGGAAACAGGCAACGAGGCGGTAGCCGAGACGGGCGAAGGGGCGAAGAAGGGACAGTCGCAGCAGTGGAGCGAGGCGCTGTAAGAGACTTCCCGGTGCGGTGAAGGGGGCGAGAGCGAGGAGCGCATCGACGTTGCGCAGGATTTTTCCCTCGGGGGTAAGGAGATGGATTTCTCGCTGAAGCGCCGCCTGGTTGACGCCTTGGGGTACTGGTGCTGTTGGATTGTTGATGTTGATCAGCTCAAGTCGGATCTCTTTCGTTTGTCGGTGGAGGTTGCAGACCTGTTCGTTGCAAAAGGGGCAGTTGCCGTCGTAGTAGAGGCGGTATGTCTGGTGGTCAGGCATTGCACTGGCCGGGAAGGCAGACGGTCAGGGCGGTCCCTTGACCCGCTTTGCTTTCAACCTCGATCCGCCCCTCGTGCCCCTGAACAATCTTCTGCACGATGCTCAGACCGAGGCCGAGACCGGGGACGGCGGTGTTCGAGGCGTCGGCGCGGAAGAACGGTTCAAAGATGCGTTGCTGTGCCTCTTCAGTCATCCCGATGCCGTGATCCCGAATCGTTATGCAGATCTCACTCTGCCGGTGGCAGCAGGTAAGAGTAACCTCCTGTTCGTCAGGGGAGTATTTGAGAGCGTTGTCAATGAGGTTTTCGATGATCTGAGCAAGTCGATCGTGGTCGGCTTTGACGGGGAAAACTCCCGGAGGGAGCTCAAGGACGAAGCGGCGTTTGGGGAAACGAGTGCGAAAATCGTGGATGATCCGCTCACAGAGTTGACCAAGGTCGCAGGCTTCAAGGTGCAGTGGGAGGTCTTGCCCGGCGTCGATGCGGCTTAGATCAAGCAGGTCGTCGATGATCCCAGCCAGAGCGACGGAGCGGTCGAGGATGGTCTCGGCATACTCTTTCTGTTCAGTCGAAAGCGATGAGGCCGAGCCGTCCGGGGGGGTGGCGAGAAGCTCGGCATATCCGACGATGGTTGCCAAGGGGGTACGCAGCTCATGGGCGGCGGTGGAGATGAACTCTGATTTGAGCCGCAGATGTTCGGTCAGCGCCTGTTCGATCGCTTTGCGGTCACTGATATCTTGTCCGATGGCACGGACCCCTTCAAGCCGAGTGTTGGCAAGATAACGGAAGCTCGCGGTCCAGAGAATGGGAGTGATTTGTCCGTCAGGAGTTAGAAGCCGGTTCTCGATGCGGGAACTCTGTACTTTTTCGCTTAAACATTTTTGAAACCACCGCAGTGTAAGTTCCTGATCGTCAGGATGGACGAAATCGAAGGCGAGTCGGCCGAGGCACTGCTCGTGGGGAAGACCAAGATAACGTAAGGAGCGGCGGTTGACATAGGTGAAACGACCTTCTTCATCGACCTGGGTGATAAGATTATCGGTCCCCTCCACCACCTCGCGATAGCGCTCTTCGCTGACATGCAGAGTTAGGTAGAGGCGGTGGACCAGAGCAAAGATGAGGCCGGTGGTGACGACAACGAACATCCCTCCTTTAAGGGTCTGAAGCTGACTTAGCGTCTTCAGGTCACTGACCAGACTTTCGAGCATACGGTCAGAGAAGACAATCCAGAGGCCGGCGAAGAGTGCATAACTTAGAGCGATGCTAGCGGCAGGAGGGAACAATTGTGGGTGTCGAGACGACATAAAGGGCTGTCCTTCGCAAGGATTTATCTCGAGTATAATCCCCTTTTGCAGGTGACGTCCAGTTGGTCAATGAGGTGCCAATTGAGGAGAGAAATGGTTTTTTACTTGTCTTGTCATAGGTTTTCCCCTAAAAAATGAGGGTATGGAGGGAGATGAGGGAGTGTTATGGCTGTAACAACCGGTAGAAGAAAACGTTTTGGCGAGATCCTTATTGAAGCGGGGGTGCTGACGGAGACCCTCCT
This sequence comes from Desulfuromonas sp., assembly GCA_002869635.1. Lineage (GTDB taxonomy): Bacteria > Desulfobacterota > Desulfuromonadia > Desulfuromonadales > BM515 > BM515. Next base: position 78,749 of record PKUF01000121.1, on the reverse strand, counting down.
GAAGGGGGCGCTCCGACGGCAAAAAGAGTCGGGCCGCCGCCTTGGGCAGGAGCTTGAGGAGATGGGAGTCGTGACCGAAAAGGATATCGCGGCGGCTCTCGGACGGCAGTTCGGTTTCAAAACGGTGCGTGGTTTCTCCAAGCATAAGTTTCCCCCGGAGATTCTCGATCTGATCGATGTCGATACCGTGACTCGAGCGATGATATTTCCGTTGAAAAAAGAGAACAACAGCGTCTACATGGCGATGGTCAACCCTCTCGATATGGAGACCATCGATCACTTCACCTTCCGCACCGGTCTGCGGATCATCCCCTGCGTCACGACACCGACCGAGATTCAAGCGGCGATCAATCGTCACTACCATGGCGAAGAGGAGATCGTACCGGATGAGATCTCAGTAAGCGACTGGTGGGAGATTCTTGTTGTTGACGATCAGGAGTTGAGTCGGGCTGCGGTTGCCGCGGCACTGAAGAAAGAGGCCTATTCGGTCAAGGAGGCTGAAAACGGCGCGGTAGGATTGAAACTGGCGATGCAGTCTCCACCTCACTTGATCGTTTGCGATACGGTGATGCCGCGCATGGACGGCTATGAGATGTTCCGGGCTCTGCAGGGGAACACCAAGACCCGTAAAATTCCGGTCATTGCTCTCTCCTCCAAGTCGTCGCCGGAAGAGGAGGCCCGCCTGCTTGATATGGGGTACTACGATTTTATTGCCAAGCCGACCAATCCGTTGCGCCTGATTGCCCGGGTCAAGCGGGCACTGCGTCAGGTCTACGGCGACGCGCCGCCGTTGCAGCGCTGAATAAGGGGGTGTCGATTTCTGTTGCACTCCCTTTTCTTGGTGCTATAATGAGACCAAATCGGTAATCTATTTGCCCGTCAGGGCAGGGAGGTGGCGATGCGTATCGATATTCTTTGTAAACCTGAACGGGTCGCCCGGGGCGAAGAGACGCTTGAGAATGTGCGCCAGGCGCTTGAGCGGGCCGGGGTTGAAGCCGAGGTTCATCTTTTTCGTGATCGGCGCAAGATGATCGACCATAGGGTCTATGTCTCGCCGGCGCTGCTGGTGGATGACGATGTCCGTATCGCCGGTCGGGTTCCGACGGTTGATGAGATCTTCCACCTCATCGCTGAACGGCCTCGCTTCCATAGGCGTTATCAAAACGTCGCCTAGCCTCTGGGCGTCGATCCAATAAAAAGGCCCCCGTTCTCAATTGGGAACGGGGGCCTTTTGTGTTTATCGCCTTAAGGGTCAATCAACGGAGTTGACAAGCAGTTGGGCCATCTTCTCTTCGACCAATGCCAGGTGATCAAGCATACTCTGGCGTGCCCGCTCGGGATCACGCTCGCTGATCGCGTCGAGAATTTCCTTGTGCTGGGCGAGGAGTTTTTCGCGATAGCCGTTCTTGCTGTAGAACTCCACCAGAGCCGTCTGGATGGTGGCATGGAAGAGGGAGTGAATGGTGTCGAGCAGATGAATCTGCACCGTGTTGTGGGTGGCGGCGGTAATGGCATAGTGGAACTGAGTGTCAGTGTCGGCATCCCATCCACCATGCGCCGACTGGGTTTCCATCTCACCGTAGAGTCGGTGCAGTTCGTCGATGTCGCTCGCCTCGGCCTGCAGTGCCGCCAAGTAGGCCGACCAGCTCTCGAGTCCCATGCGGACTTCCGTTAAGGCGTGGAGCATGCGCGGATCCTTCGACTCCATAAGGCGGGCGAGGGGGTCGGCGATGGTTGTCTCGGTGAGGGCGCGGACGAAGGTTCCCCCTCCCTGACGCGATTCGAGAAAACCCATCGCTTCAAGAACCATGATTGCTTCCCGGACCGAAGGGCGGCTTACCCCGAGCAGTGAGGCGAGATCCCGCTCTGAGGGGATGCGTTCACCGGGGCGTAACTCCCCCTTGGCGATGAGCGCCTTGATCTGGGTGACAATCTCTTCTGAGATTTTTTTCGGGCGGATCGGCTTGAATGCTGAGGTCATACCTTTTATCCATTTCCTGTTTGGTATGACCAGTCTAGCGAAATCTGTCGGTCGCTGCAAGTCGCGACTGAGGTCATCGATGAAAAAGAAGGAGAAGGCCTTCTCTTTACAATCGCCGGGGGGTGCGGTAGCCTCGCAGAGAGTATTCTTTCTTGAGGTGAAATTTTATGGCCACCATTCTTCTTGTCGATGACGTCGCTCTTTTCCTCGAGTTGGAAAAATCTTTCCTCGAAGGTCAGGGGCACACCCTGTTTGAGGCTCACTCTGCCGAAGCGGCCCTTGAGGTGATGGCGGAAACTCCGCCTGATCTTCTTCTGCTCGATCTTTATATGCCAGGGCTTGATGGGGATGAACTCTGTCTTCAGTTGCGCCAGGAGGCGCGTTGGCAGGGGTTGAAGATCATTATGGTGACCGCCGCCGGCAAGGAAGAGGATGTGCGCAAATGTCTTGCCGCTGGGTGTGACGACTATATCACCAAGCCGGTGAACAAAAACGAACTCAACGAAAAGGTACAGCGCCTTCTCGGTGGGTTGAAGGGACGAACTTCGCCTCGGGTGCGCAAGCCGCTGCGGGTGCGTATCAAGGGGGGGGAGAAGGCACTTGAGGCTCAAGTGCGAGACATCTCTCTAAACGGTATCTATGTCAAGAGCAGCCGGCTTCTCGACCTTGAGACCGTCGTCGAAATCTCTCTTGAACTTCCAGATGGGGAGCAACTCAATCTTCTCGGCAAGGTCAAACGTCAGGAGCAAAAAGGCGATAAGGGGATGGGGATCTACCTCGTTCATCCAGACAGTGACGGGGTTGAGTCGCTTGAGGCACTTATTCTGCGGGGGGACGAGGAGGAAGGGGCCATCGTTGAGAGCTTCACCGGTTCGTTTGAGGAGAAACTCGGTGCGCTTGAGAAACGCAGCCGTCGCTTGGAGGAGGAGAATGAGCGGTTGCGGGAGAGGATTGATGAACTGGAGGAAGAAAACCTCGATTTCGCTCAGCAGCTTGTGCAGACCGACGAGGTCAACAACAACCTGACCAATCTTTATATTGCCTCTTCGCGCCTGCATTCGGTTCTTGACCGCAAAGAGGTCGCCAGCATCATCAAGGAGGTCGTTATCAACTTTGTCGGGGCCGAGAAGTTTGCCCTGTTGTTGATGGAAAAGGGGCATGATCTGCTGCATTACGAGACCGGTGAAGGGTTTGAAGAGGGGAGTTTTCCCGACGTTCGCCCCGGTGACGGTATCCTCTGGGAGGCGCTCGAAAAAGATTCACCTCACTATGAGCAGGGATCGGTGCTTGAAGGATCGGACGATCTGCGGCGCCCTTTGGCGGCGATCCCACTTAGAATTCATGGTGAGAGCATGGGGCTTCTTGCGATCTACCGCCTTTTTATTCAGAAGGAGCGGTTCGCGCAGGTCGATTACCAGCTCTTTACCATGCTGGCTGAGCATGCGGTGACCGCTCTCTTCTCCTCTTCTCTCTATGAGGCGTCGGAACGCAAGCGCGAGACTTACCGCGGTTTCATGGATCTTTTACTGAACTGACGCGTTCTCTTGTTGTTGCCGGAGCGGCACGGGACGAGAATCCCTTCGTCGACGGCGAATGCCACAATCTCCCGACCCACATCCTCACGCACCGCGCCGGCGAAGATCTCCTTTGGCGAACGTTTGCCGTCGCACCCCAGCAGCAGACGGCGCATCTCCTCCTCAAGCGATTCACAGATCACCTCACCGTTTCGGCGCAAAAAGAGCGCGGTTGAGCCGACCGGGCGAAAGAGGCGGAAGATCTGCTCCAGATCTGGCTCCCCCATCTCGAGCAGGTCGAGAATTTCATAGGCAAAGGAGACGAGGTGGACTGCCGGGGCGAGGTGTAAGGGACGATCCCAGCAGTCGCCCGGCGACCGAGGGGGAGGGAGGGTGTCGGCTCCGAGAACGGTCTCAGCGTAGTGGAAATGGTAGGTGAGCAGGTCTTTGAGGGGAGGGCGCAGCCGCCCTCTTTTTCTCTTTTTGAGTTGTTTGCCCAGGTAGTCGATTTGGAGTGGTAGCAGCTGTTGCGGGCTCCATGTCTCAAGTGCGAGAAGGCGGTTTAGGGGGAGGTTCTGTTCATCTTGGAGCCATTGGCCAAAGTCGCTAAAGAGTGCGGAGGGTGTTGTCTCAAGAGACTGCAACAAGGTCGGGAAAAAGGCGACGGCGCGCCCGATGTTGTAAAAGAGCTGGGTCGTTGCCGCGAGGGTTCGACTCGCCGCAAGGTCGGCAGCGCTGTAGCTTGTGCTGGCGCTGATTTCATAGGGAGGGTTTGTGGCCGCACGCAGGCCGAACTTGCCCGCTTCAGCCGCCAGTGGAGTTCCCGGCAGGAGGGCGAGAGGGAAGATCTCGAGATGATTCGGTTCAAGGCTGAGCGCTTCGTCGAGGGTTTGGCAAAACCCGGCGTGATCATCCCCGGGGAGACCGTAGATCAGGTCGAAGCCGTAGGTGATGCCATGCTGCTGTAGAGGGCGGATCTTTTTACTCAAACCTTCCGGGGTGATCGGACGACGTACCTGGCGCATCACCTCAGGGCGCAGCGACTGTAGCCCGAGCTGTAGCGAACAGGTGAGTCGGGAGAGGAGCTGTGCCGTCTCTTTATCAAGAAAGTCGGCTTTCGCCTCAAGGTGGAAATGGATCTGCGGTGCCCGCTCGGCGAGCAGGCGCAGCAGGCTTTTCCCGCGCTCCGGCGGTGCGTTAAAGGTCGAATCAAGCACCCATACCTGTCCAACCCCTTGCTTGACAAAAAGTTCGATTTCTGCGGCCAGCCGCTGGCGTGGGAAGGGGCGGACCCCCTTTTGTCCCCGGCCGTCAAAGCAGAAGCTGCAGGCAAAGGAGCAGCCGCGGGCGACCTCCCAGAGCAGTCCACCGTCGCGCGGTGGGGTGAGGATGCCGCTTAGCCAGGGGGAGTCGAGAGTGTCGAGGTCAGGCAGTGGTGCGAACGCTGGCTCTTCGCGGTCGCCGTGGCGCATCACTCCCGGCGCTGCGGCGAGAGGTCGTCCGGCGAATCGGTCGCTGACGATCTGGCGAAAGGGGATCTCTCCCTCACCTCTGATCACCGCATTGAGCTCCCCTTCGGCGAGAACTTCGGCTGGAGCAGCGGTCGCTTCGGGGCCACCGGCGATGAGCAGGGTTTCAGGGAGCTTTTGGCGCAGTTTGCGGGCCATGGCGAGGAGCCAGCTACGGTTCCATGTTGTTAGGGTGAAGCTGATGATTTGGGGGGGGGAGGCGGTCAGTTCGGTTACTGCCGCCTCGACCTCAGAAGGTGCGTAAAGGTTAAGAAGGTGTGCTTGGCGGCGTTGCCGTTGGTCGAGAGCGGCGACAAGAGAGGCCGCTGCCAGCGGGGTCGCTTGGGGAGAGCGACGCAGGTGTCCGGTGATCAGAACGAGGCTCATCGTCGCTCCTCCGGTGCCCCATCTGTCCCCGGTGCCGGAGCGAAGAGGCGATCATCGCGGGTGAGAATGCCATGGCGGGCAAAGATTGGCGCCAGTTCGTTATAGCGCTCGCGCAGTTGGCCGATGGTGAGCTGATAGCCATAACTCATGACATGATTGCGACTGGCGTTGCTCATTGGACTGAGGAAGAAAAGGAGCGACTCCTCCCGCCCTGGTTCGAGAATGACGATGTCGACATCAGGGCGTTGGCGGCGGTAGAATTGAACCGCCATCTCGAGTTTCTCTTTGGTCTCGATCCGCATCGACTGCTCCCAGGCGTGGGTGATGCCGAGCTCGGCGATGGAGGAACACTGGCCGAAGGAGAGGGTCGGCATGCAGAAGCGCTCGCGGTCGTTCTCCATCGGCACCCGCGGGTTGACCAAGACAATCAGCTTCGCTCCCTGCTCGATGGCGATGTCGATATGCGAGACCCGACCGTAAGAACCGTCAATGTAATATCCCTCCTTGACCTGATGGGGGCGAAAGAAGTAGGGGATGGCGCAGGAGGCGGTGATCGCCTGACAGATATTGACATCCCGAAACGGTTCGGCCCCGAAGACGACGCGGCGGCCGAGATCGAGGTCGTAGGCGGGGATGTAGAGTTCGGTATGGAGTCGCGTAAAGTCGGTGCTCAACCCTTCGGCGGCGAAGGTGCGGCGAAGGTATTCCTCCATCGGGGTGAGAGAGAAGAGTCCCGCCGGGAACTGCTCCTGAATGATCGAGAAGAGATCGGCGATGGAGAAGGACCAGTGGTTGCGCCGATGGGCCTGAATGATCGGCCAGGTATTGCGCAGCAGGCGCAGGATGCCGGCGGCGACTTCGGAGAGGTCGAGTTTGTAGATGTCAGAGCGGTGCCAGTTAAAGGCAGTGTGTTCGTCGTTGATGATCGCTTTGAAGAGGGCGGTAGGCGCGAGGCGGCTGGCGACCAGCGCAGCGATGATTGAGCCAGCGCTGACCCCGACGTACATGTCGAAGTGGCGACAGGAAAAGCCGGGGGAAAAGAGACGATCAAGGGCGCTTAGACAGCCGATCTCGTAGGCGGCCCCCATGATCCCGCCGCCGGCAAGCACCAGCGCCGATTTTCTTTCTGCGGGGGGGATGGCCGTCATCTCTTCTACCCTTTGGGACGAACCCTGATTTTGGGTTGGTTGTTTTCGAGCACGACACGAAATTCGACCTCGCGGTCACCGAACTTCTCGCGAATCTTGCTCTTCTGCTGTTCGAGGAAGGAGGCGACTTGAGTGCGGTCGGGTCCGCTACCGTTCATGTTGCAGGCGCGGCGGGCCTCCTGCAGTTGCTGGTAGAGGGCGTCGGCTTCACTCGGCCGCTCGCTGCGACCCGTTTCGCTATTCCTCCCCAGTGGTGGCGATTTGGGGGGCGCCGGCATCGAACCCTTCTGGCGGTGGTAGCGCCCCTCGTCCATGAGGCGGAGGATACGGTCCCAGTAGCCGCTGTAGCTGTGAAAGCGGGTGGCGAGGTTCTGGTAGCGAAAACGCAGGTCGGTCTGCATAATGCGGCGGTTGGCAAAGAGGCGCGACATCCGCGCCACCTTTTCGCGATCTTTGACCGGTTCGCGTTTTTCGACCCCGGCAAAATATTGCTCGTAGGTGATCTCGAGCTCGCGTATCGCCTGCTCGAGAAGATTCAGTTCTTGGGCGATCTTTTTTCGGTCGTCGTTCATTGCTTCAAAAGCCCTCCGTAGGCCGCAACTATACATGCAGCGCGGCGGGGAATCAAATAAATGTGAGGAGAACAAAGGTGACTCTGACGTTGACATTGGCTGTTGCCGACCTTGAGGCAACCGCCGGATTTTACGGTGACCTGCTCGGTCTGCCCCTGGAAGAAGGGGCGCCGGGGGGCGGATTTCCTATGCTGCTCTGGTTGCGCTGCGGTGACGCCGTGGTCCTCTTTCGTGACGAGGCGACGTTGCGCCAGCGTCATCCGGCCCATTTTGACGCGCTTGATCGTCACCCCCGCGGCAACGGGTTGATGTTTGAGCTGCCGGTGACCGATCTGGCGCGGCGGACAAGCCGCTGCGAGCGGGCAGGGGTGCGTATCCTTTATGAGCTTGATGATACCGAGCACGATCGGCGTGAGCTCTGGTTGCACGACCCCGACGGCTATCTGGTGGTCCTCTTTGAGGAGGGGCCGCTTGTCTGACCGGCGCAAAGGGGCTATGATGCCTCCCCGTTTTGCTGTTCCATCCGTTTCAGGAGTCTGCCCATGCCTCTGCCGCCGTCATTGACGTATATCCTCCCGCCGCTGCTGGGCGGATTTATCGGCTACGTTACCAATCACATCGCCATCCGTATGCTCTTTCGCCCTTTGCGGCCGTGGCGGATCTTCGGTCTGAGGGTGCCGCTGACTCCGGGGATTATCCCCTCTAAACGGGGAGAGTTGGCGGCGCGTATGGGGGATATGGTCGGTAGCCACCTCCTCACCGCCGAGGATGTCGGGCGTACCCTGACTTCAGAGCGTTTCCGCCGTGAGTTCAAAGGGGCGGTGAGCGAGAAGCTTGGCCAGTTCCTCGATCGTGATCTTGGCCCCCTTGAGTCGCTGGTTCCGGAAGAGTTTCGTCAGCGCTTCCGCGAACTGAGCGAGTTGCTGCGCTGGAAGCTCCTTAAATCGATCTACGCCTACCTCGACAGCGACGCCTTCGCCGACAAACTTGAAGGGTACCTGCAGCGTCAGGGGGAGGCGCTCCTGTCGCGCGACCTCGAGAGTTTTCTTACCCCTGAGCGCTACCAGCGTCTGCGCAGTCATGTCGATGCGCGGATCGTCGCCCTGCTTCAGTCGCCGGCGTTGGAACGCGAGGTCGGTGCCTTCATCGACGCTAAGAGTGAACAGATTCTTAACTCTCCCAAGAGCCTGCGTGAGCTCCTCCCTGATGATCTGATCGAGCTGCTGCTGGCTCAGATCGACAAGGAGATCCCGCCGCTGCTCGAGAAGTTTGGTGGGATGATGTACGACCCGGCCTTTCGGGCGCGATTGGTCGAGAAAGGCAAGCAGGGAGTCGAGAGCTTCCTCGACTCCCTCGGTGGTCTCTCCGGGCTCCTCGCCGGTTTTATCAACCTCGACAAGATTTACGATCGCATCCCCGAGTTCCTTGATCAGGCCGGTGACGAGATTGCCCGCTGGCTGCGCGAAGAGAAGACCCAGTCTCAGGTGGCGACCATGCTGCGCGAGCGGCTCGATGGTTTCCTCGATCGGCCGGTGAACAGCTATGTCCAGAACCTCTCTTACGACAAGGTTGCCGGGGTGCGGCGTTTCGTCCGCGTGCGGCTGATTGAGACGATGCGCAGTCCGCGTACGGCGCAATCGCTGATGGCGGTCCTTGAGACGTTGGTTGATCGCCTCAAGGACCGCTCTTTCGCTTCGTTGCTTGAGAGCGCCTTGCCGCAAGGCGGGTTCGAACGGTTGCAGCAGCAGCTCAAGGAGCTGGCACTGACGTTGCTGCGCGATCCACGGATGCGCAGCGCGGTGGAGGAACTCATCGCCGGGCAGATCAATCAATGGCTGCAGCTCAAACCGCTCGGGCGCCTCTCGGCGCGTCTCCCGGCTGACTTGCGCGAGGAACTAGAAGAGGGCCTCTACCGTCAGCTGACCGAGATTTTGAAGAAAGAAGTACCGCCGCTGGTCGAGGCGCTTAACGTGCAGAAGATCGTCGAAGAGAAGGTGAATGGCCTCGATCTGTTGCAGGTCGAGGATCTGCTCATGGGGATCATGAAAGAGCAGTTTCGTTACATCAACCTCTTCGGGGCGTTGCTCGGGTTCGGTATCGGCCTGCTGAACCTGGTGCTGCTTCTGCTCTAGCGCTGTTTGCTTTTCGTCGTGTCGCTGTTATAAGGGGGGGAGCGGTTCTCTTTTGTTGTCGGAGGTTTTTCGTATGTTCGATATCTCGCTGAAACGGAGCACACCCCAGCCCGAACTGACCCAGAGCCCGGCTCTGGGGATGGATGAGGCGAGCCTCGCCGCCGATTTTCGTCGCTATTACGCGTGCCACCTTGGGCGTGACCGCCACTGTCGCTCGGCGCGCTTTGCCTACCAAGCGTTGGTGCTGGCGCTGCGTGACCGGCTGATGGAGCGCTGGAAGGCGACCCGCTACGCCTATCAGGAGCAGGACTGTCGCAACGCCTACTACCTCTCTCTTGAGTTCCTCATCGGTCGCTCCCTTGGTAACGCTATGCTCAACCTCGATCTGCAGCAGCCGATCGCCGAGGGGTTGCATGGTCTCGGACTCGAGCTCGAAGAACTCGCTGAAAGTGAGAACGACGCTGGCCTTGGCAACGGTGGATTGGGGCGACTTGCCGCCTGTTTTCTCGACAGCTGTGCCACTTTGCAGCTGCCGGTGACCGGCTACGGACTGCGCTATGAATATGGGATGTTTCGTCAGGATATAGCCGACGGCGAGCAGATTGAGGTGCCGGATCACTGGCTGCGCCCTGGCAATCCCTGGGAGTTGGAGCGTCCCGAGTACACCCAGCGGGTTCACTTCGGTGGTCACAGTGAGTTCTATCGCGGCCCCTCCGGTGAGCTCGGGGTGCGCTGGGTCAAGACCCACGATGTCCTCGCTGTTCCCTACGATCTGCCGGTGCCGGGGTATCGCAACGGTACGGTCAACACCCTGCGTCTTTGGAAAGCGGCAGCGACCGACGAATTCAACCTGCACGAGTTCAACGCCGGGGATTATGCCGAGTCGGTGGCGGCGAAGAACGCCGCCGAGCATATCACGATGGTCCTCTACCCCAATGACGCCAGCGAGAACGGCAAGGAGTTGCGGCTGAGGCAGCAGTACTTCCTCGCTTCGGCAAGTCTGCAGGATGTCCTCGGTCGCTGGTGCGGTACTCACGGGCGCGACTTCTCCCGCTTCGCCGAGAAAAACTGCTTTCAGCTTAATGATACCCACCCGAGCATCGCCGTCGCTGAACTGATGCGCCTGCTGGTCGATGAACAGGGCCTTGGCTGGGACGAGGCGTGGGAGATCACCACCTCGTGCATGGCCTACACCAATCACACCCTTCTCCCTGAGGCGCTTGAGAAGTGGCCAGTGCGCCTCTTCCGCCAGCTTTTGCCGCGCCTGCTCGATATCATCTACGAGATCAATGCCCGCTTCCTCGCCGAGGTGGCGCAGCGCTGGCCTGGTGATACCGCGCATCTGCAGAAAATGTCGCTCATCGAGGAGGGAGATGAGCCGATGGTTCGCATGGCTTACCTTGCTATTGTTGGTAGCTTCTCGGTTAACGGGGTGGCAGCGCTCCACTCTCAACTCCTGATCGAGGGGCTCTTCGCCGATTTCTACGCGCTGTGGCCCCATAAATTCAACAACAAGACCAACGGGGTGACTCCTCGGCGCTGGCTTGCCTGGTCGAATCCCGGACTTACCCGTCTGCTCCGAGAGCGGATTGGTGAGGGGTGGTTACGAGATCTCTCCGAACTGCGCAAAATCGCGCCGCTGGCGGATGATCCAGAATTTCGCCGCCACTGGCGTGAGGTCAAGCATCGCAACAAGGTGCAGCTTGCTGAACTGATTGCCAGCGACTGTGGGGTTGAGGTCGATCCCACGGCCCTTTTCGATATTCAGGTCAAGCGGATTCACGAGTACAAACGGCAGCTGCTCAACCTGCTGCATGTGATACATCTTTATGATCGGATCAAAAGAGGTGACACCGCCGACTGGACCCCGCGTATGGTCCTGATCGGCGGTAAGGCCGCTCCTGGCTATGCCATGGCGAAGCGGATCATCAAACTGATCAGTAACGTTGCGACGGTGATCAACCGTGATCCCGAGATGCAAGGGAGGCTGAGCCTGATCTTCTTTCCCAATTATCGGGTGACAGCGATGGAGGCGATCTGTCCCGCTGCTGATCTTTCGGAGCAGATCTCCACTGCCGGCAAAGAGGCGTCGGGTACCGGGAACATGAAGTTTATGATGAATGGGGCGCTGACCATCGGCACCCTTGACGGGGCGAATATCGAGATCCGCCAGGAGGTGGGGGAGGAGAACTTCATCCTCTTCGGGCTGGACGCTGCCGAGGTCGCCGAGATTCGGCATCATTACGATCCCCAGACTTTTATCGATGCCGACCCTGAGCTGGGACGGGTGATGGCGTTGATCGAAAGCGGCCACTTCAACCGCTTTGAACCAGAGGTCTTCGCGCCGCTTCTCGCCGCCCTGACCAACCCTGCTGACCCCTGGCTGACGCTGGCCGACTTTACCAGCTATCGTCTTGCCCAGCAGCGCGCCGCTGAACTATACCGCGATGAGGAGCGCTGGAGTCGGATGAGCATTGCCAACACCGCCGCTAGCGGCCTCTTCTCGACCGACCGGACGATCGCCGAGTACAACGCCGAGATCTGGCGGTTGCCTCAGGTTGAGGCGCTCTCGCCCGGTGTTTGTCGCGAGCGTTAGCGGGCGTGATAAGAGAGGGCAATGGGGGACTTTTGAGGGTGCGAGAAAAGATGACCAAAATGGGCTTGAATTGTCGGCAGGGGGGGAGTAGACTTGTCCCATCCTGAAATACGGGTTGCTGATGTGTTTACTTATTCTCGTAAGGAGTCCTTATCCGATGATGATTTTACAACGACTGCTACTGGCGTTTCTGCTGCTTTTCCCTCTGATGCTCACACCGGCTGCGGACGCGGCGGTGGTACTGGTCGATCAAGGGCATGGCCAGCGTTTTCGCGTCGACGGCGAGGGAGAGCTTGACCTCTCCAAATTGGCGACCATTCTGAACGAGCAAGGATGCGAGCTGCGTTTGGCGACGACCCCGCTTGATGCCGAAGCTCTTACGGGGGTTGATGCTGTTATTACATCCGGTGCTTTTCTCCCCTACAAACCGGATGAACTCAAGGACCTCTTTGCTTTTGTTGAAGCGGGAGGCAAACTGGCAGTGATGCTCCATATCGCGCCGACTTACTCGCCGCTGATGGGGAAACTCGGTGTTTTTCACTCCAACGGTGTGATTCATGAGCAGGATGCGGTGATTAAGGAGAACGACCTGAATTTCAAGGTGACTCACCTTGAAGCGAGTCCTCTCACCGATGGGCTCCAAAGTTTCTCGCTTTACGGGGGCTGGGCGCTGCTTAGTGGTGCCGAGAACAGTCGCATCGTGGCCCGCAGCGGTGAGCGCTCCTGGGTTGATCTTAACGGTGACAAAAAGCTCGGTGAAGGTGACGCGATGCAATCTCTTGGGGTCATTATCTACGGGACCCAAGGGGCTGGTGAGTTTGCGATTTTCGGCGATGATGCGATCTTCCAAAATCGCTTCCTCGACGCGACGAATCAGAAATTGGCGCGTAACCTCGGGAGCTGGCTCGCTCGTCCTTAATCCGCCTCTCTCTCTTTATGAATTCGGAACGCCCCGATCCTTTTATGCGGATCGGGGCGTTTGTTTTTTGAGCTCCAAGAGGTAGAGACAGCCTCCCCCTTTTTTACGTACAATGGTTAGTGTGTTAAAAAGTTCAGCTGGCCTGATGCTTGCTTCTTGTTTTGGTGCCCCCTTGACTGTTTGAAACGGCCTGCCAATGGAAATCCCGAAAAAAATACTTCTCGTTGATGACGTCAAACTTTTTCTCGATATGGAACGCTCTTTCCTCAATCGTGAGCGGGTGCAGGTGACGACGGCGACCAGCGGTGAAGAAGCTTTGAAGATACTGCGCGCCACCCGCCAGCATCTGGTGTTGATGGACCACCTCATGCCGGGTTTGGATGGAGCGAGCTGTTGTCGTCAGATCAAGCAGGATCCTGCCCTTTTCACGACCCCGGTGGTTTTGATCACCGACGGTCTCCCTCCTGAAGAGGTTGAACTCTGTCGAGGCTCTGGTTGTGACGACATTATTCAGAAGCCTCTCAATCGATCCCTGCTGCTTGAGGTTGTGCGTCGTTTTCTCAAACTTGCGGACCGTGCGACGCCCCGGGTCAAGAGTCGCATGCTTGTCCATTATGGTCTCAAAGAGCGCAAAACCCTCCACGACTACAGCGTTAACCTTAGCGCCGGGGGGCTTTTTATTGAAACCCGTGTTCCCCTCCCCCTCGAATCGATCATCACCCTTGAGTTTTTTCTGCCCGGTGCAGAAAAAACCGTCTGTTGTAAAGGGAAGATCGTCTGGATCAATGCGGAAGGGAGCCCGTTCAACCCTGCGCTCCCTCCCGGACTTGGCATTGAGTTCCTCGACCTCTGTCGCCATGATGAACGCCGTATTCAGGAATTCGTTCTCGGCGAGTGTCTCGGCGAACCGCTGGCGTAGCAGCCAACTCAGTGCTTGCGCCGCTTCGAGATCCAGAGGGTCGGTCCGACCTCGGCACTGAAGCGGGCGACAAACTCGTCGTGCTCCTCTTGGCTGAGGTGCATCATCCCTTCAGGCATCTTGATGTCGAGCATCCCCTGCGAAATCACTTCGTCGAAGAGACGCTGTGCGAATTCCTCGCCCTGATGGCAGTAACGTACCAGCCTCGTGACCGTGTCCATCGTTCCCATTTCGTTCATGGTCTCCTCCTTTCTGGGGGCTCCTCGTTTTTCTTCCGTGACTACATTTTACCGTGATTTTTCCCCACAGCAGGTGAAAATCGTCAAAAGACGACATTCTTAGTTGTTTTTTGCCGAGTAAAAAAGGTCGGCGAATCTCACGATGTGATTCAAATGTCTGTTTTTGGATCTTGATTCCTTTTGTGATTATTGGGCATCGTTTATGCTCATTAACTTTTGTCCTTGCAGTTGACGCGGGATGATTCCCACGTAGACTGGAGTGAGTTTATTTTAAGCTCTAGCTTGCGCCGACTGCCGCGACGCAGGGGTGACATGGATGCGGCAGGCATCCCATAGGGGGGTGTTTGTCACAACGTGAAAAGGAGGCATTATGAGGGTATGGCAGCATCTGTATGGGCTCGCCGCTGTCGTTCTGCTCGCTCTTTTGCCGGTTGACAGCGCTCTGGCGGTGTCGATTTCCGGTCGGTCGAGTACCGAGATCGAGTGGTTTGACACGGCGGATGGCGAGACGGCCGTACCGGGGTATGAGTACTTGCTCGTCAATGTCCGCGACATTGACGAGGCAGGACTCGACTTCCGTGGTTACGGACGTCTGGCAGACGACATCAACAATGAAGAGAAGATTGACAGTCGACTCTACTACGCCTATTTCGAGAAAAAGGGCGTGGTTGACGGTCTCGATCTTCGCCTAGGCCGGCAATTTGTCGCGACCGCGGCAGGGGCCTCTTTGATGGACGGGCTCCATTTGGTCTACGAAGGGCTCGGGCCTTTCGGTGTGACCCTTTTTGGAGGGGGGGATGTCACGTACTATGAAGGCTACAACGCCAAGGACATTATCGATGGTATTGAAGTCTCCGCCTCCCTTATCGATGACCTTGAGCTCGACATCTCCTATGTTCAAAAATGGGATGAGAGCGAGCTGACCCACGAACTCGCCGGCTTTGCCGCTGACTACGACTACAAACGGTTGCTGAACGTTTATGCTGAGATGCAGTACGACATGCTCAGTGAGGCGGTCAGCTATGGCCTTGCCGGTGCCCGTTATCACCGGGCTCACAACTGGTCGCTGCAGGCCGAGTACCTCTACTCGTTGCCGATCTTCTCCTCGACCTCGATCTACTCGGTCTTTTCTGTCAGTAAATACGAAGAACTCTCTACTCAACTTGATCTGCACATCGCCAGGGGAGTTCGCGGCTTCCTGCGCTACGTTCTCGAGATGTACGAAGAGTACAACAACGCCAGAGTTTACGAGCTTGGCTTCGAGAAAATTCGCACAGACCGTTTTGCCGGTTATGTCAGCGCAGTTTATCGCGATGATGATGGTGGGGAGGAGCTACGCGGCGTCAAGATGCATGGTTCCTGGAAGCTGAACGACATGTTCCGAGCCGGAGCGGGGATGCACCTTGACGTCCTTGAACGTCGTATTGAAGAAGATGATGAGACCACCAGCCGTCGCCTCTGGCTCGACCTGGTCGCCTCGATCAACAAGACGACGTCGGTGGAAGCCAAGGTCGAGCGGACGGACAGTGAACTCTGGGATGAGTACTACCGGGGTCGTGTTCGTCTGAACATCCTCTTTTGAAAAGGAGTGCCGATATGATCCGCGCTATCTGCGCCATTCTGATCTTGTGGGCGACTCCGCTTTTCGCGGCGGAGTTTGATCACGCCGCCCACCTACGCATCGTGCCGGCGGCGCAATGTTCTGCCTGCCATCTGGTCGATGCGGATGACATTCTTCCTTTAACCACGGTCTGCCTCGACTGTCACGATCAAGATTATGTCGATGACGTCGAGTTCTCCGGTCTGAAGACCCATGGTGCCGTCTGGAGCCTGCAACACGCACGTGAGGCGAGAAAGCAGGGCAACGACTGCGCCAGCTGTCATGAGCAGGACTTCTGTCTCGAGTGTCATGCCGCCGGGACTGCCGATGAGCAGGGGAGCTTCGGTAACGCGATGACCAACGTCCATCGCTCGGACTTCATGGTC
Organism: Desulfuromonas sp.; assembly: GCA_002869635.1. Lineage (GTDB taxonomy): Bacteria > Desulfobacterota > Desulfuromonadia > Desulfuromonadales > BM515 > BM515. Next base: position 62,848 of record PKUF01000121.1, on the reverse strand, counting down.
AGCCATCCCATCGCCGCCCGTACCGACCAACAGCTCTGCAGCAGCTGCCACGAAGTCAACTCCTGCACCGAGTGCCATGACTCCTTTGCTCCGGCCGATCTGGCGATCAAATCGCACCGTCGCGGTTGGAGCGACATCAGCATCTCTGGCAGTGCCCACGAGGGCTTTAGCGAAGACTCCTGCCAGAGCTGTCACGTCAACTCGGTGCTGCCGACTCACGATTGGTCCTACGAGCATAGTCGTGAGGCGCGCCGCTCTTTGGCAAGTTGTCAGGCTTGTCATCCCGAAGGGGATATCTGCCTGACCTGCCACAGTTCCAAGAGTGGCCTTGGTATCAACCCACACCCCAAAGGGTGGGGAGATATCGCTGAAAACCTAAATAACGCCAGCAACGGCCGTACCTGCCGGCGCTGCCATTAATGTTACCCACTTATCAACGCACGCAAGGAGGACTTAAGATGCGAGGAGCAAAACAACTAGCTCTGATTGCCCTAGCGGCGACGGCCATCGCCCCCCTCTGGGGTTGTGGCAGTGACCGCGAATCTGACACCGTTGTCAACGCCGGGACCGTGATCAGCGATCGTGCCGAGTACGGCCGTGACGCCAATGGTCTTGCCTATGTCGGCGCCGCCACCTGTATCGGCTGCCATGAAGGTTTCTCCTGGAGTTCAAGAGAGGTTACGGATTTTCTCAGCGGCAAGCATGTAATCCACAGCGACCATATTGCGGCGTCCTCTGAGTCTGAATGTCTCGGTTGCCATGATCCGCTTGGGGATGGTCAGGGGCTGGAGGAACTGATCGATGCCGCGGATGTTCCCTCTGATGCGGCAAACGGACATGTGGGGCTTGCTGCTGTAACCTGTGAAAATTGTCACGGTGCCGGTGAGGAGCACTTCGGGGTCGGCCCGATTCCTGTCCCTTCTCCGGATGCCGCCGTCTGCGGGAGCTGTCACGATGCTCTGCCTGAAAGCCATTTGACCTACCATCCTCAGGCGGACAATATCTACACCGAGTACACCGCCTCACGTCACGCCACAGCGAGGGTTCGTGATGGGGCTGTTTGCTCCAAGTGTCATACTGACGAAGGAGGACGTCTCTACAAAGACGTTACGACGGTTGCCCAGCTTGAAGCGATCGTTCTTCCTGTCGAGGACGGAACCTCGGTTCAGTGTCGCACCTGCCATAATCCCCATAACGCCGGTGGCCTGCTTTTTGAGACCGAATACGAGACCTGCGTCACCTGCCACATGAGTGAGAAGGGAGATCCCGCGACTCGAGACGGGATGATCTATCACGAAGATCGCCATATGCGTGTGATTGCCGATACTCACTATGACGATCCGGCAACGACCGATGAGATTGAAGGCTATGTTGTTGATGCGGACGAGGTGAGTGGCAAGAGCAGCTGTCTTGTTTGCCACGACGTCCATGCGGTGGAAGAGATTCGCGCTGACAATGAGACGACGACGATCAACGATCAGTGGGCAAGCTCGGCCCATGGTGGTTTTTTGCTCGAGCAAAAAAAAGCTGTTATGGAGTATTGGGCCGACCCTGCCCAGGATATGGATCGTACGGTGACGCAGACAGCCGCGATGATCGCGGCGTCAACGACGGATGCCGAGGCACCAGGCTGGGTGCATTACGACTGGGATAAAACAGAGGACACGGTTCCCGGTGATCGTACAGGGCGTGCTGATTGTCAACGGTGTCATACCGCAACGGGTTTGCAAAACTACCTGAATGCAACAAAACTCAATAATGATGATGATTTGACCAATGACGTTGTCTACGATCCGCTTGATAATGATTTCTCGCATCTGGTGGATTGGTCTTCAACAACAGGTTCTGGACAGAATGAACTGCTCTATTGCTGGGGCTGCCACAGTGACAACTCTGGTGGTTTAAGGAATCCTGGCCCGGTGACCGCGGATTATGGCACAACCTATCCTGATATCAACGGCTCCAACGTCTGTATGGCATGTCATACGGGACGTGAGAGTGGTGATACCATTGCCGCATCGACAGGCGATTTCAGCAACCTCTCTTTTATCAACTCTCACTACCTTGCCGCGGGCGGGACGGTCTTTGCCGCCACCGGTTATGAGTATGATGTTGATGGTGACTCAGCAACAGACGACTACGCCAACGTTTCCTATTATGCCCACGATCAGATCGGGATGGGAACCGATGCCGATCTGGCGGATTACGAGGCGGCGAACGGGACCAACGGTCCTTGCGTCGGTTGTCACATGACCAGTGACGCAGGGCACCTTTTCCTTCCGGTTGACGTCGACGATACTACCGACAAAATTACCGCAATTACCTCAACCATCTGTATCGAGTGCCATGACGGAAGCCATGGTGCGGCATTTGTCGCCGAAGGGGGCGATGCGACAGACGTTCAGGCAGCGGCTGATTTCCTCAACACCGAAGAAGAAAACTTCGAGGCGGCCCTCGACGTTCTTGAGACGGCTCTTCAGGCAAAAGGGATCTTCTTTGCCGCGAGCTACCCCTACTTCTTCAACGACACCGATGGCAGTGGAACTCTTGATGCGGTTGAAATCGACCGCAGCAACGGCTTCAAAAATTGGGGTGATGCGACCACCGGCAAACCGACCATGGGGGCTGCGTTCAACTTCAATTTGCTGGCTCATGATCCGGGGGCTTGGGCTCACAATAGCTATTACACCAAGCGTTTGATCTTTGATTCGCTCGAGTATCTGATGGATGGTGCCTTTGACGGTGAGATTGTTCTTGCTGCCGGGGCCGCCGCAGATTATCTCGATAATGATGATGCAACGGCGAATATTCAGCGGCCATAGCAGGTTCGTTTAAATGAAGAACAAAAAAGCCGGGCTCGAAAGAGCTCGGCTTTTTTGTTCTTCAAAGGTTTCTGAGACTCTGAATCAGCGAAGCAGTGCAACCAGTAGGGCGATGATGATGACGAGAAAGATGCCCCCAATGGTCTTTGTCTTGTTGGAGCTTGTTGCATCATTGTCGGCAGACGGTTCCTCAAGATCACCGACGACGGGGAAGCGTTCAATAACGGCGCGCACGTGGGGGGCGGAGCGCAACTCCTCGCTCAGGTCGCAACCGGCCTGATGTGACCCCTGATGGTCTCCCTCTTGCCAAAGGGGGCTTGCGCTAAAATCGTAGATTTTTCCGTTCACGGCGACATAGGCTTTTTGTCCCTGTCGGCCGTCAAATTGGGCCAGTTCTTCTCGAGTCATGGGGGCGCTCCTGCTTCAGAGGGAGTAGAGAGGGCCTCACGGTCAAGGCCAAGACGATCAAGATGGCGGTAGAGGGTGGCGCGATGGATGCCGAGGTGCCGTGCCGTTGCACTGAGGTTGCCGTGGCTTGCCTGCCAGGCGACACGGATTGTCTCTGCATCGAGATCAAGGAGTTGATTGGGGTGGCGTTCCTCAAGCTCGGTGAGCAACGGATAGGGGGGAGCAATCTTCTCCGGCTTTGGCAGTGCGATACCGGCAGAGAAGGCGCGGCGTTCCTGCACCCATTCAGAGAAGGCCCGCACCCCAATTACCTCGTTTTGGGTCTCGATGAAAACTCGCTCAATGATGTTGCGCAACTCGCGGATGTTGCCGGGCCACAGGTAGGATTGCAGTAGCTCCATCGCCTCCTGGGTCAGGCGTTGGATGGTGCGACCATACTTGGTACTTAACTCTTTCAGAAAGTGCGCGACTAAAAGCGGAATGTCGTCGCTGCGTTGTCGAAGCGGTGCAAGATGCAAGCGCAGCACAGAGAGACGATGGTAGAGGTCAGCGCGAAATTTCCCTTCGCCTACCGCCTGCTCCAGCGGCACGTTGGTGGCGGCAACCACCCGGACATCGACCTTTTTCACCTGTTCACCGCCGACCCGTTCTACCTCGCCGGTCTCAAGGATACGGAGCAAACGGGTCTGGGTGTGCAGCGGCATATCGCCGATCTCGTCGAGAAAGAGGGTCCCGCCGTCGGCGCGCTCAAAGCGACCGCGGTGGCTGCGGACCGCGCCGGTAAACGCTCCCTTTTCATGTCCGAAAAGTTCCGATTCAAGAAGCTCCTCAGAAATCGCCGAGCAGTTAACGGCAACGAAAGGGGCGTTGTCGCGATGGCTGGCATCATGCAGGGCTTTGGCGACGAGTTCTTTGCCGGTTCCGGTCTCACCGGTGACGATCAGCGCCGCATCGGTCGGCCCATAAAGCTCGATCTTGCGCAGCAGCTCGCGCAAGGCTGGACTCTCTCCGACCAGCCCGTAGTGCTCCGGGGGCGGTGTCGATGACGTGGGGCGGGAGAAGGTAAGCAGAACCTGCTGGGCACGAAAGTCGTTCGTCAGTCCGCCGGGGGTAAGGTCGACATTGAGGGTGGGAGAGTCAGCCGTCTCGGGGAGGCGTAGAAGAATGCCTGTGAGAGGTTTCTGCTCACGTACCACCTCGATAACCAGCTCGGCCAGTGGAGGGGTTGTCGCGGCGAGAAAACGTTCAAGCCGGGTGCCGGAAAAGCCGGAGGCATCCCTGACATGCGGCGCCACCTGCGGCGAGCAACGCAGGCAGCGAATCTCTCCGCGCTGGTCAACCGCCAGCACCAGATCGGGAGAGGGGGCAGGGAGATGGAGAGCCTCGGTCATGAAGAAATCCCGGTTCAAAAAAGGATACTAGGTTAATCTAAGTACTTTCTTGCGGTTGTGCAACCCCTTGTGACGGAGGGAGCCGTCCGTGGAGAATCTGCAGCCCCTTCTCCGGGTCGGTCTCGGGGAAGTCGGGGCCCGCACCGAACTGCTGAAGAATTTCGATTTGTGGCAGAGATTCGGCGAAGGCTGAGGTGAGAAAAGCCGAGGGACGGTCGGGGGTACTGATGCAGGCGATGACTTCGCCATCGGGAGCAAGCCACTCGGGAAGGCGGCGAAGCAGTTTTGGCCAGTCTCGCATTGCCTGAAAACTTGCCCCCTGCTCGCCGGGAGGATCAAGGACCACCAGATCAAAGGGGGCAAGGCGACGCAGCAGTCCGAAAGATTTGAAGATGTTGTGACAGAGAAAGCTGGCGCGGCGAAGGTCGAGGCCATTGAGAAGGTGGTTCTCCCGCCCGAGGTTGAGCAGACTGCGGTTCATATCGACATTGACAACCTTGTCGGCCCCGGCGGCGAGGGCGGCAACTGAAAAGGCGCAGCTGTAAGCGAAAAGGTTCAGGACACGTCGCCCCTTTGCGCGTTCGGCAACAAGGATCCGGCCATTTGCCATGTCGGGAAAAAGTCCGATGTTCTGACCCTGCCCCGGCCGCAGAAGGTAAGAGAGACCGTGTTCGCGTGCAACGACAGGAGTCGGAAGCTCGCCGTAGAGAAGCTCAAGTGGTGTCTTGGGGCGGTAGCGGTGTTGCACCGCCAAGGCGCTGAAACTGGGGAACTTCCGTCTTAGCTCTATGGCGAGTTGTTGTAACCAGCCATCAGGGCGGGGGGCGTAAAGGACGAGCCACAGAAGAGGGGGGTAGGCGTCGAGGACGATATCTTCAAGACCGGGGAACATGTGACCGCGTCCGTGGAAAAGACGTCGCGCCTCTTTCGGGGGGGAGAGAGGCGCGACCTGGTGCAACAGACGTTCAAGGTCAGGATCAAGCATCTACGCTCACTTCCCATTGAGAGTTTGCAGGATGCCGATACCGAGGATCTTCTGCTGCCAACGCTTGAGCATCGGAACTTGCGCCAACTGCTCCGAGGTCTGGGGGGCTCGGCGGGAGATCTCTTCGAGCAGAGCGTTGTTAATGACGATCCCCGGGTCCATATTGAGGCTTTCAGCCATCTCCTTGCGCCACCCCTTGAGTTTGGTCAGTCGCTTGTCGGCAGCGGGGTCTTTCTCTCGTCGGGGGGGGCGGGGGTAGCGTGGGCGTTGTGCCTCGGGGAGGGCGAGGCCCCTCTCCACGGCTTGCAGAATCTGCCGTCCATAGCGATCGACATGGCGAGGGGAGACCCCTTCAATTCCTACCAGCCCTTGTAGGGATCTCGGGGCATTGCGGGCGATTTGCAGTAATGGTGCGTTGCCGAATACCTTGAAGACCGGAGTGTCACGGCGTTGAGCGACCTCATTGCGCCAGAGCAGGAGTTCCTCAAGGATGGCAAGGGCGAGAGGGTCGAGCAGGGCCGCTCCCTTGATGCGTAAAAAGAGAGGGCCATCGCTTTCACTGTGGCGCACCTTTTCGAGCAAAGCGAACTCTTCCTTGACCCACTCAAGACGGTCAAGCGCGTTGATTTTCTCTTCTAGGAGAATCGCAAGTTGATGCAGGTGCCGGGTGTCTTCGGCGGCGTAGGCGATCATCTCAGGGCTTAACGGGCGTTTTGACCAGTCGGCTTTCTGGAACTTCTTGTCCAATTCGATGGAGAAGTATTTGCCGAGAACGTCGGCGAGGCCGATCCTTTCTTCACCAAGGAACTGGCTGCAAATCATTGTGTCGAACAGGCCGATGACCTCAATGCCGAAATCACGATGCAGCGAGCGGATGTCGTAATCACCGGCATGAAAGATCTTTCGGATGCCTGGATCGGCAAAGATTGGTTTGAGCGCGGAAAGATCGCCGCAGGCGAGCGGGTCGACAAGCACATCACGTTGCGACGTGGTGAATTGGATCAGGCAGACCTTGTCACGATAGGAGTGCATCGAGTCGGCTTCAAGGTCGACAGCGATGACTGCTTCGCGACGTAGTTCGTCGGCCAGGGGCGCAAGGTCCTTAGCGTGGGTCAGAATCGGGGGGAGTGTCATACAGCCTCGTATAAATAGGATTGCCGGCATCATGCCAGAAGAGAGGATGGATGACAAGCGACGCTGTTGAAAGAGTTAGATGAAGACATCCCGGTTCTGTTCTGCGGGACCGGCGAGTGGGAGGGAGACTGTGAATGTGCTCCCCTCGTCGGGGATTGAAGCGACGTGGATCGTTCCTTCGTGGGCATCGACGACCCATTTTGCAATGGCAAGGCCGAGGCCACTCCCCCCGTCATTGCGGTTGCGGGCTTTGTCGACACGGTAAAAACGGTCAAAGATTAGCGCTAAATGTTCCGGGGCTATTCCGACGCCGGTATCGGTGACGGTAATCACCGCAGCATCGTCTGTGCAAGTCAGACCGATGGTGACCGTACCGCCGCTGGAGGTATATTTGACGGCGTTGGAGATCAGGTTAAGGAAGAGCTGACGTAGTCGCAGTTCGTCACCGCGCAGCGTGACTTCGGTTTCAACTTCAAGGTTGAGGCGGACGCTGACCTCATTCTTCTCGCCCAAGATATTGCCACTGAGGTAGAGCTCCTGCAAGAGATCACTGAGACTGAGTTCTTGCAGCTCAAGATTACGTTTAAGCTCCTCGTTTTTGGCGAGCGTCAATAGGTTCTCGATGATGCGTTCCATGCGGTCAATCTCTTCCATGTTGGAACGGAGGATTTCACGAAACTCATCCGGTTCTTTGGCCCAGCGTAGCGCCACTTCTGTTTCTCCGCGCAGGATGGTCAAAGGGGTTCGCAGCTCATGCGAGGCATCCCCAGAGAACTGCTTCATTTTGTGAAACTGCTCTTTAAGGCGACTCAGCATGGAGTTGAAGGTCTCCGTGAGTCGAGAAATTTCGTCGCTGCTTTTGCTCAGAGGGAGGCGCTGATCGAGATTTTCAGCATTGATTTTCTGGACGGCCCGGGTGATGCGATCAACCGGTGCCAAGGCCCGACCGGCGAGGAACCAGCCACCGAGAGAGAAGAGGATGACTGCGGCCGGAATGAAGAGGGCCTGTTTGAGGCGAACCGCGCTCAAGGTCTTCTCCATGGGACTAAGGTCCTGCCCGACTTGAATGATGTCGAAGAGGTGCCCACCCTTAATCACTGGCAGGGTCAGCAGGCGTACGGCGAAGCCTTGATTGCTGTCGATGGTTTCGTAGGTGGCTTCACCGTTGCCGAGGTGTTGCAGAGCCTCCTTGCTAAGCGGGAGGTGGAACCCCTCAAGGTTGGACGAGGCGCAGGAGATAGAGCCCCGTTCGTTGAGGATCTGAACGAATTCACCCCAGTTGTGACTGCGTAAGAACCCTTCAAGACGTTGACAGTCGTCCGTAGGGATCGGCTCAATATGCTCGGTGTGATGATACGCCGCAACATCAACGGCGATCAACTCGAGTCGATCGTCAATATGTTTTAAGCTGCTGGAGCTCAGGGTAAAATGCCACGCCAGGCCGCTGACCGCCATGATGGCGGTCAGGGTCAGAGCAGACCAGAAGGTCAGGCGCAGGCGGATGGATCGTAGCGGCACGCTAATCCTCTTTGAGTACGTAGCCGACACCTCGGACGGTGTGGATCAATTTGCGGTCAAATTCGCGGTCCACCTTCTTGCGCAGATAGTTAACATAGACGTCGATGATATTGGTAAAGGAGTCAAAGGTGTAGTCCCAGACATGCTCGGCGATCATGGTCCGGGTCAAGACCTGTTCGGCGTTACGCATGAAATATTCGAGCAGAGCGTACTCTTTGGCGGTGAGGTCGAGTTCGTTGTTGCCACGCCAGACCTTATGGGCGACAGGGTCGAGGCGTAGATCCGCGTAGTTGACCTCGGCACCACGCTCCTTGGTACCGCGGCGCAGCAACGCCCGAACACGGGCGAGGAGTTCGGCGAAGGCAAACGGTTTGGTCAGGTAATCGTCACTGCCGGAGTTGAGCCCAGAGACGATATCGTCCACCGAATCCTTGGCGGTGAGACAAAGGACAGGGACGTTAATCTCTTTGGTGCGCATCGCTTGAACAACCTCAAGGCCGTCCATTTTCGGGAGCATGATATCCATGAGGATCAGGTCGTAGGTGTTGGTCTCGATCATGTAAAGACCTTCTTCACCATCGTAAGCGACATCGACACTGAACTCTTCCTCTTCGAGGCCGCGTTTGATAAAACTGGCGACTTTCTTTTCGTCTTCGACGACCAGAATACGCATAATCTGTTTCTCCTTCCTGACGGCAGCCAAAGGCTGCGGTGGGTCAGCCGCATGGCGGCAGAATCTTTTGTTCTCTATTTGAGATGGAGCTTGACCAACACTTCATTGGCCGTCTCCTCGACCGCTTTGCCGGTTACGTTGATCACGGCCCAGCGGTGACGGCGAAAGAGACCTTTGGCGGTTCGCAGCTCATCTTCAATCTCTTCAAAATCGGCATAGGCCGTACGAGGATCCTGCCCGAGATTGCGCAGCCTTGCGGCGCGTAGCTCCATCAAGCGTTGTGGGTCGATGAGCAGACCTGCAACACGGGCCGGGTCGACCTTGAACAGCTCTTCCGGTGGTGCGATTCCCTTGACCAGCGGAATGTTTGCGACTTTCCAACCTCGGTGCGAGAGGTAGATGGAGAGCGGTGTTTTACTTGTTCGGGAGACCCCGACCAGAACAATATCGGCTTTGGGGAGGTTCCGGGTCTCTTGTCCATCATCATGCTTGACGGTGAATTCCACCGCCTCAATCCGACGGAAATAAGCGTCGTCGACCCCATGCAGCAGCCCCGGTGTTTCTCGGGGAGAAAGCCCGATGAACTGCGAAAGGCGCATGAGAAGAGGGGTTAGCAGGTCGAGATGGGGGAGTCCGAGAGCGTCGCACTCATCATGGACCAATTGGGCCAGCTCTCGGTTGACGATGGTGTAAACCGCCAGCCCCCTTTTCTTGAGGACCTCGTCTAACGCTTCATAAACTTGGTTTTTATTGCGGATGTTGCTGAATCGCTTAAGCTGTATTTCCTTACCGCGAAACTGGGTGAGGGCCGCCATGACCATCTTTTCAGCGGTTTCACCTGTTGCGTCAGAGAGAAGAAAGACAGGTTGCGATTCAAGCATGGACAGTCCTCATGAGAAACCTCTCTCAGTCTAGCAGTTCTGTTGGGGGGTGCAATCGTTCTTTTCGTTTTTCATGAAGACAGCTGTAGGAAGTCATCCCTGGAGACGCTCTTTGTCTGAATTGGATCATATAAGGTAATCCGCTCATTAAGTCTTCTTAGATTAGACTTTATTGGGGAATCTGCTGTCAAGGGAATTTTGTTGCGTCGTTGTGGTTTGATCTGCTAAACAGGGGCCATGATGACCCCATGGATTGAAATTCTGGTGACGGTTCCCGCAGCGGCTATTGATCTGGTGACCAGTGAACTGGTTCTTCTCGGTTCTGCCGGCGTGACTGTCGAAGAGCGGGCTCTTGACACGTTCATCCCTCCCGATCCGAATGAACTCCCCGAGGGAGAGCAGCAGCTCAAGGCGTATTTCGAATGTGACGACACCGCTTCTTTGTTGGGTGAGGTCGATGCACTGATGCAGCGGTTGGCGCCTTTTTATCCCGATTGGCGGACGGTTTCGGCGCAGGCGGTCGAGGTCGGAGCTCAGGACTGGGCTCAAGGTTGGAAGCAGCACTTCAGCGCCGTCCGCATCGGTCACCACCTCGTCGTCAGACCGAGTTGGGAAGAGTTTGCGGCCCAAGAGGATGATATCGTTGTCGTTCTCGACCCTGGAATGGCTTTTGGCACCGGCACTCACGGGACGACCCGGCTCTGTCTTGAAGCGGTCGCTGAGGCTTTTGACAGTGCGGAGCCTCCTCGACGGGTTCTCGACGTCGGGACCGGCTCGGGGATCCTCGCCATTGCTGCCGCCGCCCTTGGAGCCGAGCGGGTCCTCGCCTGCGATATCGAAGAGCAGGCGCTCTTGACCAGCCGTGAAAACTGCGAGGTCAATCATGTTGAGCAAACGGTCGAACTCACCGGAGCTCCCCTCGAAGAGCTTGACGTCGGCTTCGATCTGATTCTTGCCAACATCCTCGCCGAAGAGAATGTGCGTCTCGCCGATCCCCTCATTGAGCGTCTCGCTCCTGGAGCCCTTCTGGTTCTTTCGGGGATACTGCAGGAGAAGGAGGGGTTTGTGCGGCAGGCTTTCGATGGTCGTTTCGCCCAGCCTCCGCAGATTACTCATCGCGAAGAGTGGTCTTGCCTCGTCTACCGCCGCTGAGTTTGTTGTGCATCGTTTCTTTGTCCCCCCCTCTGCCTTGGCAGCGACACCGATCCTTTTAGAGAATGGGACTCTGCACCATTTGCGGACGGTTCTGCGTCTCTCCGTTGGTGACGAGTTGATATTGCTCGATGGAGGTGGTGCCCTCTGTCACGCTCGGATCACCCGGATGGGGAAGAAGCAGGGGTTGGCGGAACCCCTTGCTCGTTGGAGCGAAGAGGAACATCCACTTCGCCTGCATCTGCTTCAGGGGCTCCCCAAGGGGGAGAAGATGGAGTTGGTGTTGCAGAAGGGGACGGAACTTGGGGTGAAGCGTTTTACACCGATCTTCAGCCAGCGAACCCAGCGTGTGAAGGGCGGCGCCAAGGCGGCGCGTTGGGAGAAGATTGTTCAGGAGGCGGCGCGGCAATGTCGACGGCCATCTCTGCCGTCGCTTGACCGGCCTTCATCGTTGGTTGAGGCCCTGGAAAAAGAAAAGGCGCCCTTGAAGTTGATGCTCTGGGAGGAGGGGAGTGTGCCCCTCTCGCAGGTCTTACCCTGTGAGCCTCCCTCTGCCATCGCTTTTCTTGTGGGGCCGGAAGGGGGCTTCTCTTTTGAGGAGGCGGCGTTGGCTCAAGAACACGGATTCCTGCCGGTATCTCTTGGTCCCCGTATTCTGCGCAGTGAGACCGCTGGCTTTACCTTGGCGGCAATCCTCCAGTATCTTTACGGTGATCTCAATTCCTCGCCTGTTCCGGCCGCTGCGCCGCGCTAGTCTCTTCGTTTAACTCATCAGGATCTTGTCACGACAGATCAGAATCTCAAAAGCAAGGGCTGCTTTGTTGAGCAGCTTTTGCAGGTTGGGAACCCACTCCTTCAGTGATGCTCCTCCCCCCTCTAGATAGAGAATACAGACCACTCGCCCCATAATCGACAGCGGCATGACCAGAACCGTCGAGGGCCACTCGTCGCCGAAGGCTGCCGTGAGTCGGGAATTGAGGGGGGAGCTCTCGAGACTGCCGAGATAGTAGCTGTGTCCTTCTAGGGCGGTCTTGAGGATCGAAGGACGCATCAGCGGGATGTGCAGCGTATCGAGAGAGGTGGTCTCTTCGTGGTTGGTAAAACCGCGCCAGCCCGAGGCGGTCTCTTTGCGGATAAGAAAAAGGGCGCCGCGGTCGAACTTGCGTCGTAGGGCTTGGATCAAGAGGTCGGCGATCTGCTCCCGGTCTTCAGCGTAAGCAAGCTTCTGCGACAGGCTGTCGACGGAGTAGTTTTCCATCCGCTCCGACCAGTCCGGCGGGGTGTCCGGTCTGCTTGCGGGCTCATCGAGGAGGTCCTCCACCACTTCCGCTTCTTCGAGGTGCTCTTCAACCTCCACCGGTAAAGAGACGGCGGGGGGAGGCGTTGGGGCGGTGCTGATTCGGTCGAGGATCGCCTGATAGCGACTGCTTACCGGCATTTCGTAGTATTTGCCAAGAGCCTGCATGAGGCGGACCTCAGGGGTGATCAAAGGGAAGATCAGGTATCCGCTGGCGAAGGCAATCTCGTCGACAGCGGTGAGGTCGGCAGGGTCTGACATCACCAGGTGCAGTCGTTTCCCTTCAAGGCGCAGTGGGATCACCTTGTACTTCAGGGCAAGATCCTGCGGGATCAGGGCGATGACGTTCTCCGGGATGTTGAGGAGACGCTGCGGTGGGACGTAGGGGACGGACAACTTACTGCTGAGAAAGCGGGCGAGGGTCTCCTCATCGACGAACCCCAGTTCAATCAGGCTGGTCCCGATGCGCCCCCCATAGAGGACCCGGTTCTGCAGTGCTTCGTCGAACTGATGGCGGTTGATCAACTGGGCGTTGAGCAGCATATCAAGCAGGGTGATGGCCATGGGAACCGCTCCTGAAAAGTAGAAGAATCCGCCTCAAGCGAGGCGCAGACGGATAAAACTCGCAAGATCCGAGCATAGCAGGTAAGGGTTGTTCTCTTTTTCCCAGGCGAGGGTTGAGGTAGGAGTCGGCCCGTAATCGTGTCCGGGATAGATGCGCAGGTGCGGCGGCAAAGCAGCGAGGCGTTGCAGAGAATGGTACATGGTCGTGACATCGCTGCCGTCAAAGTCGGCCCGGCCGACCCGACTGACGAAGAGTGTGTCGCCGGTTATTAGCGCCGTGTCGCTGCGCAGGCAGATCGAGCCGGGGGTGTGGCCGGGGGTGTGAATCACCTCAAGTTCACCCGTGCCGATGGCGATCCGGTCACCGTCGTTTAAAGCCCTGGCAACCTCAGGAAGATCGGCCGGGTGCGCCGCTAGTCGGGCCCCGGTTGCGGTGCAGAGTTCCGTGTTGCCGGCGATGTGGTCGTGATGTCCGTGGGTGTTGATGACCCAGCGCAGGCTCAGCTGCCGCGCGGTGAGTTCGCGCAACAGCTCCTGTGTGCCGAAGGAAGGGTCAACCGCCGCCGCCTCGCCAATGGTTGGATCATAGACGAGATAGGTGAAGTTGGCCATCGTGCCGACGGGGAGTTGCACGACCTCTAGAGCACTCACCAGGGGAACGCGTCCTCAACCGGGAAATTGCCGAGGTGGACGATCTCACCGTCCCTGATCTTGAAGCGGTCGCCGGTGCTGCGCACCGTCCACTCATCCCCCTCTTCAGGCGGCAGAGGGAATTCGCGGCTGCCGAGGTAGACATCTTCGTTATTGAGCATCGCCCACCAGTCGAGGGCGCCGGTCTGCCAGATGCGGGTCTTAAGATGGAATGCCATAGGGTCTCTCCTGCCAAGGTATAGGTTGCTCTCATGATACGTGAGGGGGGCGGCTCTGGTCAATCGATCCGTGAAGTGCTGTATACGTGTCTGTGGAGCGTTGCCCTCTTGCATTTTTGTAAACAGTGGCATTATAGTGATTTTTCGTCGTTTTTTTATTTTCTAGCGGAGTTGTTGGATGCACGAACTGGGGATTACCCGCAGTATTGTCGAGATTGCCGAAGAGAACGCTCGCCGCCAAGGGGCGCAGCGAGTTCTCAGCGTCACCATCGAAATCGGCGATCTCGCCGGCGTGATCCCCGATTCCGTCGCCTTCTGCTACGAAGTCTGTTGCGAGGGGACCCTGCTTGCCGGGAGCGAACTGCTGATTCGGCAGGTCAAGGGGAAGGGGCGCTGCCGTGATTGTGGCGCCGACATCGATTTAGACACCACGACCTTCAACTGTTCGACCTGTGGCAGTTATGCGCTGGAGCGCCTGCAGGGGGAGGAGTTGCGCGTCATCGAAATGGAGATCGAATAAGCGATGTGTATTGATTGCGGATGCGGCCCCGCCGAGGCCTCACACCATCACCACGACCATAAGCACGATCATGATGGCAAGACCGTCAAGATCGAAGAGGACCTTCTCGCCAAAAATAACCGCCTGGCGGGGAACAATCGGCAGCTTTTTGCCGATAAAGAACTTTTCGTCCTCAATTTGGTCAGCTCTCCCGGTTCGGGAAAGACCTCGATTCTCGAACGGACCTTAAGTGATCTGAAAGAGGAGATTTGCTTTGCCGTTCTTGAAGGGGATCAACAGACCGCCAACGACGCCGACCGCATCGCCGCCACCGGCGTGCCAGCGTTGCAGATCAACACCGGTACCGGTTGTCATCTTGATGCCCACATGGTTGGCCACGGAGTCGAGACCTTCGACCTTAACGCCACGGACTTGCTAATGATCGAGAACGTCGGCAATCTCGTCTGTCCCGCCTCCTTTGACCTCGGCGAAGATTTCAAGGTGGCGGTCCTTTCGGTGACTGAAGGGGAGGACAAGCCGCTCAAGTATCCCCAGATGTTCCGGGCGGCAAAAATGATGCTCATCAACAAGATCGACCTTTTGCCGCATCTGCGGTTTGATGTTGAGAAGTGCAAAGCGTTTGCCCGACAGGTCAACCCCGAGATCACCATCCTCGAACTCTCTTGCCACTCGGGAGAAGGGATGGAGGCCTGGTACACCTGGCTACGTCAGGGGGTGGCTGGCAAGAAGGCCGCCGCCGATAGCAAAGGAGCCTAAGCGATGTGTCTCGGAGTTCCGATGCGGGTGGAGAAGATCGACGGTGAGACCGCGACCTGTGAGATTGATGGGGTGCGGCGTGAGGCGAGTCTGATGATGGTCGAGGGGGTTGAGGTCGGTGATTTCGTCTTGATTCACGCCGGTTTTGCCATCGAAAAACTCGACGAAGAAGATGCGCAAGAGACCTTGAAACTCTTTCGCGAGATGCTCGATCAGGGGATGGCGGCCGAATGAACTACAGTCGTGAATTCCGCGACCCCGCCGTCGCGCGCAAACTCCTTGACAGTATCACCGAGATGGTTGCGGGTTATCGTCAGTCGATTACCCTTATGGAGGTCTGCGGCACCCACACCATGGCGATCTATCAGCACGGACTACGTAATCTGCTTCCGGTGCCGATCCGTCTGATCTCCGGTCCTGGCTGCCCGGTCTGCGTCACGCCGATTGAGTATGTCGACCGAGCGGTCGCTCTTGCCCGGCGCCGCAACACGGTGATTGCCACCTTTGGCGATATGATCCGGGTCCCCGGTTCAAGCAGCAGTCTGCTGCGCGAGAAAGCGGATGGTGCCGATATCCGCATCGTCTACTCCCCGCTTGATGCTGTCGCCCTTGCCGCCAGCCTCCCGGAGAAAGAGGTCGTCTTTCTCGGGGTTGGTTTTGAGACGACGACCCCGACCATTGCCGGAGCGGTGCTGACGGCCCAGCGTCAGGGTCTGAAGAATTTCTTTGTGCTGACCGCCCATAAGACGATGCCGGCCCCGATGGCGGCGCTGGTCAGTGACCCGGATCTGCAGGTCGACGGTTATCTCTGTCCGGCCCACGTTTCAGCGGTGATCGGGGCACAAGGGTATGAACTGCTGGTGAAGAAATACCATGTTCCCTGCGTTATCACCGGATTCGAGCCTCTTGATGTGCTGCAGGGAGTGTTGATGCTGGTGCAGCAGGTTGTCGCCCGCGAGGCGCGTCTTGAGATCCAGTACAGCCGCATCGTCAAGCCGCAGGGGAACCTCAAAGCGCAGCAGCTCATCGCCGATGTCTTTACCCCCTGTGATGCTCGCTGGCGGGGCATCGGTGAGATCCCCGACTCGGGGCTGCGGTTGCGGGATGAGTTCGCTCCCTTCGATGCGGCCTTGGCGTTGCCGGTACCGGTGGAAGAGCCGAAAGAGCACAAGGGGTGCCTCTGCGGTGAGATCCTCAAAGGGAAGGTGACCCCCCGTGACTGTCCGCTCTTTAAGACGGTCTGCTCCACGGAGAACCCGGTTGGTGCCTGCATGGTCTCGAGTGAGGGGACCTGCGCGGCGGAATACAAATACGGCGTCTGAACCTTATTCGGCGCGATGAGGAGTTTTGCGTGACATCCGATGTGATTCTTCTGGGACACGGCAGTGGTGGCAGCTTGAGCCATCAGCTGCTTGATGAATTGATCGTCCCTCTTCTTTGTGACCTTGCCCCCGGTGATCAGAATGACGCGGCGGTGCTGCCGCCTCAAAACGGTCGCCTCGCCTTTACCACTGACAGCTACGTTGTCGAACCGGTGATTTTTCCTGGTGGCAACATCGGGGACCTCGCCATCAACGGTACGGTCAATGATCTCGCCATGGCCGGTGCTCGACCGTTGGCGATCAGCGTCGGCTTGATCCTTGAGGAGGGGTTGCCGGTGGCGGAGCTCAAGACGATTTTAGGGGCGATGAAAGAAGCGGCCCAGAAAGCCCGCGTCGCCATTGTCACCGGTGACACCAAGGTTGTTCCCCGTGGCAAGGCGGATAAAATCTTCATCAACACCTCAGGTGTTGGGGTGATTGAACACGACCTCGATATCCGCGGTAGCGGCGCCCAGGTCGGTGACAAGATCCTCATCAATGGTACCCTCGGTGATCATGGGATGGCGGTTCTTGCTCGACGCGAGGGGCTCGCTCTTGAGACAGATCTTTGCAGTGACAGTGCCTCGCTCAATCACCTGGTGGATGAGTTGATTAGCGTCTGTGGTGCTGACCTGCACGTGCTGCGCGATCCGACCCGCGGTGGGGTGGCGACAACCCTCAAGGAGATCGCCCGTCAGTCGCAGGTGGAGATCACCCTTGACGAACTGGCGTTGCCGGTGCGAAGTGAAGTTTCCGGGGTCTGCTCCATTCTTGGTCTTGATCCCCTCTTTGTTGCCAACGAAGGAAAACTGTTGGCGATCGTTGCGCCTCAGCAGGCTGAGGCGGCACTGGCGGCGATGCAGATGCATCGTGAAGGGAGTGATGCGGCGATTATCGGTGAAGTCACTGCCGTGGCGGATGGCAAGGTGCGGATGCGAACCTCCATCGGAGGCGTGCGTTCTATTGAGATGCTCGCAGGTGAACAGCTCCCGCGTATCTGCTAAGAGGTTTTACGATCGAATGCGACGGGCCGGGGTGCAATGCACATCCCGGCCCGTCGTGTTTCTAGAGGACTCAATGGCGCAGATCAGAGGTTTAAGGCGGTTTTTCTCAGATAGTCAGAGACGTTATCACGTCCGGCCCGAGCATATCCTTGGCTGAGGATCTGGAGGGATTGACTGATTTCTCGATTGTTCTCTCCCAGATTGACCACGGGGAGAGAAACCTTGTCGCTGATTTCTGTGAGCATGGCGACATTGGCACTTTGAAGGGCGCCGAGGGTTTTCTCGCCGAGATTGAAGCGGGCCGAGAACTCAAGCCGGGGCAGATCATCTGTGTTGAGTGGGGCGCCCCTGGCAATTTGCCGTAGCGGCTCCTCATTGTAAAGATAGTAGCGGGCCAAAAGATCACTGGGGCAGTGGATTTGCGCCAATTTTAGTGCTTCACGTACCACCGGTCTTTGCATCCGCTCTTTGACTTGAGTAAAATCGAAGGTCAGTGGATCTTCCCCGCCGACAAGAATCAGATCGCTGCCGGCACGAAAAACCATAGCGTGAGGGAAGACCGAAAGAAAGGTGTTGGCGGCGGTTCGTAGATTGTCGGACGTGATATCATACAGCCCGACCCATTGACAGAAGAGCCCTTGCGGGTTAAGGCGTTTTCGGGCAAGACGGTAAAATTCAGCGGTAAAGAGATTGGAGTTGCCTGCCTGCCACGGATTGGAGGGTTCGGAGATAATCACGTCGTAGTGGGTGTCGCGGGTCTGTAGCAGATTGCGACCATCTTCAATGGCGAGGCGAATCTTTGGGTCATTCAGCGCATTACCGTTCTCTTCGCGGAAGTAGTGTGATGCTTCGACCACCTCAGGTGAAATTTCGACACAGTCGATGGTTTCAACCGGATAACCGGAAAGCCCGCGCAAGGTGATTCCGGTTCCAAGGCCAATGACAAGAGAGTGCTTCGGGTTCGGGTGCAGGAGCATCGGCAGATGCCCGACCAAAAGTTGGGTTCCCATATCGATGGCGTTGCCGCCGTCGGTCTTGCCGTTAACCGAAAAGAAGCGGAACTGGCCGTCTGTGCTTTCGTGCAAAGCGACGGTGGCATCGCGCCCTTCAAAGACCTCAATCAGTCTCTCGTTCTCAAGAATCTTTTCGAGCCCGCCCATCTGCAGGTACTTCTGGGCGTAGATGTAAACTCCGCTGTTCATCAGTTCCTGGTTCCAGGGCGGAGCGTAGAAGAGCGCAAAGATTCCTATGCTGCAAAGGGCAAGGCTGATTCTGCGTCGAGTCATGCCGGGACGGTAACGGATGAGTAGGGCAAGCCCGAGCAATAGATTGAGCAGGCAGAGCAGACGGAAACTCCCCTGAACACCGGCCAGTGGTACAAGGGCGAATCCGGCGACGAGGCTGCCGAGTACGGCGCCGACGGTGTTGAAAAGGACGACCAGGCCAACCCCCTCGCCGGTGCGCAGCCGGCCTGGATCGATCAGGGCGACGGTTGCTGGCAACAAAGAGCCGGAGAGGAGTGCCGGCAACCCGATAATGGCCAAGGTGACAAGGAGAGAAGTCAGAGAGAGAAGCCACCAGCGATCATCGACGAGGGCGTGAATCTGCAGGAAAATGTGTGGCAGTCGGTCGTATAAAGGGAGGGTAAAGGCGACTGAAAGCCCCATGAGAAGGGTGAGCTGTGTGATGACGGTCTTTTCGTTGAGTTCCTTGTGGACTTTGCGCGCATAAACCGCACCACCGGCCGCGATGCCGATAAGAAAAGCCGTTAGAATCAACGAGAACGCATAGGTGGTGTTGCCGAGAAAGAGAAGCAGAACACGGGTCCAAAGAATCTCGTAGGCGAGAGAACAGAATCCGATCAGTCCGATGAAGGTGAGGGGAAAGAGATGCTGTTTGGCCTCAAGGGGTTGCTGCTCCCGGTTGCTGGCTGAGGCGTCGCTATGGCGAGCCTGTCCCATCTTCTTCGACATCATCAAAGAGACGACGGCAATCAGGATGTTGCAGATGACCGCGAGATAGAGTGTTGAACTCAGGCCGATACTCGGGATGAGGACATAGCCGCTGCCGAAGGCTCCAAGGGTGGCGCCGAAAGTGTTCATGGCGTAGAGTCGGCCGATCTGGCCTCCCGACTTTTTTCGGGCGAAGAAGCGGCACATCAGAGGAAAGGTTCCTCCCATGCAGAGGGTCGGTGGAATCAGCAGTGCCGCTCCGATGCCGAAGTGGAGGGCATGGGTGAGAAGGGGGAGGTCAGGGAAGAGGTTGATAATGGTGGCATAAAGCCCCTCCACCAGATTGAGGCCGGGACGCGAAAGAAGAGCAAAGATAGCGATGCCGAATTCAAGAAAGGCGTAGAGACGTAGCAGGTTTGCCTCTCGGTCGGCAAGACGGCCGATGAGAAAACTCCCCAGCGCCAAACCTCCCATGAAGGTTGCGGCGACTATGCTGACCGCCGGCATGGTCGTGCCGAAAATCAAGGAGAGATACTTGGTCCAGAGAACCTCGTAGACCAGAGCACAGAACCCCGATAGGGCGAAAAGGGTGTAGAGTTGCCACTTGCTTGAAGGTTTGAGTTCCATGGCCCCCTCATGAACGCCAATCCATAAAGTGGGGAGACCACCCCATTGTGGACACCCCAAGAGGCTGACATCGCTGTCAACATCCTGAAAACATACAATTACCATACCGTGTTTCGTATTTGGTTAATGTGGTAATGTCAACATTCAGGATAGTTAATGAGAGAATAGCATTTACGGTTATTCATTTACCAAATCGTAGCGACAAGAAGATGGCGACGCCTGATTTAGAAAGAATTTCTTTAACTCAATCTGGGTTTGGGCCGGCGAAACAGCTGGCCCCTTCTTTCTTTGGCAAAAACCTGCTAGTCTGTCCCACTTTTTCAACCAACGTTCAAGCTCACAAGGAGTGATATGTGATGGGAATTCTCGCCAATTCAGTAAGTATCAGCCAATTCGCGGTCGAGGGGGACCTTCCTTCCGGCGACTTGACGACATGGGTGGGGGAACACCTGATGGCTCGTCGCTTTGTCAATATCGATCAGAGCGCCGATGAACTTTCCGTCGGTTGGGTTGAACTCGATGACAGCAGTGTCGGTGATTTTTCCCTTCCGGCGTACAGTCGTGATCATTATCTCTTCTTCTCATTACGGCGGGACCAGCGTCGTATTCCACCGACCCTACTCCGTTCCTATCTTGAGTTGGCACAGCGCGATTTTCTCGCTGCCAACCCTGGATTAAACCGTGTCCCCAAGGCGCGCCGTGAAGAGTTGAAGGAGGCGGTCTATGGCTCACTCCTGGCGCGGACCTTGCCGACCCCGGCGATTTTCGATGCCGTCTGGGATACTCGGTGCCAGCGTCTGACCTTGGCGAATCTCAGCCCCAAGGTCGTCGATCTTTTCGAGACCCAGTTTCGTCAGAGTTTCCCCGGCCTACGCCTTGTCCCAATTCATCCCTACGCCCGGGCTCTCTCCGTCGTGTCGCCGACCTGTCGTGAGGCGCTACAGCAGGCCAATGGGGCCCGAGGGGACGGAATTCTTGAGATGATCCGCGACAATCGCTGGATCGGTGACGACTTTCTCCTTTGGATGATGTTCGCTACCATGAACGGCAGCGCCGCTTGGCGGATTGATCAACCTGGTCCTGCGGCGGAAGGGGAGACCTTCACCGCCTACCTTAATGACCGGTTGGTGCTCTGTGGTGGGGGAGAAGAGGGGACGCAAAAGGTGACGGTCAGCGGGCCACAGAGCAACTTCAGCGAAGTTTGTGTCGCTTTGCAGAATGGCAAGAGCATCAGCGAGGCAGTTCTCTATCTTGAAAAAAACGAGAATCTCTGGAAACTGAACCTAAAAGGGGAACTCTTTCAGTTCGCCTCTTACCGAGCGCCGGCGGTGCATCTTGAGAAGGATGCTCTTACCGATGCAGCGAGTGAGCGCGAGGCGGTTTTTTTCGAGCGGATGGCGGTGGTGGAAGAGGGGTTGCAACTCTTCGACAGCCTCTTTGCCGCTTTTCTTGAGCAGCGTCTCGGGGCGGGTTGGCCAGCGACACAGCGGGCGATCAGTGCCTGGCTCCAAGGGAGCCTCTAGGCGAGACCGAATCGAGCCTGCTCTGCTGATGGAGCAGGCTCGTAGTGTGAGAAGCTGAGGTTGAAGCTGCCACGGCCGTGGGTGGCGCTGCGGAGTTCGGTGGCGTAGCCGAAGATCTCGGTCAGCGGAACAAAAGCGGTGATCAGTTCAATCTCCTTCTGACTCTGCAGCCCTTCAATACGTCCTCGTTTCTGCTGCAATCCCCCGAGAGTCCGTCCGGCGTCTTCGGTCGGGACGCTTAGCTCGAGTCGCATCACCGGTTCGAGCAAAAGTGGCGCGGCACGGCGTACCGCCAGTGTCCCTCCCCGCTGGGCCGCGGCCCGTAAGCCGGGTTCGCTGGTTTCTCCGGCGACAAAGGGGATCGCCTCAAGGCATATTTCAAGGTCGGTGCAGGGGTAGCCGGTGATGATCCCTCCCTGACAGAGCGCTTGAAGTGTGGTGGCGATCCCCTCGCGCCAAGCGCGAGGGAGGGCGCTGTCGATTCCATCTTTGCTGACGATCTGCACGCCCTCGCCACGAGCAAGAGGACGCAGGCTCAGATCGATTTCACCGTGCAGGATTTTCCCTTCAAACTCTCGGTGATAAATCTCCCGGTGTCGTACCTTTTTGCCGATGCTCTCGCGGTAAATCACCTGCGGGCGGCCGCTACGAACCTGAACCCCTTGCTCACGCTGTAGCCGCTCAAGAACAATCTCAAGGTGTAACTCTCCCATTCCTGAGATAAGCAGTTCTCCCGTTTCCCCATCCTCACGTACGATCAGGGTCGGGTCTTCCCACTGCAGACGCTCCAGTACTTTCGGAAGCTTTTCCCGGTCGTCGTGACTTACCGCCTCCAGCGCCAGGCTCACCACCGCTTCGGGGATGGGCAGTCCTGGGAGGAGCAAGGGATGATCGGCACTGCACAGGGTGTTGCCGGTTGTCACCTCCTTAAGACCGCCGATCGCGACGATCTCTCCTGCCTCAACGGATTCGAGCCGCTCACGCTTCTGGGCATGGAGGCGAAAAAGTCGACTGACCTTTTCACTTTTGTGATGGTTCGAAAGATGAACCAGATCGCCAACGTTCAACCGCCCGGCGTAAAGGCGGGCCCAAGTCAGCTTGTGTCCCTCGTTGCTGGCGACCTTGAAGGCGAGGGCGCAAAGGGGAGCGTCTGGTCGGCACCGAATCGTTTCGACCTGCTCCGTTTCGGGAATATTGGCCTGAAGAGGGGGGAGATCAAGAGGGGAGGGGAGGTAGTCGAGCACGGCGTCGAGTAGCGGCTGGATCCCGATGTTACGCAGCGCTGCGCCGAGAAAGACCGGGAAGAGGCGGCCCGCCAGCACCTCGCGACGTAGAGCCTCTTTCAGTTGCGAAAGTGGCAGATCCTTCCCCTCGAGCAGGGCTTCGAGAATGGCGTCATCTTCATCCGCCAGCGTCTCGAGAAGCTTTTCTCTTGACGCTTCGACCTCTTTTCGTCGTTCAGCAGGCAGCGGCTGGCGCTGAATCTCCATTTTCCCGTCTTCGTTAAAGAGGAGTTGCTCGCGGCTGAGCAGGTCAATTACCCCGCAGAAGTTATGTTCACTCCCCAGAGGAAGCTGCATCAGCAACCCTTTGGCTCCAAGTCGTGTTTCTATCTGCTGCAAGACAGTGAGAGGGGCGGCACCGAGTCGGTCCATCTTGTTGATCAGGCAGAGACGTGGCAGACCGTAGCGGTCGGCCTGACGCCATACTGCCTCACTCTGAGGTTGGACCCCCTCGACGGCGCTGAAGATGGTGATTGCGCCATCGAGGATTCGAAGGGTGCGTTCAACTTCAATGGTGAAATCGATGTGGCCGGGGGTGTCAATGAGTTGAAGCCACCCCTCCTTCCAGCGACAGCAGGTGGCGCTGGCGGTAATGGTGATGCCGCGCTGCTGTTCCTGCTTCATCCAATCCATGGTTGCTTCACCGTCGTGGACTTCGCCCATGCGATGAATCTCGCCGCTGAAATAGAGAATCCGTTCCGAAACCGTCGTTTTGCCGGCGTCGATATGGGAGATGATGCCAAGGTTGCGGGTCTGAGAGAGGGGGAGCGGGAGCATGGGCGCCTCACGTCAGAAGCGAAAACTCCGTTGATGATATGACCCGGTTCAGAAAAGGGGTCAGTCGGTCAGGCTCTTACGGATGAGATAGAGATCGTCGAGGTCGAGGTGGTTGAGCTCGTAGTATTCACGCTCGAGTTCCTCGACGTAGAATCGGTCGAGGCCGCTGTTTTCGAGGAAGTCTTCGCGCAGGGCGACATCGCGTTCGGCGACGATCTTCGGCAGCAGGTTGTGGAGGTAGACCGACTCCTTCTTGATACTGACCACAACGTCAAAGAAGAGTGGCGCTGAGATCGGTTCTTTGATGAGACCTTTGTTGCGTAACTCCTCTTCGATCTCCTTAAGGAGTTCTTTTTGTTCGGCTCGGGTGCTGTAGCGGGAGTAGAAGTTGCGAATACGGTCTTTGATGTGATCGAGGAGGATTCCGTAGGTCTTCTCATGGCTTCCGACAACCATGAGGGAAGCGAGGAGCTCTTTGACGGTAGTGCTTCCCTGTTCAATGGCGGTCAGCCCCTGTCGCAAGAGGGTAATCTTCTTACGGCCGAATTTGCCGAGGTACTTGTTTTCAAAGAGGGGCTGGAAGATGAGCTGTTCAAAGAGAGGCTCGCCGAGCAGGTCGAACTCTTTCTTGTTGCCGAGCAGGCTGCGAATCATCTCTTCGCTCAGACGGACGTTCTCCATGAAGGCGAGCTGTCCGATATTGGCTGCGGTGTTATCGTAGCGGTCGAAGTAGGTGATGATATAGGAGAAACTCTCGAGTAGGGAGATATCGCCACCGTCGCGGATCTTCTCGTCGCAGGCTTTGCCCGTCTCTAGCAGGATCTGCTCAAAGGTGTGGTCGCGGTTGTCACTCGCCTTGCGTTTAGCGTGAAGCAGGCGGATCATATCGTCGCGATCAATGCTGGCGTCGATAAGGTGCTCCTGCAGGAAAATTCCCTCAAGCACCTGCCGGGTTTCAGAGAGATAGTCCTGCTCTTCAATCTCGACGTGTTTGTCATTCTTGAGCATCTCGTCGAGGGTGTAGAAGAGCGCCGCTGGTATCTTGTTGCGTACCGAGAGTGTTTTTAGGCGGGTGAGGCGGGCGTTTTCGAGGCGGCTGATCGAGCCTTTGCGGTCACACTCAATAAGAATATTTTTGTATTCGTCGACGATCCGCCGGTTGTCGGGATGTTTATACATCACGTCGATGCGGATCCGCTCCTGCTGATAGCGGCTGACCCCGAGTTTCTCTGCCAACTGCTGTAGTCGTTCGTACTCGCTGTCGGGGATTGATTTGTAGCGGTGATAGAGCTCGCTGAAGGTCTGTTGGTAGATGGCGTGTTTTTTGTGCAGGAGTTTGATCAAGTAGAACGAACTGCGATGGCCGAGCAGACCGAAGATCTCATCAATGAGGCCGGCATCCTCTCCTTCGCCGACGCAGGTGCTGCGTTTTAAGAGTTTGCCGAGTAGCCGTAAGATTCCTTCTTGCTGTTCCTGCGATGGCCCCGAAACCGAACCGGTGAGGAAGAAGAAGTAATTGCGAACAGCGTTGCCTTCAAAAAAAATTTGCTCGTAGCTGCGGTTGCCGTCGGTCTGAGGGGTGAAGAGGAGGTGGCCTCCCTCCTGATAGGTCCCGCCATAGAGGACGAGGCGGTTGCAGACATCGGTTTTGGCAAGGTCAGCCAGCGGCAGGTCGACCCCGAACATGTACTCACAGATCGAACCACCGTTGCCGCGGTGGCTGACTCCTTCCGGTTCAAGGACAAGCTCGTTTCCGGGGGAGAAGAAACGGAGCCCGTCACCGGCAACCTCATAGAAATAGCTCTGATAGATGTCGCGGGCGGCACCGGTGGCGAAGTATTCGATATCGTCGTTAATGTGCCCGTGCAGGCGGATTTCCTGATGCATACGCCGTCGTCATCGTTGGGGTGGGTGTGAGCAAACGGTCTCTCATAGTACGCGTAAGCGCTACTGGCTGACAAGGAGAAATCAGGATGTTACGTCCCTTTCGGACAAAACGATCGTTTGTCCGTCAAAGGCAAATTCAATTCCCTTGGGGAGTTTTTCGCCATGATAGGCGTGGTCGACATCGTGACTGAGATGAGTCAAAAGAGTCCGTTTCGCGGCAATTTTTTTGGCCACTTCGATCGCTTGGGGGATGTTGAAATGGGTCTGGTGTGGCTTAAAGCGCAAGGCGTCGAGAACAACAAGGTCGAGCCCTTCTAGCAGTGAGAACGAGTCGTCAGAGATGCCATTGCAGTCGGTGAGATAGGCCGCGTTTCCGATGCGGTAGCCGAAACAGTGGCCGCCACCGTGTTGCAGTGGAACAGGGATGACGGTACGGCCGAAAAGAGAGAAGGGAGTGTCGATGCTATGAGTCTCTAGCCGAGGGCGGTAGCCGCTTTCAGGCTCGTCGTGAAAAATGTAGCGAAAGGTCCGGCGGATCGCTGTGGTCACCGATGTCGAGCCATAGAGGGGGATGGCCGCCCCGCTGGTAAAGTTGAAGGTGCGTAGATCGTCGATCCCATGTATATGGTCGGCGTGGGTGTGGGTAATCAGAACGGCATCGACTCGGGTGAAGCCTTGGCGCAAGGCCTGCTGTCGCAGATCGGTTGCCGTATCGACCAAGATATGGTGTCCCTCCCAACTCCAGAGCGCACTGCATCGGGTGCGGCGGTTGCGCGGATCGTCGCTGCGGCAGACGCTGCAGTTGCAGCCGATGACTGGAACCCCGGTGCTGGTGCCGGTCCCGAGCAGGGTCAAGGTGAAGGGGGAGTTGGTCATGCCTTAAAGGCGCCGACTTCCTCCTCTAGGGCGGATGTCTGATTGAGCAGTGAGGCGACGACTTCGTCGAGATCGGCGGTGCGGGTGGTTGTCCCTTCAGCGAGTTCGCGGATACGGGAGACCGCCTCGACCACCTGACGGCTGCTCTGGGTCTGTTCGCGGGTCGCTTCGTCAATTCGTTCGATCATGGAGCGGATTTTCTCCATGCTGATGTTGATCTGGCGACTCCCTTTCGCTTGCTCAGCAGTGCTCAGCTTCCCTTGCGAGGCGATCTCCTTCATCGCTTCGGCGGCACGGGCAAGCTGTCGCGTCCCATCGGTCTGTTGGCGGATCGCGGTGGCGATCTGGTCGAGCATAGAGGCGACTTGGTTGATCGAGTTGGTGATCTGTCGGCTGCCACGGGATTGTTCCTGAGTTGCCCGGACGATTCCTCCGACCTGTTCCCGTGCCTTGAGGGTACTGGTACGGATCTTTTCGAGGGCATCCCCGGCGATTTTCGAGCGTTCTACCTCCTGATGGACTCGCTCACTGCCAGCGTTCATCGCGGTGACGGCCTCTTTGGTGCCGTTTTGGAGGCTGTTGATGATGCTGGCAATTTCGCGGGTTGAGACGGCGGTGCGCTCAGCGAGTTCACGAATTTCATCAGCCACAACAGCGAATCCTTTTCCATGTTCACCGGCTTGGGCGGCGATGATGGCGGCGTTGAGGGCGAGGAGGCTGGTCTGGTCGGCAACCTCGTCAATGACGGTGAGAATCTTGCCGATGGCGTTTGACTGGTTTCCAAGTTCGAGGATGGCACCGCTCGCCTTGTCGACCATCTCACGGATGGCACCGATCCCCTGAATTGTTTCGTCCACCGCCTCTTTTCCCTTTTGGGCATCTTGAGCCGCTTCGTCCGAAAGGAGGCTGGTCCGTTCGGCATTTTCCTCAATCTCTTTGATCGAGGCGTCAAGCTCGGTGATGGAGGAGGCCGTTACTTCGGTGGAGGAGGAGAGAACCTCAACATTTTCGGCGATCTGCTGACTTGAGACCGACATTTCGCTGATTGAGCTTGAGACCTCTTCAACGGTGGCGAAGAGTTTCTCCATCTGGGTGGCGATCTCCTCGATGGTTGCGCCGAGTTCGAGAGTGGCCGAGGAACTCTCTTCCGCGGCTTCCACCAGCGAACCGGTGCTTTCAGCGATCCCCGAGATGGAGGTTTCAACCCCTTGCATCGCCTGATACGACTCCTCGAGCGAGAGTGACTGCTGGTTCGAGCCTTCTCGAACATCACGAACGATGCTCCCGACTTGATCGCTTGCTTTGTTGAGATCGACAGAGACCCCGCGGGTGCGACGAACCATGTCGCCGAGACGGGCAATGAAGCGGTTGAAGCTGCCGGCGAGTTGGCCAATTTCGTCGTTGGTCTGAATGTCGATGGTGCGGGTCAGGTCCCCTTCCCCTTCAGCGAATTCCTGCAGGTTGGCGACGACAGCGGTGAGAGGTTTGACGATGCCGTGCGAGATGGTCAGGCCAACGGCGATGGCGAGGCCGATGGCGGCGAGCATGACCAAGAGAGCGATTTTACGGAAATTCCACTGGGCGGCAACCGAATCGCTACGGTCGAGGGCGATGAGGATCCCCCGACTCTGACCAAGGCTTTTGTCGAAGATAAAAAAGGGCGCTTCACCGAGGTTGCTCTCTCCCTTGTTGTTTTCAAAAGAGCCACGATCCACGGTTCTCAGTTCGGCAAGAGTCGTCGCTGTGACCTTGTTGCCATTGTAAAAGGCGATTTCAGCGCTGCTGAGTTTTCTGATGTAGTGGGCATAGCTGTCGTTGAGGAAATTCGCACCAACGAGAACGCCGATCTGGTCGGCTTTAAGACGTACCGGGGTGGCGCAGACCATGGCGAGAGAGCCGTCGACAATGCTGATGCTTGAGACCTCTTCGCCGACCAAAGCGGGGGCGAGATAGTCGGGGAGCCCCTCTTCGGCGGAAGTGACCACTTGTTGGTCCGAGCGCAACAGAACGTTGCCGTTCTGGTCAAGAACCGTTACGAGGTCGAGATTGAAGAGCTGCTGGCTTTCGCCAACAATTTTGCCGACCTGTTCGCTGTCGCCGGTGAGGGTGGCGTAGTAAAGAGCATTGACCATGTCAGTACTGCGGGCTAAAAGCCGTATGTAATTACTGGTTTCCTGCTGCCCCGACTCAATGCTCTTGCCGACGAAGTTATTTACTTCACTGGCCCGAGCCTCCATCCCCTGGTCGATCTGGTCCGTAGTGACATTGGAGAGGATGGTGGTCGCCACGGCCAAGGGGATGGCAGAGAGGCAGAAGAGGGCAATGAGAATTTTCCAGCGCAACATGATCGTTTTGAACATGGCAAATCCTTTGAGGGGCAGGGGGCTGTCAGCAGAGATTCCGTTGGCCGACAGAGAGGCCGTCAGGGAAGCGTATGTTTAAGTGGATAAAACTTTTTCTTCAACAACTGCTGGGCCGGATCACTCAAGGCAAAGCGGATAAAGGCAGCAGTTGCGGCATCAGGGTCACTGCGCGTGACAAGGAGCAGTGGTTTGACCAAGGGGTACCCCCCTTCTCCGAAGAGAGACTCCTCCGGGAGCATGCCGTCGACAGGGAGTCTTTTGACTCCATCAGCGTCGAGCATGCTTTGGCTAAGGACCGTGATCGCCATAGGAAACCGGGCGACCTGTTGGTCTGCGTCATGGACTAAGGGGGCCATGATCGCTTTGCTGGTGAGAGGCGACTTCCCCTTGAGGATCAGTTGTTCGCTCATGCTTCGCATGCCGGAGCCAGGAGGGGTGGCGACGACCAGGATCGCCTGATCTTGGCCTCCGACCTCACGCCAGTTTTGGACGCTCCCGGAAAAAATGTTGCGCAACTGGTCAAGGGTGAGGTTCGAAACTGGATTGTCACGGTGGACAATGACGCTCATCGCATCCCAGCCGATCAAAGTCTCGACGAGTCCAGCCTCTTTTTCGGTCACGCTAAGAAAACGACCGGCCCCAGCGATTTCTACATCGCCATTGAGCAAAGCCCGAAGCCCTGGGACGGTATTTCCGCCTTGGATGCGGAAGTCCGTCCCCGTCTCCTTTTCATAGAGTCGCGTCGCCTCGGGCATGAAATCGCGTTGCAGCGTTGTCGCGCCAGCATAGCGTAAGGGTGCTGCTTGAGACTCCCAAGGTGTCGTGAGACAGAGCACGATCAGGCAAAGCCGAAGAAGGTGCATGGTTGGTTCTCCCCCTCTTGTGCTACGGTTGTGGTTAAAATGTCGCCACGAACGCGCTAAGGTCGCAAAATACCATGGCTGTGGCCAAACAGGCAACACGTTTATCTGTGGAGGATCAGGGGAATGGCAGTGGGGGGGAGACGAAAAAGGGCTGCCGTTACTGTGTAAAAGCACAGGGGGAGGGTGGCATGTCGTGTCTTTTTGCCGCTAGTCGTTATTTTTCCGGCGGAAAAGCGGGATGACTTTTGCCGAAGGGCGCTTTTCTTTGAGAGGGGATGGGTGGTCGAGGGTGTATTTGAAGGTGTGAACTCCTTCCCAAAAAAGCTCTACCATTTTGTTCATTCGAGCCAAAGGGTGGTGGTAGCGGGCAAGGGTCGCGTCGAGGCGGAACTGCCATTGTTGTGCCCGCTGCCTTGCGTCTTCGGGAAACGTTTCTAGGAGCTGCTGTAACAAGGCCTCGCGGCGGCGTTCAAAGGCCTCAGGGTCTCGACTGTCGAGAGCTTCGATCTGGCGTGTGAAATCATTGTCGGGGGAGGGGGCTATAGGCGTCATTTACGGGTACCTCCTGTTTTCAAATCTACCCTCGTCCCTGAATTTGGCAAGAAGAGAAATGATTATAAAGTTCTTTGGCATTTAAGTTGCTAGAAAAACACCCCACGGATGAAAATGAGATCTAGGTCGTGATGAGGAGAGTTATGCAGCAAGAAAATTCGGTCCGGACTCCGGCAAAAAATTCTGGTTTTCTCGATTATCTGCTCTATACCCTCGCAGGTGGTGTTCTGGCAGTTTTCAGTTTCTCCTTCCTGCTCTGGTTGCGGTTTTAGCGCTATTTCTGCAACTATCGATTTCGACAGTAAAGAGGCCGTGAACAACTGTTCACGGCCTCTTTACTGTTTCCAGGGAGAATGAAGATGAAATTTAGCGCCCTCGCCAGTGAATTGTTGGGACATAGGTTCCGGCAATGCGGGCGAGTTGGTAGAGATCTGCCGAAGAGTAAGGCCGGAGCTCTTTCCAGGCCGGATCGAGGGCATGTCCGGGGGCGTACTGTTGCAGGGACCACTCCTTGGCGCCGCTGAGGGAGGTGCCGAGAAGGTGGATCTCCTTTTCCCCGATAAGCCCAGGAACGCAGGTGGTGCGAAACTCCACCTGACAGCTCTTTTGTCCTTTGAGCAGAGCGATGCTTTGCTTAAGGAGATCTGTCGCAATCGGGGTGGAGTGAAGCTCGT
Source organism: Desulfuromonas sp. (assembly GCA_002869635.1). Classification (GTDB taxonomy): domain Bacteria; phylum Desulfobacterota; class Desulfuromonadia; order Desulfuromonadales; family BM515; genus BM515. Next base: position 32,136 of record PKUF01000121.1, on the reverse strand, counting down.
TGTAACGGTGTGGTGCGGTTTTAAGGTCGAGGGCGACCAAGTCAAGTAGCTTCTCGTTGATGAGTTCACTGAGAGTGTCCGGGAGGAGGCCGTTGGTGTCGAGCTTGATCTGTAAGTTGAGCCGGCGTAGTTGCCGCAACAGATCAGGGAGTTCTTTGGCGAGGGTCGGCTCTCCTCCGGTGATCACCACGCCATCAATGAAACCGCGGCGTGTTTCGAGCTCTTCTAGGAGGAGCTCATACGGCATATCCGGCAGCTCTTGCGGTGCGATAACCAAGGCCGGGTTGTGACAGAAGGGACAGGTCAGATTGCAACCGCCGAAGAATATCAGGGCCGCCATCTTGCCGGGGTAATCGACCAGCGATGTCCCCTGAAACCCTTTAATCGCCAACGTTGTTGTCCGTCTCGCTCTGGCCGACAACAAACTCGGAACGGTCGTTAAACTCTTCTTTCTTTCCCTTATTCCACTGCTGGACCGGGCGGAAGAAGCCGCAGACGCGGGCGTAGACTTCGGTTTTTTCCTCACAAATGGTGTTCATCGTCTCTCTCCTTGTATGGGGTCACGCTGCCTGATGATGTGGGCAGTCAAAATGCTCGCCGGGGATATAGCCGTGCACCGGGCAAATGGTGAAGGTCGGACTGAGGGTGAAGTAGGGGAGATGGAAGTTCTCGGCGATGCGTCGCACCAAGAGCCGCGCCTGGCGCCAGTCTTCGAGGCGCTCACCAAGAAAACCGTGAAAGACCGTGCCGCCGGTATAGAGCGTCTGCAGCGGATCCTGATGTGTCAGGGCGCTGAAGATATCTTCGGTGCTACCGACCGGGAGCTGGGTTGAGTTGGTGTAGTAGGGTTCGCTGTTGCCGGCGCTGTGGATCTCGGGATAGAGCTCTTTGTCGCGGCTGGCGAGGCGGAAGCTTGTTCCTTCGGCGGGGGTCGCTTCAAGGTTGTAGAGGTGGCCGGTCTCCTCTTGGAAGCGCTCAAGGTGACCGCGCATGAATTCGAGGGTCGCGGTTGCCAGTGTTGTTCCCTCAGGGGTATCGATTCCGCAGTTGATGAGGTTGAGGCACGCCTCGTTCATCCCGATCAGGCCGATGGTCGAAAAATGGTTGTCCCAGAAACGACCGTTGCGTTGGTGAATGGCGTCGAGGTAAAAGCGGCTGTAAGGGTAGAGCCCCTCGCTGGTGAAGCGTTCGAGTTGCTTGCGCTTGATTTCAAGGGAGGTCTTTCCCAGTTCCATCAGTTCAAGTAGCCGAGCGTGAAAGGTTTCGACATTCCCCTTCGCCTCATAGGCGGCACGAGGCAGATTGAGGGTGACGACGCCGATGGAGCCGGTGAGTGGGTTTGAGCCGAAGAGGCCGCCACCACGCCGGCGCAGTTCGCGGTTGTCGAGGCGCAAACGGCAGCACATGGAGCGAGCATCCTCCGGGTCCATGTCAGAATTGATGAAGTTGCTGAAGTAGGGGATGCCGTACTTAGCGGTCATCTCCCAGATCGGCTTGAAACGCTCCGATTCCCAGTCGAAGCCGGCAGTGATGTTGTAGGTCGGGATCGGGAAAGAGAAGATCCGCCCCGAGGCATCACCGGTCATCATGATTTCGCAGAAGGCGCGGTTGAACAGATCCATCTCCTCCTGGAAGTCGCCGTAGGTCTCCTCCTGAATCTCACCGCCGATGATCACCCCCTCTTGTGACATCCCCTTGGGCGGAGTCATGTCGAGGGTGATGTTGGTGAAGGGGGTCTGGAAGCCGACGCGGGTCGGCACGTTCATGTTGAAGATGAACTCCTGCAGCGACTGTTTCACCTCTTTGTAGCCGAGCTTGTCGTAGCGAATAAAAGGGGCGAGTAAGGTGTCAAAGCTGGCAAAGGCTTGAGCTCCGGCTGCCTCACCCTGAAGGGTGTAGAAGAAGTTGACCACCTGGCCAAGGGCGGTGCGAAAATGCCTGGGCGGACCGCTCTGGACCTTGCCGAAGGCGCCGGTGAACCCTTTGAGGAGGAGATCTTTCAGGTCCCAGCCGCAACAGTAGACCGAGAGCATCCCGAGGTCGTGAATATGGTAGTCGCCGTTGCGGTGGGCGCTTGCGACCGCTTCAGGATAGATCTTGTTGAGCCAGTAGTTGCTGGTGATGTTCGAAGCGATGTGGTTGTTGAGCCCCTGCAGCGAGTACCCCATATTGGCGTTCTCGTTGACCCGCCAATCCTCACGGGTGAGGTAGGAATCGATCGCTTCGATCGATTGCTGCATGAACTGTTTGGTCTGGCGCAGCGTCTCGCGTTGGCTGCGGTAGAGAATGTACGCCTTGGCGACTTGGGCGTGCCCATTCTCGATGAGCATCTTCTCCACCAGGTCCTGAACGTTTTCCACCGTCGGGACGCGGCCCCCCTTGGCGAAGACCTCGAGGATGCTGACGATCTGGTCGGTGATCTGGGCCGGACGCTCCATGTCCTGGCCACCAACCGCTTTGACCGCTTTGGCGATCGCTTCGGTGATCTTCTCCTCTTCAAAATGAACGAGACGTCCGTCCCGTTTGCGGATCTGCTGAGGCATCTTTCCCTCCCTCTCAACGATGGCATCAAAAAACAGTGACGGGACTGTAGCACATCATCTTCGGCAGTCAAGATTTTTAATACTATATCTGGAGGATGTGTGGTTTGGCGACACTAGATGTTGTGAAATGGCCGTGGGGAAGCTGTGGATAGCGGGTGGAAAGAAGAGCGTTAGCGATGTCAGGAGGCGGTGTCGGGCGGTTGACCCTCTTTGTTGACCGTGTTACACAGGCGCCAAAGTATCACGACTTCGATTCTAGAGGGGTTTGTTATGGCCGATCTGCTTCGCTTCGGAATCTCCATCGATGAGCGTTTGCTATATCAGTTTGATGCCTTGATTCGCGATAAAGGGTATGTCAATCGCTCCGAGGCGATCCGCGACCTGATCCGCGCTTCACTGGTCGAAGAACAGTCGAGTCACGACGAGGAGGAGACGGTAGGGACGGTGACCCTGGTTTATGATCATCACACCCGCGACCTCTCCGACAAACTTACCGAACATCAGCATTCGCACCATGACGCTATCGTTTCGGCGCTGCACGTTCATCTTGATGCTCATCACTGTCTTGAGGTGGTGGTGGTGCGAGGGACGGGGAAGACGGTGCGGCGCCTTGCCGATGAGCTGATTGGGACCAAGGGGGTGAAACACGGCAAGCTGGTGACAACCACCACCGGTAAGAATCTCGCCTAGGCGACATCTTTTCGCCCCAGAGTTGTCGGCTTTGCTGGGGGAAGACGGCATTCTGTCACCGCTTCACCGCCCTGCCCCCCCCGAAAACGACCCTAAGTTTTTGAAATTGCGTTGTTTGCTCTCTGGCACTCTTCTTGAAGTCCCTCCGTGATGAATTCGTATAACCGATCTGGAAGGAGAAGATGATGCGCTGGCGAGCCTTGGTGCTGGATGATGAACCCCGATACCGCGATATTCTGCGGCGGGTCTTAGAGCGGGAAGGTTTTTCGGTGCGTAGCGCCGAGAACGGCGAAGATGCGGTGGCGCAGATTTTACAGGGAGAGGTCGACCTTTTGGTGACCGACCTGCAGATGCCGAAAGTGACCGGTCTCGATTTGATCGAACTGACAAGCCGGCTGCCTCACCCGCCACAAGTGTTGTTGATTACCGCTCAAAAAGGGATGCTTGAGGGACGTCTTAAACGCTTCGGTTCGGTGCACTGTTTACTTAAGCCGTTCTCCCTGAATGATTTTCGCGCCAAGATCGGCCTCTTGACCGGTCACTGGACTTCGCCCTCTGTTGCACCTGTTGCGGAAGGGGAGTTCAGCTCACCCCTCTCCTGCACCTTGAACTAAACGCGGTCCTTGTCACATGGCCAAACTCGAATCCGCCTTTTTTGATATCGGTACTCTCGACGCTCTGGCCGGTGACGATACACCACTGCACCGTCTTGACCCGCGAGCCAAGCTGGTCACGACCCTCGTTTTTGTTCTGATGGTGGTCTCCTTTGATCGCTACGCCCTCTCGGCGTTGATTCCTTTTGCTCTCTTCCCTATCCTTTTGATTGCCCGTGGGCGCCTTCCCGCTGGCTTTCTCCTGCGCAAACTGCTTTTGGCTGCGCCGTTTGCCTTCTTCGTCGGGATCTTCAATCCTTTCCTCGACCGCGAAATCATGCTTCATCTTGGCGCCTGGGGGATCAGCGGAGGCTGGGTCTCCTTCGCTTCGATTCTGCTCCGGTTCGCCCTGACGGTACTGGCGGCGCTGATCCTGATCGCCACCACCAGCTTCTCCGGGGTCTGTATGGCGCTCGAACGGCTCGGGGCGCCGCGTGCTTTTGCTCTGCAGCTCCTCTTTCTCTATCGCTATCTCTTCGTGCTGGTCGATGAGGCGACCCGCCTGGTGCGGGCCCGAGCCTTGCGCTCCTTTCGCGGTCGAGGGTTGGGGATGCAGACCTTCGGCCATCTTATTGGTCAACTGCTGCTGCGGACGTTGGCGCGGGCTCGGCGCATCCATCTGGCGATGCTCTGTCGTGGCTTCGATGGCGAGATCCGCATGTTGCGCAGCAGCCGCATCGCTATGGCCGAACTTTTTTTCGTCGCCGGCTGGAGTGGGTACTTTCTTCTCTGCCGTTTCATTAACCTGCCGCAGCTTTTCGGCACCTTGCTGACGGACCTTCTGCGATGAGCCATCATATTGTCGAAGTTGAAGACCTTCACTTTACCTATCCAGACGCCACCGCAGCGGTGCAGGGGATTTCGTTCCGCATCCACCATGGTGAGTCCGTGGCGATCGTTGGTGCCAACGGGGCCGGCAAGTCGACCTTGCTGCTTCACCTCAACGGTTATCTGACACCGGGGGAGGGGCGGGTGCGTATTGGTGATTACCCTTTGACGCGTGAGACGGTCAATGAGGTGCGGCGGAGCGTCGGGATGGTCTTTCAAGATCCTGATGATCAGCTCTTTATGCCGACGGTTTTTGACGATGTCGCTTTCGGTCCCCTCAATCTCGGCCTTCCAGCCGAGGAGGTGGAGAGCCGAGTTGTCGATGCTCTTGAGCGGGTTGAGGCGCTGCACCTGCGTGATCGCCCCCCCTTTCGCCTCTCCGGCGGGGAGAAACGGGCGGTTGCTATTGCCTCGGTTCTCTCCATGTCGCCGGATATTCTGGTGATGGACGAGCCGACCACCGGTCTCGACCCTCGGGCGCGACGGCGGCTGATCGGACTTCTCGACTCTTTCCACCACACCAAAATCATCGCCACCCACGACCTCGATCTGGTCCTTGATCTCTGCGAACGGACGATAGTTCTGCACGAAGGGACGGTCACTGCCGACGGGGCGACGGAAGAGATTTTCCGTGACGATGATCTGCTTGCCCGCAGTCATCTTGAAAAGCCTCTACGCCTGCAGGGGTGTCCCATCTGTTCGCCTAAAACATAAAATTGCCAGTTCAACGTTAACGTAAAGCGGCCCGGAAGTGATCTTCCGGGCCGCTTTTTTATATCTCGCTTTTTCGAACGCTGAAGTCAGAGCTGATTGAAGTTGACTTCGACATCGGCACGATGCGCCGGGTCGATGGTCCAGAGCTGGCGGGAGGTAAAGTTGAAGAGTCGGGCGATGATGACGTCGGGGAACTGATCGATGCGCACGTTGAAGAGGTTGACGTACTCGTTGTAGAGCTCGCGCCGGTCGGCGATCATCTCTTCGATCTCGCTGATTCGCTCGCCAAGACGGCGAAAGCCGGCATCGGCTTTGAGTTCAGGGTAGCGTTCGACCACGGCGAAGAGAGAGCGCAGGGTGTCGGTGAGCATATTCTGGGCCTGCATTTTCTGCTCCGGGCTTTTGGCCCCCTGCAGAGCAGAGCGGGCTTGAATCACTGCCTCGAGGGTTCTCTTTTCGTGCTGCATGTACCCTTCGCAGACCTTGATCAGCTTCGGCAGTTCGTCGAAACGCTGCTTGAGCAGAATGTCGATGTTGCTCCAGGTCTTATCGACATCGTTTTTCATTTGAACGAAGCCGTTGTAAAGGACGATGGCGTAGGTGAGAAGAATCACCAGAATGAGCACACAGACGCCGAAAACGATCCAGCCAATCATAGATACCTCCTTGTCAGGTCCGGTTCACGACAGCAACCGGGGAAGAAAACGATAAATCGCCCAGCCGGCGCAGGCAAGGGCTGCGACCAGGGCGAGGGCACTTTTAATCAGATAGGAGCGGGTCAGGTGGGTCTCGCTTTGGGTTTGGGCGATAACGAAAGGGTGTGAGCGGCGATCGGGGCGGCGGATCACCATCCGCCGCGCCTGAGCTAGAGAAGGGTCCCGCTCGCCGAGATGGTCCTGAGCCGCTTCCTCTTCCATGGTCCGGCGTGCCTCTTGCCACTCCTCATCATCAATCTGGCCGTCGCCGTCGCGGTCGAAGCGCTTGTGTAGTTCGCGCCGATCCTCTTTGAGTGCTTTGAGCTTGGCGATGGTTCGCTCACGCAGACTCGGTCCGGCCTGTTGCCGGCTGTCGGCGAAGCCGAAAACATAGAGGTCACTCCCTTCGGGGAAGACATCCTCTTCCCACTTACTCTGGCCGTCGTCGGCGAGGGCACTGCTGAAGAGGATTGAGAGCATTTCATGTTTGCCGCTGCGGCGGGTTTCGACCCTAATTTGTGCCCCTTCGGGATTGACACTGACGGTGCCGGTAGCATCGCGCAGCAGAAAAGGGACGGGCCCGCTCTCGTCGCGGTGAGTGATGCGCCAGTTGCCGCGTTGGTCGCGGCGATAATAGCGGACTCGATACCAGACGCAAGGGGATTGAGACTTGGGGGAGACCAGGGCATAGCTGCGAAGCGCCTTTCCTTTGATCTCGACCATCCCCATGGCGAGAGAGCGGATACGGCTGGTCGGGGTGTTTTCGACCCGGGTCTTGATTTGCAGCAGCGTCACAGCGTAAGCGATCAGAGGGATAATCGCCAGCGCCGGAAGAAGGCCGTTGGCGACGATGTCGTGTTCAAGGTGCCGACTCCCTATGAATTTGCTCCCGGCGAAAAAGAAAGCAAGGCCGATGGCGGCGCCAATGACGCGGGGCAGGTGGCGCATCTCCTCCGGCCCCAGACGTTGCCAGAAGGGGGCTGTGGGGCGAGGTGGTGGAGGGGGGAGTGGCGGCGGTGGTGCAGGTTTCTCTTTCTGGATCGGTTGGGTGTCGTCGGAGAACTCTCCTATGACCTCAGAAAGGACGCCGTTATCGAGCAGGCCTGGGGCCATCGCTGTGAGCAAGGGATTGAAAAGTTCGGCCAATCCCGGGTCCTTTTCCACCTCTCTCTCACTTCTGACGAGGTCGGTCATCAGCCAGCCGAAACGATTGAGGGCACGCAGCGTCGCGCGATGAGGAGTGAGGGCGGAGGGGAGGTTCTTCTCGGTATCTGTTGGGGGGCGCGAGGAATCGTTTGTTCGCTGATTGGACTGGCATCCTGGGAAGCGTGAAAGGCCGAAATCGGTAAAGAGTTCAACGTTGTCGCACTGTTCTCGGCAGAGTTCGAGCACTGCCCTGAGATTTTGAACCGCGCTGTAGGTTTTTTTCTCTTTTAGTCCCTTTGGATCGAACTGCCCAGGGATGACACGGAAGGCGGCGCTTGGTTGTCCCTTCTCATCAATCAGATAGAGGTCGAGAAGTGGATCGGCAAGGAGAATTGTCTTGATCTGCTCTTCCTGATCAAAACGCGTGGTCTGATCGACTCCGAGGTAGGTGCTTTGAACAACGCGGCGCTTGATGCTCTTTTCAATGATCGCCCCCGAGAGGTCGGCGAGAATCGCAACAAGGCGTCCCTTGGGGGGGAGCAGGAAACTTTCGCTGCGGCTGCTCAAGGTGAGACCGCGTTCGTCGACGTCGAGACCACGCAGCGGTTGCGGGGCGAAAAGGGGCGTGGTTGGTGCCACCAGCCAGCTACGCCGACGATGTTCAGAAAAGGTACGGACAACCTCGGTCAGTTTCTCCTTCGCTCCGCGTGCAAAGAGGGCACGACCTCCACCGAGCAGCCGTTGGCGCAGGGTCGCGGGTTCAAGAGAAAAGCGCTGATGAAGGGCGTCAATGAGCGTCTGCAGTGCCTGACCGGCAGCAGGGAAGCGTTCGATGATGAGGAAATATTCCTGAGGCATGAGAATATCCGGGCTAATGAATAGGCGATCTTAACTGTTGACGGGGGGAAAGGACAAGTGTTTAAGGGGAAACGCTGCGGATGGATTGACGCTGCCGCTGCATCTGGGCTATGATTCGGCGCCGCAAAAGCGCACAGCATAGATCTTTTTACGCCATAATTCACCTCCCCTGCGGGGTTATCAGGAACTGCTTGTGAGTAAACAACTGCAAAAAGAAGTGGCCAAGCGCCGAACCTTCGGCATTATCAGCCATCCCGATGCCGGTAAAACGACCCTTACCGAAAAGCTCCTCCTCTTCGGCGGGGCTATCCAGATGGCCGGTGCCGTCAAGGCACGTAAAGCGGCGAGGCACGCCACCAGCGACTGGATGAGTATTGAGCAGGAGCGTGGTATCTCCGTGACCACCTCGGTGATGAAGTTCACCCATCGTGACTGCGATATCAACCTTCTCGATACCCCGGGGCATCAGGACTTCTCCGAAGATACCTACCGGGTGCTCACCGCTGTCGACTCGGCGCTGATGGTGATCGACAGCGCCAAGGGGGTCGAGGCTCAGACCGAAAAGTTGATGGAGGTCTGCCGGATGCGCAACACCCCGGTCATCACCTTTATCAACAAGCTCGACCGTGAAGGGCGCGACCCGCTCGATCTGCTGCAGGATATTGAGGATAAGCTACAGATCGAATGTGCCCCGATGTCGTGGCCGATCGGGATGGGGAAGCGCTTCAAGGGGGTCTACAACCTTTACCGCAAGGAGCTTCGTCTTTTCACCGCCGGAGGTGAGACCCGTCATCACGAGACCGAGACGATTCAGGATCTTTCTTCCACTCAGCTTGATGACCTGATCGGGAGTCAGGCTGACGAGTTGCGTGAGGATATCGAACTGCTTGAAGGAGCTGCGAATCCTTTTGAGCTTTCCGAATACCTCAAAGGGAACCAGACGCCGGTCTTCTTCGGTAGCGGTGTTAATAATTTTGGCGTCGAAGAGCTTCTTGATGCGCTTGTCGATCTTGCCCCGGCGCCGGGCCCTCGCGCCACCACCAGCCGCGAGGTTTCGCCGCAGGAAGAGCCGTTTTCCGGTTTTGTCTTTAAAATTCAGGCGAACATGGATCCGGCTCATCGCGACCGTATCGCTTTTTTGCGAATCTGCTCCGGCAAATTTAACCGTGGTATGAAAGTCAAGCATCACCGTATCGGCAAGGATGTGGTGCTTGCCAATGCCACCATGTTTCTCGCCCAGGACCGAGCCAATGTCGAAGAGGCCTGGCCTGGGGATATTATCGGTATCCACAACCACGGCACCATCAAGATCGGCGATACTTTCAGTGACAAAGAGTCGCTCAAGTTTACCGGAATTCCCAATTTTGCCCCTGAACATTTCCGTCGGGTGCGGCTGAAGAATCCGCTTAAGGCGAAGCAGCTCGACAAGGGGTTGACCCAGCTCTCGGAAGAGGGGGCAGTGCAGTTTTTTCGACCAGTGATCGGCAACGACTATATCCTCGGCGCTGTTGGGGTGTTGCAGTTCGATGTCACCATGGCTCGGCTCAAGAACGAGTACGGGGTCGATGCAGTCTATGAGGGGATCGAATTCGCGACCGCCCGCTGGATCACTTGCGATGACAAGAAAAAACTCGCCGATTTTGAGAAGAAGAGTCAGGGGAACCTCGCCCACGATGCCGAGGGGAACCTCGCCTACCTTGCTCCGAGCGAGTGGCGCCTTGGCTACGTTATCGAGCAGTGGCCCGACATCGTCTTCCACAAGACCCGCGAACACAACTGACGCTCACCCCCTCCGCGGCTGCCCTTGTTCTGGTCGGAGTCGGCACGGTGATGTTCGACCGTTTTGTCGTCATGTGTCGCGAGTGAGCCGCTCCTTCTCCCGTGCAGGCCTCGTATGCAGCCACTGCGTCTCGCTGTCGCCATCGCCTTTTCTCTCGCCGTTCTTATCTTAATTGCGACAGAACTGCGGGCCGGGGAAGAGGCGCCGGTCACCATCTCTATTCTCGCGGCGGGCGATATTATTATGCACAGGCCGCTTGTCGAGGCAGCCTACCGCCAAGACACGCAAGACTACGATTTCAGCCCCGTCTTCGCAGAAATCGCCCCCCTTGTGCAGAAGGCCGATATCGCTATCGCCAACCTTGAGACGACCTTCGCCAATGACACGAAATACACAGACTACCCCCGCTTCAATGCTCCAAGTCAACTCGCTGTGACGTTAAGGCAGGTCGGCTTTGACCTGCTTGCGGCGGCGAACAACCATTCCCTTGACTATGGCGCTGAAGGTCTCATCCGTACCGCCCAAACGTTGGCGCAGCAGCAATTAACCCCCCTTGGCATCTATGCCAGCACCGCCCGTCGCACGTTGACGGTCGTGGAGAAAAAGGGTTTCAAGCTCGGCTTTCTTAACTACACGTGCCTCACCAACGGTAACAGCCTGCTGAAAGAACAGACCGCCCTTCTAGATCTCTACAGCCCCAAACAGCTCAAAGATGATGTCTCTCAACTTAAGGCGCAGCAGGTCGACGCGATCATCTGCTACCTCCACTTTGGGCAGGAGTATCAACGCTATCCCGACAAAAAGCAGAAGAAGATCATCGCTTCTATGCAACAACAAGGGGTGGATATCATCTTCGGCAGCCATCCCCATCTACTTCAGCCCGCTCAGCACGGTCCCGAAGCCCATCAATATGTGCTCTATTCTCTCGGCAATTTCATCTCCTGTCAGCGCTCCCAGTTGACGGATGTTGGTGCCATGGTCGAGATCCACCTTGAAAAAACGCCCCACGGTGACGTGCGTATCAGCGAGGTGCGCTATGTACCTACCTACGTCAGCCTCAAATGGAGCCGTGGCAAGCACCTCTACAAGATCTGTCTCGCCAAGGCGATGGATCAGTACCTCACAAAAAAATATGCCGAAAAACTCGTCTATGAGAATAAAAGTCTTTATGCGGATACGTTAATGCACCTGAAGCGCGGGTTGGAACTTCAGGCAAAAGAGAAGGGTGCGAGTACAGCTGTCAAGGTGAAGTAGGGTGGGGTGAACCGGCTGAAGAATGTTTGCAGCCCCAGCGTTCTTCTCCTGGAGCTACCATAATCTGGTCTGGCAGTTATTCCAACGTAAGGGCGTCGAGAATTCCGTAAAGTGTGTGGATGACGTCTCTGTGTTTTTCGGTCGTCGAATTCATCGTTGTGCGATGGGAAGACCTTTATGTCCCCTGCCCTCCTCTCTCGCGGAAAGAAAAATCTGCCCTTTACTTGACAATTAGGACCGGTGTTGTAATAATTAACACAAGCAAGAAGGAGATCCTCCTGAATGCTTCCCACGCATGGTTCTCTCCTCGCTTCGCGCGTCGTGCATCTACCCTCCTGGCCGGCGCGCATTTTTTTGTCCGCCAAAAAAGTCGCACGCATAACTGTAGAATCCTCAATATTTATTGGTTTATTATAACCGCATTTTTTTATTTAGAACTTGATCGTCTTGCTGGTGATAGTGTATTGTCATTTCCACGTGAGTTGATTTTGTTTCTGCGTGGGAGTAGAAGATGGACGGAACGATACGAAGTCTTAGCAAGGCGATCTCTTGGCGGGTCGTTGCGACCCTGATCACAGCGGTGATTGTGTATCTCCTCACCGGTGAACTCGACTTTGCCGCCAAGGTTGGACTGGCCGACACGGCTGTGAAGTTCGGGGCCTATTTTGCTCACGAACGACTCTGGAATCGTATCCGTTTTGGTCGAGTCCCAGCACAACCTGACTACAGTATTTAAGGAAAAGAAGGAGTTTCCCATGGCTCTTGCTGAAAACCCGGTACAAAACGAAGTAGATTCCCGTCTGGCCGAGACGATCGCTATCCTCAAAAAGGGGCTGTCTCTGGTGCGAGGTGAGGTGGCGCTTGCCTGCTCATTTTCTGTTGAGGATATTGTTGTGATCGATATTCTTCAGCAGGTTGCCCCAGATGTCCGCATCTTTGCTCTCGATACCGGCCGCCTCAATGAGGAGACCTACGAGGCGGCCGAGCAGGTGAGTCAGCGCTACGGCATCGCCATCGATTGGTATTTCCCCGAGAGGCAGGCGGTGGAGGATCTGGAGCGCCGCGAAGGACTCTTTTCGTTTCGCGAGAGCCTTGAAAAGCGCCACGCCTGCTGCCATATTCGCAAGATCGAGCCGTTGCAGCGGGCTCTCAAGGGGCTTGCCGGTTGGCTTACCGGTCTGCGCCGGGAGCAGAGCGTCACCCGCAATGACTTGCTGGCGATTGAGGTCGATGCGGCTCATGGGGGGATTCTCAAGCTCAATCCGCTTCTCGAGTGGAGCGAGGCAGAACTCTGGCAGTACGCTGAGCAGCGCCGGCTTCCGGTCAATCGTCTGCACCGTCAGGGTTATCCTTCCATCGGTTGCGCCCCCTGCACCCGGGCCATTGAGCCAGGCGAACACCCGCGGGCCGGACGCTGGTGGTGGGAAGATCCGGCCCATAAGGAGTGCGGTTTGCACCGGCGGAATTGAGGGTTCTGTCAGAAGGTAATAGCCAATTAAATTGGTGAATAAGTCCTGTTGCATAATTGATGGATTTGCTAGGATATACGAAAATCGCGAAGCTCTAAGGGGAAAAGAATGAGTGAAGAGGGTGTCGCCGCACGGATCAACGGGATCTATCCTCAGGATGATCAGGGGCGCCTCATGTTGCGGATCAAGGTGCCGGCCGGTCTTCTGGCGGTAGAACAGGCCGAGGTGGTTGCCGATCTATCCGAGCGCTTTGCCGGCGGGGGTGTTCATCTGACCGTGCGGGGTAGTATTGAGTTACACGGTTTGGTTGTGGAGACTCTTCCCGAAATCAGTCGTCGCCTCGCGGCGGTGGGATTGACCAGCCGCGGTGCCTGTGGCGGCGCGGTGCGGGGTATCTCCTGCAGTACCACGTTGAGTGAAGACTATCCCAAGGCCCATGCCCTTGCGCGTCGACTGCATCGTCACTTTACCGGGAACCCCCGCTTCGAAGGGTTACCAAAGAAGTTCAAAATGGCGGTTGAAGGAGGGTACGGTGGTTCGAGGCATCTGATTCAGGATCTCGCGATCGTTCGCGTCGAAGGGAGCGAAGAGGGACGGGCTCTCTATGATGTCTGGGTGGCCGGGGGGCTTGGAGTGGAGCCTCAGCCCGCGTTTCTGCTCGAAGCGCAGCTTCCAGAAGATCGTCTGTTGCCTCTGATTGAAGGCGTGTTGAGCCTCTATCGTGATCACGCCGCAAAAGGGCGACGGTTGAAACATCTGGTGAAGGATTGGGGTGAAGACAAATTCCGCCGGTGTCTGGCCGAGGTTGTCGCTCCTGAAGCGAGGTTGACCTTGGGGGATTTTTACACCCCGACGACGGACGCCACCGAGGTGGTGACGATCCCCGTTTTTGCCGGCGAGTTGGCGGTCGCGACCTTGCGGCGTCTGGCAAACTTGGCGCGCCGCTTCAGTGATGGCATTCTGTTGCTGACCGCCAATCAGGATCTTGCTCTGCGAGTTGACGCAGGGGCACGAAACGCCCTCTATGAGGCCCTGCAAGCAGAGAATTTGACAGCGCCAGATCCCGCAGCGCCCATCTTTCGTCTTTGCCCCGGCAGCCATGCTTGCAAGAAGGGGCTCAGCCCGACCCGTGACATTGCCCGCCAGATTCTCGCTCACTTGCCGACGTCGTCTGATGGGCGGATCTGGGCTCTTTCGGGGTGTCCCAACGCCTGTTCCCAGCCACAACTGGCCGATGTTGGTATCCTGACCCGGCGAGCCGTGCGCACCGCCGAGGGGCGCCGCTCTCCCCGCTTTGACGTCTTGCGGCTTGAGGGTGAGGCGTTTGGGACACCGATTGCCCGTGATCTTGACATCGAAGGTTTGCTGACCCTGCTTGCCCAACTCTGAGTTCAGAAAGGAACCGACCTATGGCCCGCATCTACAGTGACAATTCCCTCTCCATCGGCCGAACCCCGCTGGTTCGCCTCAATCGCGTTGTCCCCGCCGGTGCCACCGTCCTCGGCAAGGTCGAGGGGCGTAACCCTGCCTATTCGGTCAAGTGCCGCATTGGCGCGGCGATGATCGCCGATGCCGAAGAGAAGGGGTTGCTGACGAAGGGGGTCGAGATCATTGAGCCGACCAGTGGCAACACCGGTATTGCCCTGGCCTTTGTCTGCGCTGCCCGCGGCATCCCGTTGACGTTGACCATGCCCGAGACGATGAGCCTTGAGCGGCGCCGCGTCCTCAAGGCATTTGGGGCACGCTTGCTGCTTACTCCCGGCAGCCGGGGGATGGCTGGAGCGATCGCCGAGGCCGAAGGTCTGGCCGCCAAGGATCCGCAGCGCTACCTGCTGTTGCACCAGTTCAAGAACCCGGCGAATCCTGAGATTCACGTCAAGACCACCGGGCCGGAGATCTGGGAGGACACCGATGGCGACGTCGATGTCATTGTCTCCGGAGTCGGGACCGGGGGAACGATCAGCGGCATCTCCCGATACTTCAAGGAGGTGCGTGGCAAGAAAATCCTTTCGGTGGCGGTGGAGCCGGCCGATTCGCCGGTGATTACTCAGCATCTCGCCGGGGAGACGTTGCGTCCTGGGCCCCATAAGATTCAAGGGATAGGGGCTGGTTTTATTCCCGATACGCTGGACCTCTCCCTTGTCGATCGGGTCGAAACGGTGACGAATGACGAGTCGATCGAATATGCGCGGCGCCTCGCCAAAGAGGAAGGGATTCTCGCCGGGATCTCCTGTGGTGCCGCGGCGGCTGTTGCGGCCCGCCTCGCCGCCCAGCCAGACTTTGCCGGTAAGACGATCGTCGCCATTCTCCCCGATTCGGGAGAGCGCTATCTCTCAAGCGTTCTTTTCGAGCATATTACGAGCTAGTCGATCCGGGGAAACCCTCTTGTGAAGATCGGTGAAAACGGCTTGCTTTTTCCTTGTGGTAATGGGGCAAGCCCGGTCGGTTTTGCCGTCTCCCCGAGGGAGGTAGGACTGCTTCTTCAGTCGTTCTAGGCCGCTGGATTGGTGAGGATGCGTTGCTTCGTGCCTGGGGAGGCGGTGCGGGAAAGCGTGAAGGTTATTTTGCGTGAGTCGGTGTAGAACATTTTTGTTTAGTTTATAAAAATGCTTGACAATGTCGATTCTCCCGGTTAGCATCTAAACACATACCGACCCAGCGTCGTCTTTATCAAGAGTGGTGGAGGGACAGGCCCGATGAAACCACAGCAACCGATTCGCAGGTGCGGATGTCAGGTGCTAATTCCTGCCCGTCTCTTCGCATATGGTGAAGGCGCGGGAAAGATGAGGACGGAGCTTCGTAGTCGCGGCTTTGTTGACACCGCCGCAAGCGTTACGAGGCCCCTTCTCATCCCCACGAGCAGGGGCCTCTTTAGTTGCCCCCCCAGCCAAGGGGATGACCATGCGCGAAGAAGAAAACAGAGATTTGACCCTCGAAACCCGCCTTGTTCAACTCGGCGTCGGCCGCTGTCAGACCGGTGCGATCAGCCTGCCGATCTACACCAGTGCCACCTACCGCCATCCGGCGGTGGGGGAGAGTACCGGATACGACTACACTCGTAGCGGCAACCCGACCCGGGCGGCGCTTGAAGAGGGGCTCGCCACCCTTGAAGGGGGAGCGCGAGGGCTCGCCTTCTCCTCGGGGATGGCAGCGCTCACCACCCTCTTTCTTCACTTCGCCGCTGGTGACCACCTCATCGTCTCTGAAGATCTCTACGGCGGGACCTACCGGGTGATTGAAGAGATCTTTGGCAAGCTCGGACTCGCCGCAAGCTACGTCGACACCGGGGATCTCGCCGCCGTCGAGGCGGCGATCCGCCCCCAGACCAAGGCGCTGCTTATCGAGACGCCGGGCAATCCGCTGCTTGGCATTGCCGATATTGCAGCGCTGGCCCATCTTACACGCCGGCACGACCTCCTCTTCATCGTCGATAACACCTTTCTCACCCCCGCATTGCAGCGCCCTCTCGAGCTCGGCGCCGATGTCGTGGTTCATTCTGCGACCAAGTATCTCGGGGGTCACAGCGACCTCTGCGCCGGAGCTCTGGTGGCAAGGGAGGCGGAACTCGGCGAGCGTCTCTACTTTCTCCAGAACGCCACCGGTGCTATTCTTTCGCCGCAGGAGAGCTGGCTGCTGGTCCGCAGCCTCAAAACCCTCTCGCTACGGATGGAGCGCCATAGCGCCAACGCCCTCGCCATCGCCCAATGGTTGCAGCAGCACCCTGAGGTCGAGGCGGTCTACTATCCCGGCCTTCCCGAACATCCCGGTTATGAGTTGGCCAAGCGCCAGACGCACGGTTTCGGCGGCATGCTCTCCTTTCGGGTGCGCACCGCCGAGAAGGCGCGCGCTGTGCTTGAGAAACTGCAGCTGATCTCCTTCGCCGAGAGCCTCGGTGGGGTCGAGTCGCTCATGACCCTGCCGGCGGTCCAGACCCACAGCGACATTCCGAAAGAAGAGCGGGAGCGGCGCGGAGTGAGCGAAACGTTGCTGCGCTTCTCCGTCGGGATTGAAAGTGTTGATGATCTGATCGCCGATCTTACGCAGGCCCTAAGCTGAACCACAAAGCCGTCTTGCGCGGCAGGGAGATAACCGATGAGTCAAGAGAAGAATCTGCGTCCCGCCACCCGTCTGGTGCATCAGGCGATTGATCGTGATCCCACCACCGGTGCCTCGGTCGTCCCGATCTACCCGGCTTCGACCTACCATCATCCCGGTGGGGTCGGAGGAGAGTACGACTACGCCCGTAGCGGCAACCCGAGCCGACAGCAGGTGGAAGATGCCATCGCCCTTCTCGAAGGGGGGGAGCGCGGCTTCGCCTACGCCTCGGGGATGGCCGCCATCGGCAGCGCCCTGGCCCTGCTTAAGAGCGGCGACCATCTCATCGCTCCCGATGACCTTTACGGCGGAAGCTGGCGCTACCTCAGCCAGATCCTGCCGCAGCAGGGGATCGAGGCGACGTTCGTTGATATGGCCGATCTCGCCAAGGTCGAAGAGGCGATCCGTCCCGAGACCCGGGCGATCTTTGTCGAGACCCCCTCCAACCCTCTCTTTAATATCACCGATCTGCGCGGCATCGCCGAGATCGGCAGACGCTGCGGGTTGCTCACCCTGCTCGATAACACCTTCATGACCCCGCTGTTGCAGCGGCCGTTTGAACTCGGAATCGATGTCGCTATTCACAGCGGGACCAAGTTTCTCGGCGGCCACTCCGACCTTCTCGCCGGTCTGGTCACCACCGCCGATCCGGATCTGGTGAAACGTCTCAAGCAGTTCCAAAATGCTTTCGGTGCTGTTCTTTCGCCTTTTGATTCATTCCTTCTCTCCCGTGGCATCAAGACCCTCAAGGTGCGTCTCGAGGCCGCTCAGCGAAACGCCGCGATCCTGGCGGAGCGGTTGCAGCAGCACTCGGCGGTGGCGCGGGTCCTCTATCCCGGTCTTGCCGACTTTCCCGGTCGGGTGTTGCATGAAAGTCAGGCGAGCGGGGCCGGGGCGATTCTCACCTTTATCCTCAAGGATGAGGCGGCTGTCGCCCCGTTACTCGAACGGGTCGCTCTTCCGATCATCGCCCCGAGCCTCGGTGGGGTCGAGACAATCCTTACCCATTGCTGGAGCATGTCACATGCGGCGATACCTGCCGAAACCAAGCTGCGCCTCGGTATCGGCAAAGGGCTGCTGCGGATCTCTGCCGGGATCGAAGATGTCGAGGACCTCTGGGACGATCTGGCACAAGGGTTGGCCGCGTAAGTCAATGAACAACTGTTCATCTACGCATGGAGGGTGTGCACAGAGCGGCTTGAACATTTGCGAGTCCTCACCTCGTTTCTTCGCCGTCGCTTAAGTAGACTGGCATCGTCACGTACTCCCTAATGTCGTGCCGTTGTAAAGCGGCCCTGAAAGAGAGGAGGATGCCTTATGACGCTCGATTCCGCCCGCCCCCATTCTTCGACCAGCCGCCAGCTCCTTGAGCTTGTTGTTCAGACCCGGCAGGAATATGCTGATTTTCTCCGTGCTGTTGCCAGCTGTGAGCGCCTTGCCGATGACCTCGAAAAAGGGCGTTTGCTAGAACGGTGCGATATTGCCATGAAAGAGTGGCAGCACGCGCACAGTGCCTGGGAAAAAAACTCTAAGGTGTCTTAGCACTTTTCAGGTCAAAAAATTGATTTACGACCATCGTGGTGATATATTGGCCCCATCCCACAGAACATCATGGAGGAGCTCATGGATATCACCGATCAGGTCTTGAACGTCATGCGTACGGCTGGCGAACCGTTGAACGCCGGAAAAATCGCTGAACTCGGCAATATCGAGCGTAAAGAGGTCGATAAGGCGATGGCCAAGCTGAAAAAAGAGGAGAGGATCGTCTCCCCCAAGCGGTGTTATTGGAGTCCGGCGTAGAGGATCTCATCACTGTGACGGCACAAAGAGCCGCCCCTGCCACATCGGCAGAGGCGGCTCTTTGTTGTTTTGTAAGGAGTTCCTGAAGCGAGTGTTTCTGGCATCGAGTTGTCTTTTTTGTCGAACGACAATGGTATGAGAGGTCGTGTAACGTGTGTCCCCGTTTATGTTTCATCTTATGAAACACTAAGGGGGCAGGGAACGCGGATGCGTACCCTGCCTTTGACGTATCCTTCTGTGATTTTTCATNCCCCCCCCCCACACACACACACACACCTAAAAACCTACCCTTTTACTTGGAATCATAGTTCTTTTTCTCGTGACTCAACTCTAGATGACGGGTTTTTGTCATATGTCGTATACGAAATATGACAACTTTTGTTTGACTTTCCATGTTTAGTGATGTTAAACACCCGTATACTTTTTCTCTTTTTTTCTCAGATCGGAGGTACCATGGCAGTATCGAAACAACGGGGGTTTGTGCGTCTTTTTTTTGCAGCTATTGCGGCCAGTGCGCTGTTGCTTGGTGGTTGTGCGACCACTTGGGTTGAGCAGTCCGCTAAGTGGGAGCCGAAAAAGCCTGTAAAGGCTCTTTTCTGCTACTATTCCGTTGCCAATGACGGTGGGGCTGACCTCTTTGATCTTGGCAAGCAGGTGGCGGTTGGTGACAAGGCCTTTGCCGATATTGGCATGGGGACCTACAAGCTCGTTGCCAAGGCGCTTGAGAAGTACAACATGTCGGTCTCGACCAGCCGCAACCGGACCAAGAAACTCGACAGTATCGCTAAAAAATACAAGGATCTCGACACCGGCAATGACACGGCGAACAAGCTCCTTGGAACCCTGACTCAACAGTGGAGTCATCCTGCTTCGTCGGACATCCCTTTTCATCGCTACGCCAATCTCAACCCCAAGCAACTCAAAGGGGTCGTGGATAAGGTCAAGGGGAGTGACAAAAAAGAGATCTTCCTTTCGGGTGAATTGAAGATCGAGGACCAGGATCAGTTCCTCGTTTTCAAGCGCTTCCGTCTCATCCTTTCGATTAAAGGTCTCGACACCAGTGGTAATGTGGTCTTTCAGGCCCGTGCTGAAGGCTTCTCGGGGCTGAGCTTCCTGCGTAATCCGATGAGCGAAAGCCGCATCGAAAAGACGATGGCCAAGGTTCTTGAGAATCTGGAAAAGGCAAAAATCAAAAGGGAAATTTCGACCTTCAACAATATGTAAAAGCAGCAAACGATGCCGTGAATATCGTGCGCCCCCTCCAGATTGGAGGGGGCGTTTTGTTTTGAGGGGGCAAGGGTTAGGATGTGAGCAGTTTTAGCTTGCTGGCGACCACCAGCGCAATCATCAGCAGCGTTGCAATCATTCCGGCGGTTCCCGGCCAGCCGGCATGTTCCCAAAAAAGTCCGCCGAGGGTTCCTGAAAGGCTTGAGCCTTGATAGTAGCAAAAAAGGTAGAGGGAAGCGGCTTGGGCTTTGCCGTTGCCAGCAAGGCGACCGACCCAACTTGAAGCGAGGGCGTGAGCACCGAAAAAACCGCAGGTGACGCCTGCGACACCGAAAACGATAAGAGGCAAAGGGGTGAACAGGGTGACTAAGGTGCCGATGAACATCGCCAGTAGGGTCAGATTGAGGAGAGAGGCGAGGGGGAAGCGGTGGGTGAGCCGTCCGACCATTCCCGAGCTGAAGGAGCCGAGCAGGTAGACGAGAAAGATTAAACTGACCGTCGCCGCCGGGAGGGAGTAGGGAAGAGCCATCAGGCGAAAACCGATGTAGTTGTACAGGGAGACGAACCCCCCCATGCAGAGAAAGGCGAGAGCATAGAGGCAGAGTAGCGCTCGGTTTTGCAACTGGCGGCCGAGGGAGCTCAAGAGGTAGGCGGCGCGAAAGGGACGCAGGGTATTGCCTTTTTGCGGTGGTAGGGCGAACCACGATACCAGGGTAAGGATAAGGCTAAGTCCGCCGATGATGGCGATGGCGGAGCTCCATTTAAAATGGTCGCAGAGTAGGGCCGAGCCGATGCGTCCGCTCATTCCTCCGAAGGCGTTGCCACTGATGTAGAGCCCCATGGCGCTGCCAAGCGCCTTGTTGTCCATCTCTTCACCGAGATAGGCCATCGCTACTGAAGGGACCCCGGCGAGTGCCATCCCCTGGAGCAGGCGCAGGGTGAGCAGCGCCTCAAAGGAGCGACAAAGGCCGGTCGCCAGCGCCAGCAGCGAAGTGATTAGCAGGGCGAAAAGGATTGTGCGGCGGCGCCCGAGGCTCTCGGAGAGTGTCCCGGCGAAGAGCATTCCGACTGCCAGCGAGGTGGTGGCGAGGGAGAGTGGGAGGCTTGAGAGGGCCGGCGAGACGCCGAAGCTTTCGGCAAAGAGCGGCAGTAGTGGCTGTACATCGTAAAGGGTGACGAAGGTGATGAACCCGGCACAGAAAAGCGCGAGGTTGATCCGGTAGTAAGCGGGGCTGCCGACGCCGACCGATCCGTCGGGGGATGGCGCGAGTGGGGGCTCAATGGACATGGCGAAGCAGAGGTGAAAAGAGAGAGGTGTCTCGATGGGGCTGGTGCATGAAAACTCCGTTGTGAGACTGTTGCCCATTCTAACACCGGTGGTACCAGAAGGGAATTGCCAACCCCCTTCAACAACAACGGCGCGGCCTTGGTGAAAAGGTCGCGCCGTTGTCGTTGTCCGCAGATCTGAGGGTCTTTACTTCTTGATCAGCTCCACTTCGAGGATGATTGTCACCTCTTCACCGACCAGGATACCGCCGCTTTCGATCATGGCGTTCCAGTTCAGGCCGAAGTCTTTGCGGTTGATGGTGGTGGTGGCAGTGGCGCCGCGGCGGGTGTTCCCCCAAGGGTCCTTAAACTCGCCGGTGGGACCTTCGACGTTAAGAACCACTTCCCGGGTGACGCCGTGCAGGGTCAGATCGCCGGTCACCTTGATCCCGCCGCTCGCTTTTGCGACCTTCTTGGAGGTGAAGGTCATGGTCGGATAGGTGGCGACGTCGAAGAAGTCGGCGCTGCGCAGGTGGGCGTCGCGTTTCTCGACCCCAGTGTCGATCGAGGCGGTCTCAATCGTGACCTTGGTGGTCGAGCGGGTGATGTTTTTCTCGTCAAATTCGACGTTTCCCGAGAAGGTGCCGAAGCCCCCCCGCACGTTCGAGACCATCATATGGCGGATTTTGAAGCCGATGTGCGAGTGGTCAGGGTCGATCACCCAGGTTGAGGCGGTCGCCAAGGCCGGGATGGCGGTGAAGATCAGGGCGATGAGTAAGGCGGTCAGGCGTTTCATAGTCATATCTCCTATGATGTGGGTGAGAAGAGGGCGCCTCAAGGCGTGACGTCAATCTTGTCGGCCGAGGCGGCGGCAGAGTTGGCCGAGCAACTCCTGTTCTTCGCTGCTAAGTATAGCCATATTGTCAACAATTGCAGCGCTTACTTGAGGAAAAACCTCATTGATAAGAGATGAACCTTCTGGCGTCAGGTGAATGGTAATGAAACGGCGGTCTGTTTCGGACCTTTCACGGCGCACCAGGCATCGTTTGACAAGGTTGTCGATGACCATGGTGATGTTGCCGCTGCTCTTGAGGATCTTGGCGGCGATATCCTTTTGGCAGAGGGGGCCTCTATGCAGTAACGCTTCAAGAACCCCGAACTGGCTGATGGTGAGTCCGGCGTCACTCATCGGGCGGCTGGTGCGACTGGTGACCGACTCTGCGGCGCGCATCAGCTTGGTGTATGTCGATAGGGGAAGCGTCATAATGTCTCCGTGTTTTATTGTTTGATATTAAAATATTAGACATTGACCTATTTGTCAAGAAGCTAAGGCGATTTTTTTATAAGTTAGGAATAGAGCGAGGACTTAAGAAGGAAGGTTTAGGTGAGGGGGAAGTCGATGCGGATACGGGTGCCGTGGTCAAGCTCGCTCTCGACGATGATCTTACCACCGTGGGCTTCGATGATTGTCTTGACAATGCTCATGCCGAGACCGAGGCCGCCGACGGCAGTGTTTGACTGGTCGGCGCGATAGAATTTCTCGAAAATTCTCTCCAACTGAGAAGGAGTCATGCCGATCCCTTCATCCTCGATGACGATCTGCAACTGTGTCTCAAGGGCTTGGGCGACGACACGGATCTCCCCACCCTGCGGCGAGTATTTGACCGCGTTGCTCAGTAGATTTTCGAAGACCTGAGTCATCTTGTGGGGATCAAAAGCGCGAGGGTGTTTAACCGCGTCGTCGCAGGTGAGGCGAAAGGTATGAGTGCGGCTGCGCACCCGCCAAGCGGTGAGAATCTTCTGGAGCATGGCGGCGAGGTTGATCTCCTCTTTTTCAAGAAGAAGCGATTTTCCCTGTTCGATACGACTGATATCGAGGAGATCGTCGATGATCTGTTCGAGAATGATCCCCTTGTCATGGATCTCCTGAAGAAAGTCCCCCTGCTCGCTGTCGTTGAAAGGGCCGAATTCCTTGGGATAGAGGAGCAGCTCGGCGTAGCCGAGAATGGCGGTGAGTGGGGTGCGTAGCTCATGTGCGGCGGTGGAGATGAATTCGTTCTTCATCCGGTCGAGCTCACGCTCGCGGGTGACGTCGATCAAGGTCGTGACAACCCCTCGCTTGAAACCATCACTGCTCTGCATCACCAGAGAGCGGGCCTGCAAAATGCGAGAGGGCGCGTCATGGTAGATTTCGACATCGTTGTGCAACGACGCCCCTGCGGGGATGGCAAAAACCTGCTGCATGTGTTCGGCCAGCGGGGTGTAGGAAAAAATGCCGGCGGCATCGCGACCGATCGCCTCATCAGCGCTTAGATGCAGCATATCCCCGGCGATATGGTTGAGGATAGCGAGACGGTCGTCACTGTCGGTGACCAGGAGTCCGTCGCCGATGGAGCGTATGATTGAGGCGATATGGTCGCGCGATGCCTCGGCCTCATCGAGGGCGTTCTGCAGCCTCTGCTCGGCTCTTTTATGCTCAGTGATGTCATAGAAGACGAGGATGTGCCCACCGTCGGGGAGTGGGGTGGCATCGGCTTCAAGGACGACTCCGTCGAGGCGCGGGGTTTCGATCGCCTGCCGGGTGGTGCAGGTGGCAAGATCGCGGATGCGGCGCAGGATCAGCTCTTCCTCCTGGTCAGGAGGGTAGATCCCTTGACGGCAGGCAAAACGGATCAAATCGTCGATTTTCGGTCCGTCCTGCAGCAATTCTGGAGGAAAGGGGAAAAGTTTGAGCAGGTAGTCATTCCAGTAGATGACCCGACGCTCGGCATCGAGGGCGACGATCCCGTTACCCGAATGGTTCAGTACCAGGTGCAGCAACGCCTCGCTCCTTTTCAGGGCGAGCTCGGCTTGTTTGCGATCGGTAATGTCGAGGATGGTGCCGAGCAGTCCCGCTACCTCGCCATCGGCGTCGAAAAAGACCCGTTTGGCGAAAATCACGTCGTGTAGGGTGCCATCGGCATAAAGAATCTGGCTTTCGTAGGTCTGCGTCCCCTTTTCGGCGAAAAGGTCGAGATCAGCCTGATGGTAGATCTCAGCAAGATCGGGCGGGGCGATGTCATAGACGCTTTTGCCGATAAGGTCTTCAATCCGACGGCCGATGTAGCTCTCAAAGGCGGTGTTGCCGCCGAGGTAGACCCCTTCGCTATCTTTGTAAAAGATCGGATGGGGGATGGTGTCGATGAGGGTTTTTTGAAAAGCGAGTTGGGTTTTGAGAGCGTTGGCATTCTCCCGAACCTGTCCAAACATCGCCCGAAAAACAAGATGAAGGCGGCCCAGTTCATCTTTGCGCGAGGGTGGTTCGGGGAACGGTTCAGCCGAATCGGGGTTGGCCATAAAACCTTCGGCATAGCGGGTCAGGCGCATGACCGGCCAGGAGAGTTGGTTGACCAGAAGGCGAACGGCGAGCAGGCTCAAGAGCCCGGCAATAAGCATCAGCCCGAGAAAGTAGAGACGTCCCTGACGAAAGGGGGCGAGGGCTTCTCGGGTCGGGTAGATGGCTGTGAGGGTCCAGGCCGCTCGTGTCAGAGGGTGGCGGGCGACAAGGAGATCCGTTGGTTGACCTCCTCCCAGAAGTATTTTTTCCTCTTCTACGTGAGCGATGGCATGAGATGGTTGCTCAAAATCGGTGTGGAGGATTCTTTCACCATCACTGGTCGTCAGAATCAGGTGGCCGCTGTGACCGATGCGAATGTCGAGCAGGGCGCCAAGAGCGTTGGGGCGTGCCAGGTCGATGCTCCCGGCAAGAATGGCGATGAGCCTGTGCTGGCGGTCGAAGACCGGGTGGGTAAAGAGGAGGATCTTGTGACCGTGCTGCTGGCGGGAGACAAAAGGTTTTGAAATATAGGGATAACCTGTCTCAACGGTATTGCGATAGTAGGCACGATCCGAGAAATTCCTCCCGACAACCGACGCATCATGTGGGTTCATGGCGATGATTGTTCCGTCGGGGGAGTAGACGAGAAGGCTGTTGTCGAAGAGATTGAGATTGTCGTTGTGAGCTTCGAGAAATTTTTGTGCGGCTTCTGCGGTGCGGAAGTCGTCGAGATCGGCAAGTTCGACCAGAGAGTTAAGAAAACCTTGGATCGTTGCGATCTTGATGTCGATCTCCTGAGCGACAGCGTGAACCACCGCCTCCTGATGGCTGCGGATGGAGTTCCGGAAATGGTTCTCGAAGAAGGGGAAGACGATGAGCGCAACAATCGTGAGGATTCCGAGGACGAGACCGGAAATCACGGCCGTCAACTTGGTTCTCAGACTGGTGCGGGTGGTCATGTCGATATCCGGGAAAGGGGTTCTCCCCTAATTTAAAACGATTTGCCGCGAAAGTAAAAGGGCGAAGGGGGTGAAACCTTACCGCGAACGTCAAAGTTCGCTCAGTGAATTGGGGGTGGGCGGTCGATTTGTGAAGGAGAAGGATGGCAATCCCTTAACGCGGAAGCAGGATATGGGTCATGGAGACGACTTTTTTCATGTCGGATTTGGGGATGTAGGCGGCGCAGCCGTGCGCTCGGGCTTCCTCCTTGGTGATCTCCATGGAGGTAAGCATGATGACGGGGATATAGCGGTTGAGGTGGTTTTGTTCTTTAACCCGGTGGGCGAGTTCGTAACCGTCGATCCCCGGCATGTTGAGATCTGTAATGATCAGATCAATGACCGGTCCATTGCTTGCGGCCTGTTCCAGTACGGTCAGTCCTTCTTCACCGGAATCTGCGACATCGACGAGATAATCGCCAGAGAATGCGTCACTTAAAGATTGCAGGATCAAAGGATTGTCATCGACGATCAGAATCCGTTTCACAGCCGACCTTTCATTGGACAGTGGAAAAGGTGATTTTGGTGCCTATAAAATTAAACAGTAAGCTGATCATGTTTGCATTAAAATAGATGCAACCCTTCAAAAATTCAACACTTATCTCGGGACAAAAGAACGGGCTCCTGTTTCGAAGGAGCCCGTTTGATAAGCATAAAATTGTGAAGTGAAGGTTTACGGATACCTAAAAACTTAGCCTCACAATGGTTTAGGTGGTTGGTGCGAACCAGCGCTTCTGGAACCAGAAGGCAACGTTCACCAGAGCGATCATTACCGGGACTTCGACCAAAGGTCCGATGACGGCGGCAAAGGCCGCGCCTGAGTTGAGGCCAAAGACGGCAACCGCGACGGCGATCGCCAACTCGAAGTTGTTGCTGGCGGCGGTAAAGGCGAGCGTCGTGGTGCGGGAATAATCGGCGCCGAGCCGTTTCCCCATCCAGAAGGAGACGAGAAACATCACGATGAAATAGATCAACATCGGGATGGCAATGCGCAGCACGTCAAGGGGAAGCTCAACGATCAGACTCCCTTTGAGACTGAACATGACGACGATGGTGAAGAGCAGGGCGATCAGGGTCAGCGGCCCGATCTTCGGCACCACCTTCTGGTGGTAAGCTTCCCGCCCGAGGAGTTTCACCCCGATCAGTCGGGTCAAGGCGCCGGCGATGCAGGGGATGCCAAGATAAATAAAGACACTTTCGGCGATCTCGCCGATGGAGATGTCGACCGCGACCCCTTCCAAACCGAGGAGCGGTGGCAGGTAGGTGATGAAGAACCAGGCGTAGAGGCTGTAGCCGAGAACCTGAAAGAGGCTGTTAAAAGCGACCAGCCCGGCGGCGTACTCGGTGCTCCCCTTGGCGAGTTCATTCCAGACAATCACCATGGCGATGCAGCGGGCTAGGCCGATCATGATCAGACCGACCATATACTCTGGCTTATCGGCGAGAAAGGTGATCGCCAGCACGAACATCAGCACCGGGCCGATGAGCCAGTTCTGGATCAGCGACAGTCCGAGGATGCGGGTGTTGCGAAAGACCCGCGGCAGCTCCTCGTAGCGCACCTTGGCGAAGGGGGGGTACATCATGACGATCAGGCCGATGGCGATGGGGATGTTGGTCGTCCCGACCTGAAAACGGTTGATCACATCCTCGATGCCGGGGACGAGCCACCCAAGAGCGATGCCGAGCGCCATGGCGGCGAAGATCCAGGCGGTGAGCCAGCGGTCGAGAAAGGAGAGCTGCCGTGACAGCGGGCTACTCATGATCTTCTCCTGTCAGGTAGGCGGCGATACGGCTGCGGATTTCGTCGCGCACCCGACGGTATTCAGGGAGAACCTCCTCATCACGGCCGGGGAGGCGGGAAGGGTCGTCAAAGCCGATATGGGCCCGTTTGACCCCGCCAAAGAAGAGGGGACACTTCTCGCTGGCGTCGCCGCAGAGGGTGATGACATGCTCGAAGCTCTGGCCAGCGAAGGCGTCGAGGGTCTTGGAGACGTGGTGCGAGATGTCGATCCCGACCTCTTCGAGAACCTTGGCCGCGAGCGGCTTGACCCGGGTCGCCTCGGTTCCGGCGGAGAACGCCTCGAAGCGGTCGCCAAGGTCGTGGTTGATCAACCCCTCGGCCATCTGCGAACGGCAAGAGTTGTGGGTGCAAAGAAAGAGGACGCGTTGTTTCAAGAGGGAACCTTTCGAGACAAAAGGGAACAGATCAGTCGTGGTGGGCCATGTCACGATGCAACGCCTGCCGCAGGGCCCGAGCGATGGGGCCGACCTCGCCACGGTGGATGGTGAAGTCCTCGACGCGGACCACCGGCATCACCTCAAGGGAGGTCGAGGTGATAAAGACCTCGTCGGCGAACTGAAGATCTTGCATTTTGTATTCCCCGGCGATGACCCGCAGCCCGAGTTCCTCTTCGCAGAGGCGGATGATGGTCGAGCGGGTCACCCCTTCAAGCAGGCCGGTGCTCGGGGCCGGGGTGAAGATCCAGCGGTCTTTGCTCCAGAAGATGTTCGAGGCGCTCCCCTCGCAGATGTGCTCCTTGTTGTTGAGCATGATCACCTCGAAGGTCCCGGCTTTTTTCGCCTCGAGCTTGCCGAGCAGGCTGTTGAGATTGCTGATCGACTTGATCTTAGGGTTGATTGCCTCAGGAGCGTTGCGACGGATCTGGGCAAGGTGCAGAGGGATGCCTTCAAGGTAGTGGCGTTCGTCAAACCCCTTGAACTCGCGTGCCATGATCAGGGTGGTCAGGGTGTCATGCAGGGGGCGCTGAAAACCGATATCGCCGCGCCCGCGGGTGATCGTGATGCGAAAGTAGGCGTTGTCGATGTTGTTGCGCCGCCGTAGCTCTTCAAGGATCGTTTCCAGCTCGTTTTTGGGGAGGATTGCCGGGTAGCTCAACGCCTGGGATGAGGCGACAAGGCGGTCGTAGTGCTGGTCTAAATGGTAAAGACAGGAACCGACGGAGCGAAAACTCTCGAAAATCCCGTCGCCGTAGAGCAGTCCCTGGTCGTAGACCGAGATGGTCGCCTCGGTTCCAGGGAGAATGTTGCCATTGAGATAGAGAAAATTCATGCGTCACCCCTTGTTGAGTCTCTTGTCGCGGCGCAGGATAGCACGGCAATGCGTGGTCGGGTAGGGGCAAAAAGAGCGCAAATCAGGAGTCTTTCTTCTCCTTTTTCTCTTTGGGTTCTTTCATCTTTTTGGGATCGCAGAGGTGCCCCTTCTTGTCGCTGAGAGCCGCGCAGTGCTTACAGCGGTGCGTCGCCTCCTTTTCCTTAACCTCCGATTTTCCTTTGAGACATTTCCCCATTATGTCACCTCCACCAAAGAGAGCTTTTTGCCCCTGCATGCGTTCAGTATAACACCGCCGAGGAGATGTCAGAGCGCTCAACGCATATTGCGGTTGCTGGCGTTTTGGGACTGACGTTTGCGCAGTCGTCCCGCCTCCTTGTTGCGCTTCTCGGCCCTGACGACCTGCTCGCTCTGGCTGCAGAGCTGATCGGACTCGCTCGGCCGGCGCTGGCGGTAGTTGGCGTCGCTGTCCATCTCCCAGACGCAGCGTTGATCCTCCAGTTGGATTTGTAGGTAGCTCTTGAGCTCTTTGACCAGCTTTTCATCCTCGACCGGCAGCAGAACCTCGACCCGGTGCTCAAGGTTGCGTGACATGGCGTCAGCCGAGCCGATGTAGACCTCCTCGTTGCCGCCGTTGCCGAAATAGTAGATGCGGGCATGCTCGAGAAAACGACCGACGATGGAGATGACCCGGATCGATTCGGAGAGGCCGGGAATCCCCGGACGTATGCGACAAGAGTCGCGTACGATCAGGTCGACGCGGACTCCGGCTTGAGCGGCGCGGTAAATGGCGCGGCAGATGGCGGGGTCTTCTAGCGCGTTCATCTTGAAGATCAGTCGCCCCGGATTCTCTGTGGTGTGAACCTGTGTCTCCCTCTCGATTTTGGCGAGGAGTACCTTTTTGAGGATCTTCGGAGCCGGCAGCAGCTTGCGGTAGTTGCGGTTAGGCGTGTAGCCGGTGGTGAGGTAGTTAAAGAGTTCGGTAGCATCCCGACCGAGGTCTTTATCGTAGGTGAGCAGGCCGATGTCACTGTAGAGGCGAGCGGTCTCTGAGTGGTAGTTACCGGTCGAAAAATGGACGTAGCGGCGCAGGCCGTTGTAGTCCTGGCGCAGCACCAGAATCACCTTGCAGTGGGTTTTGAGTCCGACGATGCCGTAGGTGACGTGAATCCCCGCCTCTTCCATATGGTTGGCAAGGCGGATGTTCGCCTCTTCGTCGAAGCGGGCCTGCAGTTCAACGACGACGGCGACCTGTTTACCGTTCTCGGCGGCGTGGATCAGGTGCTCGACGATTTTGCTGTGGGCGGCGGTACGGTAGAGGGTCATTTTGATCCCTCGTACCTTCGGGTCGTGCGCCGCCTCGTCGAGGAAGCGTTCCACCGACGAGGTGAATGACTCGTAAGGGTGAAGCAGCAGCAGGGAACCGGCCTCGCGGATGGTGTGGAAGATGCTGCGTGAGCTGAGCAGGGCGGGGTGATCGACCGGATAGTGGGGGGGGAGCTTGAGGTGCGGCAGATCGAGTCGGGCGATCTGCCAGAGATCGCGCATCCCCATCATCCCATCAACCTCAAAAACATCCGCCTCTTCGTCAAGGTCGAGTTCAGCAGCGAGGCGGCCCCGATGGACCGGATCCATCCCCGGCTCCACCTGCAAACGGACGATCGGGGCAAACTTGCGATCTTTCAGGGTCGATTCGATCAGGGCGAGCAGGTCGTCGGCGTGCTCCTCCCGTTTACTGGTGTTGGCGTTGCGGGTCACCCGGAAGAATTCACAACCGACGATCTCCATGCCGGGAAAGAGCAGGTCGAGGTTGGCCGCCATGACTTTTTCAAGCAGGACAAAGCGGCGGCTATTGCCCAGCTCCATGAAACGGGGGGCGCCGCCGCTGATCGGCACCTTGACTCGGGCCAGAGAGTGTTCTTTCTCGTTGGGATAGCGCAGGGTCACCAGCAGGTTGAGCGAGAGGTTGGAGATAAAAGGAAAGGGGTGGGCCGGGTCGATCGACTGAGGAGTCACCAGGGGAAAGATGCTGTCAAAATAATCGTTGCGCAGCTGCTCTTTTTCAGACGTCTTGAGGGTGGCGTAGGGGATCAGAGAAACAGCCTCTTTTTCCAGTTCGTTCCAGAGGGAGCGGACTGTCCCTTCCTTCTCTTTCTGGTAGCGCCGGACAAAGGCATAGCACGCTTCAATCTGAGCATGGGGAGTGCGGCCATCAACGGTCGTTCCCTGCACCCCCGCGGCGAGCTGCTGCTTGAGGCCGCCGATCCGCTTCATGAAGAACTCATCCATGTTCGAGCCGGCAATCGCGGCGAACTTGACCCGCTCAAGCAGCGGAATACGCGGGTCCTGAGCCTGATACATCACCCGCTGGTTGAACTCAAGCCAGGTCAACTCGCGGTTGAGAAAAATCATGGGGTTCGTGTCAAAATCAAGGTCCGCCGCTGCGGGTGAAGGTTGGGGCGAGTCATCCTGCATCGTTTCAGCTGGGTCAGCAGAGGGTGCGGTGGGCGTTTGGGCTGAACGACGGGTGCGGCGGGCAGGTGGACGCTGGCTGATACTCATAGAAACACTCCGCGACAGCAGGGAAAAGAGGAGAGGCTATTGTATCTCTTTTGAGTGTTAGAAAATGATGAGCTCCGATGGATGATTCGTTCTTGGTGCTAACGCTATCCTTATTTGTGCTTGTTTAAAGTATAATCGAATTATTCTGAACGATTGAAAAAGATCCTCTTTTTTGAAGCGCTGTAAGCCGAGTAAAGAGCCGAAGGAGTTCGGGATGGAAGAAACCAAACGTCTGGCCGCGATCGATATCGGGACCAACTCAATCCGTTGCCTGGTGGTTGAAGCGACCCCGACAGGGGATTATCGCCTGCTCGACGATGAGAAGGCGACGGTCCGCCTCGGTGAGGGGATGCAGGCGAGCGGCCGGATCTCCAAGACCGCTTGGGAAAGGGCCCGCGTTGCGCTGAAACGGATGCGGGAGATCGCCGATGGCCTCGGCGTGGTGGCGATCGAGGCGGTCGCTACCAGTGCTGTACGTAAAGCGAAAAATGGGGCTGCTTTTGTTGCGGTGATGAAGGAAGAGGCCGGAGTCGAAGTTCAGGTCATCTCCGGTGAAGAAGAGGCCGAACTCGCCATCCTTAGCGCCCGTCACAATTTTTCTATGGGATCGTCGCACTACGCCCTTGTTGATATCGGCGGTGGCAGCGCTGAGCTGGTTTTCGCCACCGGTGAGGCGATACAGGATGTCGCTTCGATGGAGCTTGGGGCGGTTTTTTTGAGTGAAACATTCCTCAGGCACGATCCGGTGACCGGCAAGGAGCTCAAAGCGCTGCGTGCTCATATCCGGTCCTGCTTGCAGAAGGCTTTCTCTGACCGGAGTTTCCCACCGCGTCAGTACCTTATCGGTTCGGGTGGGACGATCACCAGCATCGGGACGATGCTTATGGCTCAGCGCAAGGAGGGGTACGACTCGGTTGATCGCTACGAGGTGCTTCACTCCGATGTTGTTCATCTGCTGGCGATGCTCGAGCGGATGCCGTGCCGCGAGCGCCGCTCCCTCTCGGGTCTGAGTCCTGAGCGCGCCGATATCATCGTCGCCGGGGTGGTGCTGGTCGAAGAGTTGATGCGCTTTCTCGGCACCAACATCCTGCGGATCAACGAACGGGGGATTCGCGAGGGGTTGATCCTGCGCGGTCTTGACCGCCATGACCTGCTCGCCGCCAGTGCAGCGA
>PKUF01000062.1 GCA_002869635.1 Desulfuromonas sp. | reverse complement strand
ACAGCCGGGGAGGTTGATCAACGGGGTCTTGATCCCGGCCGTCTCGAGCGCTTCGGCGGCGGTCACCGCACCGGTGAGGTTGGGCGGAGCGGCCGGAACCCCGCCATAGGCGGCGCAGGTACCGACAGCAAGAACCGTCTTTGCTTTTTGTGCGGCGCGTTGCAACAGCAGGATAAACGGCTCATCGCCGATGCGGCAAGCGTCGGGCATCCCCATGGGGATCGCTCCTTCGACTACCAGAATGTAGTCGCCTTGGGCGATGGTTTTTTCGATGGTTGCCGTGGCGCTCTCGCCGGTCGCGGCGGAGAGGGTTGGATGAAAATAGAGGGAGAGGTAACGCATCACCAGATCCGAGGCGTCCGGCTCTTCGGCGTCGAAGAGGCTGACCGAACAGCCTGAACAGGCAAGCCCCTGCAGCCAGAGCAGCGGGGCGCGGCCGCTGGAGAGCTCTTCCAGGGCCGAGGCGACCTGAGGCTTGAGCAGCGGTGAGAGCCCGAGAGAGGCGATAAGCAGGGCGGCATCTTTGAGAAAGGTTCGGCGGTTCACGAATCGCTCCTGGGGATGACGAAAGACCTCGTTAGTGGACGGCGCAGGCGATGCAGGGGTCGAAGGATCGCACGACCCGAGCGACCTCAAGCCCCTGCAGTGACGAAGCGACTGGAGTGCCGAAAAGAGCGGCTTCCACCGGCCCTGCCCCGCCCCGCGCATCGCGGGGGGAAAAGTTCCAGGTGCTGGGAACAATGCACTGGTAATGGCTGAGGCGCCCCTCCTTGATTTTCAGCCAGTGCCCGAGGGCTCCGCGTGGCGCCTCCATCAACCCTTCCCCCTCCCCCTTGAAGCGGGGTGTCAGCGGCGCGACGCTCTGGGCCCCCCAGACCAGCTGGTCGAGCCAGCACTCCATCTGTTCGGCGACCAGCGACGCCTCGGCGGCGCGGGCGAGATGGCGGCCGAGCATGCTGTTCCAGTTTTCACGGTTCAACCTGGCTTCTTTGCGGCAGTTGGTGAGCAGAGTGGTGACCTTGCGGTCCCCGGCCGCGACTGCAATCATCAGCCGGGCGAGTGGGCCGACTTCACAGGGGACACCGTCGTAGCGCGGTGCCTTGATCCAGGAATAGGCCCCCGTTTTGTGTTGTTCCACCTCAAGATCTCCCTCGGTCGGGGACCCGCCCGAAGCCGAGGAGTAGTAGCTGCTGGTGACCTCCTCCCGGATCAGCCGGGTATCGAGGGGCGAGAGCTTCCCCTCTTCGAGCAGGCCGCCTGCGAGCCAGCTCCCCCGCTCTTCTTCGAAGGCGCCGACGCTGAGATAGCGTCCGACGCCGCGGCCGATGTTGGCGTAGGTAGGGAAGTGGTGGGCGACGCGAATTGCATCGGGGAGGTAGCGGTTCTCAACAAAGCGCCGCAGCTGGCGTAGCCGGGTGCGGAACGACTCCACCGCCTCGGGGTCGACGCCGCAGGTCACGCCACCGGGGACCAAGGATGCAGGGTGAGGCATCTTGCCGCCAAGCAACGCCCCCATCTTGTGGGCCTCGCGTCGCATCTCAAGCGCCTCAAGGTAATGCTCGAGAGCGAGAACGCTCCAGTCGGTGTCGATGCTTTTATCGGCGATCTGCGGCAGAAAGGGGGCGGCGGGAAGGATACGCGGGGAGGCGAGCTCGCGCTTGACCCACTCTTGCAGTTCGCGCAGGGCCTGACTCTTCGCCGGGCGATCGAGGATCGCCTCAACCCGGATAAAGTCGAGCAGGGAGAGTTGGTAGAAATGAAGGATGTGGTTCTGCAGAAAGTTGGCGCCGAGGATAAGGTTGCGCAGCAGACGACCGTTGGGTGGAGGGTCAATCCCCATCGCCTTCTCCAGCGCGCGGCTCGCCGCGATGCCGTGGCTGACCGGACAGACACCGCAGATGCGCTGGGTCAGCGCCGGTGCGTCAAAGGGGTCGCGCCCGGCGAGGAGCGCCTCGAAGCCGCGGAACATCTCCCCCTTGCTCCATGCTTCGACAACCCGCCCGCTTTCGATGCGTGTGTCAATACGCAGATGGCCTTCGATCCGGGTAATAGGATCCAATACCAGCTTTGCCATACACTTAACTCCACTGTGTTGACATACGTATACATCACAATCTTCGATAGAGTGTTTATGTATACAATATATAGAGACTTTTTGAGGGGTTTGAAGAGTCGACACCTTACACGATGCCAAAAATGTAAACAATAGTTTTTTGTTGTAATGAGTTTGTTGTTTTGTGTCGTCATATTTTTTCTTGTTTGTTCTTTATGGTTTTTGCTGTAAGTATTTGTGCTGTATATATCATGTTTTGTTTGCTGAGTTTTTTTCTTTCAAGAAAACAAAAAAGCCGGTGCTTCTATAAGCACCGGCTTCTTATTATTTGTCTGAGGCGATCTGGTCAGTTGGGCTGGAGAACTCCTTTAAGCTTGCCTAAAGCATTTTTTTCAATCTGGCGAATCCGTTCGCGGCTGATACCGTAGTCGTCGGCCAGTTCTTGCAGGGTGCGTGGTTCATCAACGAGGATACGCTGCTCAACGATGTGGCGCTCACGAGGGTTGAGGGATGAGAGCGCCTTATGCACCGCACGGCCTAGGCGATTTTCGCTTTCGTGCTGTAGCAGCAAATCTTCCTGATTCTCTCGCTCGTCGGCGAGAGTATCGAGGAGGCTGAACCCATCCCCCTCGACCAGTTCGACGTCGAGGGAGGCGTCTCGCCCGGCGAGGCGAACGCTCATTTCATCCACCTCGCTGCTGCGCACCGCCAGAGTTTCGGCGATCTCTTCACTGCTGCCGCCACCGAGCTGTAACAGTGCCTTCTTCGCCTGATTGAGTTTGAAGAAAAGCTTTTTCTGGGCTTGGGTGGTGCCGATCTTGACCAGTGACCAATTGCGGATGATGTAGCTCTGGATGTAGGCGCGAATCCACCAGACGGCGTAGGATATGAGGCGGATCCCCCGCTCGGGGTCAAATTTCTTGACCGCCATCATCAGGCCGATGTTCCCTTCCTGAATGATGTCAAGAAGTTTGAGGCCGTAACTGCGGTATTCGCGGGCGATCTTGACGACGAAGCGCAGGTTGGCGCAGATCAGGCGGTGGGCGGCCGCGAGGTCGCCTCCTTGGCGGTAGCGTCGGGCGAGGTCATATTCCTCGTCGCGGCTGAGCAGGTCAAAACGGTTGATCTGGGCAAGATAATGGTCATAGCCGTCCATCACAACGGGCAGGGTCAGCGTCTGCATCTTCTTTCCCTCTTGTGGATAGTGGTGAAGGGTCTATTAGCACTCTCTTTGGCTGAGTGCTAATAGATATAGCAAATCATATTTCTTTTGACAAGGGGGGGAGAATCACCTCCTCGACCTCCATGCCGTGTTGATGACGGTTCAGGTAGAAGAAAAGGTGAAGATGTGGGCCATGCGATGAGAGGTGGTGGAAGCGGGCGACAAAATGTTGCAGTTTTCCGCCTCTCTCTTTCTGGATGTGGGCACGTTCCCGTACGTGTCGCCGTACCACGGCTTCTTCGGTGGGGCNTTCTTCGGTGGGGCTAAGTCGGGTTTCGAAAAGAGGGGAGGGGCGATTAAGGGGGATCCGTTCACAGAGGGCGAAGTCGCGTGCCGCCTCTTCGCTGAGACGGGCGGCTTCTTTGGGGGGAAAGTTCTTTTGCGCGAAAGCCGCCGCCGCTTCAAAGAGAGTCTGCTGTGATTGGGGGTGGCGTAGTAGCCCCATTGCTTCCCATCCCCTTGCCAGCGCCGCAAGGGCCTGAGCGAGGTCGCCAGTGAGAACGCTGAGACGGGTGATGAAGTTTTCGAGCCGGTGCGCGTTTAGAGTCAGGTCGAGAACCCGGCTGATCGCCCGGATCTGTTGCAGTTCGTCGAAGTTCAGGTCCGCGGTTCTCAAGGCGGCGTAGGGTGGGTTGGGGTCGAAGGCGATTCCGTGTTTTTTCGCTTCGTCCCGCAATGGGGCCCCAGGGAGGAGTTTGACCGTCTCGATCTGCAAATGCTGTGGTTGCAAGGAGGCGACCCGGTTGATGGAGGCGAGAAAGGCCTCATACCCCTCACCGGGAAGGCCAGCAATGAGGTCGAGGTGCAAGGGGATATTGTCTGCTTTGCGCAGTCGTCGCACATTCGCTTCGAGGCGCTCCAACGGGGCGTTGCGGCTGATTGCTGACAAGGTCTCGGGAAGGGTCGATTGCACCCCGATCTCAAACTGGAACATTCCCTTTGGTACGCCGGAGAGAAGTTCCAGATCCTCTTCAGTGAGAAGGTGGGCGCCGATCTCGAAATGGAAACGGCTCTCTTGATTCTTCTTGAGAAGATAACGCCAGATGGTGCGGGCGCGCTCGGCGTTGTAGTTAAAGGTGCGATCGACGAACTTGATGACACCGACCTTGCGTTGCATGAGCAGCTCGAGATCGTTCTTGATCCGCTCCATGGAGAAGGAACGGACTTGCGGGTCGCGGGCGCTCATGCAGAAAGCGCAGCGATAAGGGCAGCCGCGGCTGCTCTCATAGTAGATGAGGCCCCGCTCGAGATCGACCAGTCCGGCGGTGAAAGGTGAGGGGATCTCGTCGAGATCTTCCAACAGAGGAGCCTCTTCGTTGTTGTGGATTGTGTCTTTTTCCCGCCAGAGAAGACCGGGGACCGAGCTAAGCGGGCCGTTTTGCGAGAGAGTGTTGAGGAGCTCTTTGAACGCTTTTTCACCTTCGCCGCGGATGATCGCAAAAAGACCGGAATGTCGGGAAAAGACGGTTCGGCCTTCGTTGATCATCTCCGGACCGCCAAGAACAATTTTTAGTTTTGGCGCGGCGACCGCCAGGGCATCGACCAATTCCAAAGTCGCCTGACGATTCCAGAGATAGACGGAAAAGGCGACGAGATCCGGTCGTGTTGCCAAGAGTGTGGCGAGGACCGTCTCCTTTGGTTCCTGCAGGGTAAATTCAGAGATGGTAAAATGACGGGCTGTGTCGCGGCAAGCGTTTGCCAAGTAGGGAAGGGCAAGACTGGCGTGAATATATTTGCTGTGCAGGGTGGCGAGAGTGATGCGCATCATCCTGAATTCCTTTGAGAAATGACATGGTTGACGGTTACTCCAGAATAGGCGAAAGTGACTGGCGGGGAAAGGTTTTTTGTGCAGCATCGTTGATTCGGGAGGTCTTTTTGCATGAGATTTAATACAGTATATGTGCTAAATTCTCCCTTATCGGTTGGAATAGGCGCTTGGGGAGTTGCGGAGGGTTCACCATGCTGGAATCAGTCGACGACAATTTTTCATTTCTTGATGATCATCCTTCTGGAATCTAT
The DNA here is from genome assembly GCA_002869635.1 of Desulfuromonas sp. Classification (GTDB taxonomy): domain Bacteria; phylum Desulfobacterota; class Desulfuromonadia; order Desulfuromonadales; family BM515; genus BM515. The sequence goes on along the minus strand of PKUF01000062.1, from coordinate 18,371 downwards.
CTTTTTCAGGAAGGGGCATTCCTCTATATCAACAAGAGGCTTGCCGACCTGTTCGGTTTCAGTTCACCGCAAGAGATGGCCGCATGCCCGTTTGAGCAACTTGTTTTTGAAAAAGATTGGCCGAAGGTTGCTCAGACTATGGAACGCCGCCTTGACGGAGAGAATGTTCCCCCTTTCCGGTTCCGCGGTCAACAGTGCGATGGTTCGCCGATCTGGCTTGAGTGCGAGGCGAAAAAAACACTCTGGCAAGGGCGAGCGGCGCTGGTTGGGCAGGTGAGTGACTGCAGCGCCAAGGTGGTTCTTGAAGATGAACATCGCGAGTTGGTGCAGGCGTTTGATCAACATCGCTACTTTTACCAGCGGACCATGCGGCGTGGCGGCTATTTCGGTTGGGAACTCGATCTTACAACCTTGCGTTTTACCTACGTCGATCCCCAGATCGGAGACCTTCTCGGTTATACGGCCAGTGAGTGGGTCAATATGGAGAGCTGGGTTGCCTGGTTGCATCCTGATGATCGGCAGGAAGCGCTCGATTTCTGCATGAAAAAGACCGAACAGTGTGAGGATCACGCTTTTGAGTATCGGGCGCTCCACGCCGAAGGTCACGTGGTCTGGATTAAGGATGTGGTGGTCGTCGATGTTGAGAGGGGAAAACCGGTTCGGCTCGCCGGCTTCATGAATGATATCACTGTACGTAAAGAGATGGAGACGGCGCTTCTGCAGTCGATGCAGCGCAACGAGAAGGTGAGTCGGGAGAAAAGCCGCTTTCTCGCCAGCATGAGCCATGAGATACGGACACCCCTTAATAGCATCATCAGTGGCATGACGTTGTTGAAGACGACTGAGCTCGATGAAGAACAGCGTGAGTATGTCGATATCGCTGCTGAGGCGGGGCATGGGCTGCTTGGTCTGATTGATCAGATCCTTGATCTGAGTCGAATCGAGGTGGGACGGCTTGAACTGTCGCCGGAAATGGTCGACCTGCGCCGTGAGATTGCATCCATCACTCAGCTTTTTAAAGGACAGGCTCGCGAGAAGGGGTTGCGTTATCGGGTGAATCTTGACGCAAATTTAAAAGGGAAGGCTTTGGTCGATCCGTTGCGAATCCGGCAGATTCTGGTCAACGTCATTGGTAACGCCGTCAAATATACCGAGCGGGGTGAGGTGCAGGTCGAGGCGCGTCTTGTGGGAGGCAAACGCAAACCGCAACTCTCGGTGGTGGTGAGCGATACCGGTGTCGGTATCGCTGCTGAGCGTCTTCCTGAAATCTTCGCTCCCTTTAATCGTGCTCAAGGGGCTTCTGCCGTCGGCTCTGGGCTCGGACTGAGTATCGCCAAGGAACTTCTCGATCTTATGGCGGGAGAGGTGAGCATAAGCAGCGATGCGGGGAAAGGAACCCGCGTTGAGGTCTCTATCCCTTTTAAGTCGTCAAGAAAAAAAGAGGCGGAGGCTGACTCAGAATCCGAATCCGAGTTTATGGCCGCTCTTGAGTCAAGCCCCTTGCGGGTGATGGTGGTTGAGGACAATCAGGTCAATGCACGGGTCGTTACCCTGCTGCTGGAGAAACTCGGGACTAAAATCTGCCATTGCTCCAGTGGTGAGGAGGCGCTGCATCGGATCGCACGCGAGCCTCTGTTTGACTGTGTGCTGATGGATCTGCATATGCCGGGGATGGACGGCTTTGAGACGACTCGTAGCATTCGTCAAGCCGATGCGCCCTATGCTCGTACACCGATCTTTGCTCTGACGGCACACGCCTTAGATGGGGTCGAGACCGAGGTGCGCGCCGCCGGGATGGATGGATTTCTCGCCAAACCCCTCGATTTTCAGCAGCTGCAGGATGTGATAAAGAACCTTCCTTCCCTTTCTCCTTCTCGCAAATCCTTACAGTAAAATCTTCTCCCCCTGCTCGGCAAAATGAAGCTGGACCCCGAGGTCGTTCTCTTCGTGCAACTCTCGGTGCACGCAAGGGACGGGCGGGGCGGTGGCTGAAAAATCGGGCTTGATGTGTGTGATGACGACGGTGAGACCGGCGAGAGCGGTTTGCGGAGCTGCGGCATCGACGCGTTCGGCAAGCTGCCGCAGGGCGCGAAAGAGCCAGCGGGGGGTGAGGTGGGAAAAGAGCTGCGCATCGGGGCGGTTGTTGATGTAGGAGGTTTCGACGAAGATACCGTGCAGCCGTCCGCTGCGGAGCAGCGGCACGATCACCTCCCAGAGGTCGCCGGTGGTGTTGCGCTGCTCAACGGCGTCGGGACCGGTATCCCCCATATAAAGGAGATATTCGTCGCCAGAGGCGATGAGAAAGGCGGTCGAGTCGGTATGGGGACCGTGTGACAGGGGATAGGCTGTGACCCGCAATGGGGTGCCAGGGACCGTTTTGGCGATTCCGGCCCGCAACTCTTCATAACGGTAGATATTCAGACAGGGCTCGACGCCGCGATCCGCAAAATTGGGCCAGAGTTTCCAGTTGAAAAGGTGTTTTTCAAGGTCGTCAAGAACACCGGCCATGGCGAAGATCGGTTTGCCGGTGTCGGTGGGGGAGGCCTGCACCAGCCCTTCGACATGATCGAGATAGCCGTGGCTGATAAAGTATCCCTTGACGTGGTGGTGCAGAACCTCTCCTTCAAGGGTCAGGGGAGAGTCGGATGGGAGGGAGACATCATCGAAACTGCCGCGCTTGGCGGCCACGGCGAGGCCTGTGGCGATGGTGCCGGCATCCAGACAGATGAAATCATGGCTGTCGGAGGCGGCGATGAGATAGGCCGAGAGGTTCCCTTCGTCACGCCCCCCGGCAGCGCCGAGGGGAATGCAGACAAAACGGGGGGGCGATTGAGACATGCACACTCCTGTCGGATGAGGATGCTCAAAAGTTAGCAGAAACGCTCCCGATGCGCAAATGTCTGATGATTATTCGTCAAGCAGTCCGTCAATGGCGTCGAAATCGAATCGCATCTCGGCAAGCTCTTTAATCAAGCTGATCTTGTGATCATCCTCGGCGGTGATCTTTGAGACGTCATCGTTGATAATCTCGAAAACCTCGGTCGAAGTTCGTCCTGCGCGCATACAAGGGATGCCGCTGTTCTCGAGAATGGTTTGGGTGATGCCACTGACTTCGCCGATGCCGGGGATGATGATCCCGGCGATGAGCTTGCGGTAAGCCGGGATATGGTAGAGATTGGCGATGGTCACCAGAAGTTCGTCTCGGCTGCTGTTGACGATCACCAGAGTCGATTCTTTGAGCAGCTCAGCCACCCGCTGAGTCGATGCGGCGCCGATCTGGACATGGTGGACGATCCGTTGGGCCTCCTCCTCGCTGGCCTTAAGGGGAATGTCGAGGACATTGGCGATGCGGCGCATGGTCGGGTTGGCAAGGACCGGCTGAAAGTTGAAGCCGCCGATGACCGGGGTCTGCCCCGAGGAGAAGGCAAGGCGCAGATAGTGCAGCGCCTGCTCCCTTTTTTCCGGGACAATCTTGTTGGCGAGGACCGCCGCCAGAGGAACTCCGTGCTCGGCGAAGAGGGCGCGATTCATATGGACGGCATCGACCACGTTGCCCAAGCCTCCGCCGGAGACCATCAAAACAGGAGACTTTGCCGCGCTGGCGATGTGCGCGTTGCCGAAGCCGAGGATCGAGCCGACGCCGCTATGGCCCGCCCCCTCGATGATGAGAAAGTCGTTTTTGGCGTCGAGCTCAGCGATGGCGTCGAGAACCTTTTTTTGAATCGTCTCCTGACGGATCTCACCGTCGAGGACACGGCGAGTATCTCCTGGTTTGAGCACGAGGGGGGACATCAGTGGCAGATCGTCCTCAAGGCCGTAGACCCGGGCCATGACAATGGCATCTTTGTCGGCGTCAATTCCGTTATAGCTCGATGGCTTTGGTCCGATCGGTTTGATAAAGCCGACTCGGTCGTATTTCTTCCGGGCCATATGCATCAGCGAAAGGCTGGTGGTGGTCTTGCCGCTGTTCTGTCCCGTGGCGGAGATGAAGATCTTGCGGGCCATGAGGGGGCTCCTTACAGGGGGTTAAAAAGTTCCTTCTTTCAAGTCTAGCAAAGGGAAAATGTATACCGTAGGGAAAAAAGCTTGTTTCCCAGCCGTTTTCGTCGGTTTTTTGTGTAAAAATAGGAGGGCACCCCTTTCATTTTTCGTTTCACCCGCCATCACAACAGTGATACCCTTTCGCCTCTTTTGTCGACTACGCCTGTTTTTGGAGTTTTTACATGACCCAAATCGATTTGCCGCCCCAGAAGAGTGTCGGTCATCTCACCTTGCTGCGGCAGCCCAAAACGTTGACCCCGAAGCAGTTTAATGCTCTTCCCATTGAGGAGCGGCTCGAGATTGTCCGTAGCGCCAGCGGGCGAAAAAAATACGATCTTCTCTTGGAAACGGCCGATACTGCGGCGTTGGTCTCTCGTCTTCCGGTTCAGGAACTTTACCTGCTGGTCAAAGAACTCGGTCGCGAAGACGCGGTCGAACTGCTCCCCTTACTTGATGCTGAGCAGTTCACCTCCTTTCTCGACCTCGAGGCTTGGCAGGGGGATCGACTTGACGGCGCTGCGATGTTCGATTGGATCGCCGCTCTGGCCGAAGGGGGTGACGAGCTTGTCGCCGCGCGTCTGCGCCAGCTCGATTTCGATCTGCTGGTGGTCTTTTTTCATACTCTTCTTGACGTGACCGGTTCTCCCGGCGAGATCGAGGATGAAGAGGTGCGGGCTGAGGCCGTACGGCGCAATGGGGGGTACGAGATCGTCTACCGTGATGAGGAAAAGGGAAAAGAGGTGGCGGTGCTTCTCGATCTTCTCTTTCGTCTCGATAATGATCTTTTTCGCGATCTCCTCGAAGCGGTCCGTTGGGAAGCGCAGAGCATGCTCGAAGAGGATGTCTACCAGCAGCGGGCCGTGCGGCTGCGCGAACTCGGTTTCCCCGATCCTTTCGAGGCGCGCGCCGCCTTTGCCCGTCTTGAAGCGGCTCAACTCGAGGCGCAAAGCGAAAAGAAAAAGCCTCTGCAGCCGCTGCAGGAGGTCTCTTCGCCGACTTTCTTCTTGAATCTGGTCTCAGGGGAAGGAATGCTGGGAGAACTTCTCGCTCGCGGCCTGCGCCCCGATAGTGCCTGGGAACTGACTTTTTTAGTCAACAAGGTGTTGCTGGCACAGGGGGGCGATCCCGGTTCCCTCGATGCCGTTCGTCACGCCGCGCAGACCGTTTATGGTGGAGTCAACCTTGCCCTTGAAGTTCTTGGGGCTGATGACTTCGCTCGGATCGAGACCCTCTTTGCCGATTGCTACAGCGAGCACCTTTTTCGGGTTGGCCATACCCTGACCCTTGAGTTGTGTCGGCGTGCCCAGGCGCTTAACATGTCGCCTTTGGCCCCCTATCTCGAAGGAGAGTTCTTGACTCTTGTGCGAGCTCTCGATCGTTCACGTCCGCTCTTCCCTCTTTTTTTCGACGATCCTCGCCGCGCTGGCGAACGTCCCTTCGCGTCCCGTCACGATTTGCAGCGGGCCGAGGCGATGTTGACACGCATTGAGGGGATGGGAGCTCTTTTTGCGGCGTTACCGTTTTTTCTTCCCGACCCTGCCGATGTCGACCTTGCAGGTTGCCAGCCCGCCGCCGAGGAGCTTGGTCTCTCGCACTTCATTCTTACCGCGCTAGCCAACCAACTTCTCGGGCGCTCTTTTCTTCCGCTACCGTTGCCGTCGGAAGAGTTGGTGCTGTTGCATCGGACGATCAGTCATGATGGCTCTCTTTTAGAGGAAGTCCGTCGAAGCTGTTGCGAAACGCTTGAAAGCTTCTGGGCTGGGGCCGGTGAGTGCGTTGACTGGGCTCTCGATCTTTTACATGATGGTTTCTGTGCTCTTGCCGAAAAGGAGATCGATCCGCGTTATGTCGAGGGGCTGATTGTCCGCCTGAAATCCTGACCCCCTTGACAAAAGAGGGGGAGAATCCCTAGATTAGATGAGAGATTAAACCTTTCAGGAGTCGTTCCCATGCCGATGTATGAGTACCAGTGTGAAGCTTGTGGCCTTGTTTTCGAGGCCCGCCAGAAATTTTCCGATCCGCCCCTAACCTCCTGCCGTGACTGTGGCGGAGCGGTCAAAAAATTGATCTCTCAAGCGGCCTTCGCCCTTAAGGGGGGGGGGTGGTACGATCAGGGTTACAGCGGCGGCAAACAGGCTGCCTGTCCCTCTGCTGCCAGCGGCGGCGGTGGTGGCTGTGCCGGGTGTCCCAAGGCGGCCAACGACTAGTGCCTCCTTTCATCCATCCCACACGCCCCCGGTGTTTTTCACTGGGGGTTTGTTTTTTGCGATGAAACGCTGGTTGCGACTTGTTGTTGGGGGCTGCACCATGACCCTTCTTTGCGCATTGTCGGCCTGCAGCGATCTCGGCTACTATGTCGACTGTGCTCGGGGGCACCTCTCTTTACTGAGTCGTCGGCAGCCGGTCGAGGAGTTGCTGAGGGCGGAGTCGACCCCGATTGAGTTACGGCAGCGTCTTGAAGAGATCGAACTGCTGCGCGACTTTGCCAGTGATCGACTCTCTCTCCCTGAGAATGGCAGTTATCGCTGCTATGCCGATCTCGAGCGGCCTTATGTCGTCTGGAATGTGGTCGCCGCCGACGAGTTTTCTCTCTCCCCCCGAACATGGTGTTTCCCGATCGCTGGCTGTGTCAGCTATCGCGGTTATTACAGTGAAGAGCAGGCGAACGCTTTTGCAGAAACGCTGCGCCAGAAGGGGGCCGATGTTTATCTCTACGGGGTTCCCGCCTATTCAACCCTCGGTTGGTTTGACGACCCCCTCCTTAACACCTTTGTCGAGGCGCCGCTGACATCGGTTGCCGGGACGATCTTTCACGAACTGGCGCATCAGCAGTTTTACGTCAAAGACGATTCAGCATTTAACGAGGCGTTTGCTCAGGTGGTTGAAGAGACAGGTGTGCGCCTCTGGCTGCAAGAGACGGAAGGGGCCGCAGGAGTCATCCGTTGGGAGAAAAAACGGCAGCGACAAGAGGAGATGGCCGTACTCTTAGATGCCACCCGAGAGGAATTGATGACACTTTATACCTCGGGCCAGGCCCCTGAAATCCTGCGTCAGCGCAAGGAGGAAATTCTTACGGCACTAAGGGCCACCCTTGCGACGTTCCGACCACAAGGGACAGGGGCTAGGGCCTTTGATCTCTGGCTTGCGCGCCCCTTCAACAACGCTCGCTTCGTTTCATCCGCGACCTATCGTGAGTTGGTTCCCCCTTTGCGACAGCTTCTTCAACAGGCCGAAGGAGATCTTACAATCTTTTATCGTGAGGTGGAGAAACTGGGGGATCTGGGGATGCTGGAGCGGCGAGCGCATCTTGCCGTCATCGCCCGGCCGGCAGAGTCTTCCTGAGCCGGCATCTGCCTTTACTTTCACATGTTGTATACCGTATAGTTTTCTTTCATTTTTTCTTTGAGGAGGTAGAGCGTGAGTTCAATTATTGATGGCAAGGCGATCGCCGCTGAAATGCGGCAGGAGATGGCGCAGGATGTGGAAAAACTGACCGCGGTCGGCACCACCCCCGGTCTGGCGGTCGTGCTGGTGGGAGATGACCCGGCAAGCCGGGTTTATGTCTCCATGAAGGAGAAAGCCTGCGCCGCCACCGGGATCTTTTCCGACGAGCATAAACTTTCGGCCGAGACGAGCGAGGAAGAGCTGCTGGCACTGATCGATCGTCTTAACAACGATTCCCGCATCGACGGGATTTTGGTGCAGCTGCCGTTGCCGGACCATATCGACGAGAACAAGATTCTCGACGCGATCTTACCAGCCAAGGATGTTGACGGGTTTCACCCCTACAATGTTGGGCGCTTGGCAACCGGCAACCCCCTCTTTCGTCCCTGCACCCCTTATGGGGTGATGAAGATGCTCGAACATACCGGAGTCGAACTTGCCGGCAAAGAGGTCGTCGTCGTCGGTCGTTCCAACATTGTTGGCAAGCCGGTGGCGCTCATGTGTCTGGCGGCCAACGCCACAGTCACAGTCTGCCACTCCCGCACCCGCGACCTTGAAGCTCAGGTTGCCAAGGCGGATATCCTGATTGCCGCCGTCGGTCGTCCCGAGATGATTCGCGGGGCCTGGGTCAAGCCGGGTGCGGTGGTTATCGACGTCGGGGTTAATCGGGTCGGTGAGAAGAAGTTGGTCGGTGATGTAGAGTTTGAGGCGGCCAAGGAGCGAGCATCGGCGATCACCCCCGTTCCCGGTGGCGTCGGTCCTATGACCATCACCATGCTTCTTTACAATACCGTCGAGAGTGCCCGCCGCCGCGCCGAGGCCAAATAACAACCGTTTCAGGGAGTTTCCATGATCATTAGCGAGCAGAAGAGCCGGGAAGAGATTCTCAAGGCCCTTGAGGGGAAAGAGAAGGTCTTTCTCGTCGGCTGTGCCGCCTGTGCCACGGTCTGTAAGGCCGGTGGCGAAGAGGAGGTCTTCCAACTGCAGGAATGGCTCAGTGAGGTGAGGATCGAGGTGACCGGAAGTGTCATCATTGATGAAGCTTGCCATCTTCTGCGCGCCGCCCGCGATTTGCGCCATCATCGTCTCGCTGTCGATGAGGCCGAGGTGTTGCTGGTCCTCGCCTGTGGTGCCGGGGTCCAGTCGATCTCGGGGAGCAGTGATAAACGGGTGATCGGGGGGCTCAATTCCCTCTTTCTCGGCAATGTCCGCCGCTTTGGCCAGTTTGAGGAGCGTTGCTCGCTCTGTGGCGAGTGCATCCTGAACGAGACCGCCGGCATCTGTCCTGTTACGACCTGTGCCAAGGGTTTGCTCAACGGTCCCTGTGGCGGGATGGAGGAGGGACGCTGTGAAGCGGATCGTGAGATGGACTGTGCCTGGCAGCGAATCTATGAACGCCTGAAGAAGCAGGGACGTCCCGGTGTCTTTAAAAAAACAGTTGCTCCGAAGGATTGGAGCCGACATCGGCGGCCGGGACGGCATAAATTACGGTAGTGGACCGTTGGTGTATACAAAAAATGGGCAGCCCTTGTCAAATGGGCGTAAAAGGCCTTGAGTTTTTTTAAAAGCGTGTTATAAGGGGACTCTGCGAGTAGTTCACAGTGCGGCACCATCCGGCAAGCGATCCACGAAAACCACGTTGTACCAGACTCCGAACAGGTTATCAGGTATCGAGATTCGGACGTCGCACCCGTCACAAACGGTCCGTGTAGAAGGACAAAAGGAGCAAAGAAAATGGCAGAAGGTGTAGTGAAGTGGTTCAATGATGCAAAGGGTTTCGGCTTCATTCAGCAGGATGGTGGTCCGGATGTGTTCGTGCACTTCTCTTCTATCCAGGGGGATGGATTCAAATCTCTGGCCGAAGGACAGCGGGTCTCCTTTGAGGTAACTCAGGGGCAAAAAGGTCCTCAGGCTTCGAACGTGAACAAACTCTGAGTTTTAGCACAGCAAGCGTACGAAAAAGCCCCCGGCGTCAGCCGGGGGCTTTTTTTGTCTCTGGGGCATTCTTTGGGGGAGGGGAGGGTTTACCTTGCCCTTTTTTTTGCCAGGGAAAAGGGTGGAGTTTTGATTTTCGACGGAACTCCTCGATCTGTTCATAGGGGACAACCCGCAGGAGCTCTTCAATCGTTGTTTCACTGCTACGTACCCGATTGAGACCGTCCTCAAGCATGGTCGGGGTGTTCCCGTTGACGAATGCAGTGTCGCGTAGGGTCGCGTTGTCGGCGCCGCGGTTGATGAGAAGAACCTCCTCCCGGCTCGGCATCCACATTTCGATAATAGGGATCCGCCCGGAAAAGCCGGTAAAGTGACAATGGTTGCACCCTTTCCCGTGGAGCAGGCGCAGGGGCGCCTCTGTCGGGAGCAGCAGCTCCTTGAGATGTTCTTTCTCTGGTTGATACGGCTCCTTACACAAAGGGCAGATGCGGCGCACCAGTCGCTGAGCAATGATGCAGCGCATGGAGGAGGAGACCAGATTCGATTCGACCCCCATATCGATAAGACGGGTGACCGCGCTGGTTGAGTCGTTGGTATGGAGGGTCGAAAGGACAGTGTGCCCCGTCAGTGAGGCACGGATGGCAATTGATGCCGTCTCTTGGTCGCGGATCTCGCCGACCATGATGTTATCGGGATCTTGGCGTAAAAAGGCCCGCAGGAAGACGGCGAAGGTGTTGCCTATTGTCTCGTTGACTTCAGATTGACTGATCCCGTCGATGGAGTACTCGATAGGGTTCTCGACCGTAAGGGTTTTGACCCCGGGACGGTTGATCTTGTCGAGGATGGCGTAGAGAGTCGACGTTTTTCCCGACCCGGTGGGGCCGGTGACGAGAAAGATCCCCGTCGGTTTGGTCAGCAGTTGCTGCAACTGATCGATATGGTTGTGAGAGAAACCGACCGATTCCAGCGACATCGGACCGCGTTTGTCGAGGATGCGGATAACGATATTTTCGCCGTGTCGGGTCGGAATGGTTGACACCCGGAAATCGATGTTGTGACTCTTCCCTTCGCGGGCGACCTTGACCGTGAAACTGCCATCCTGAGGACGACGTCGCTCCGTGATGTCAAGGTCACAGAGAATCTTGATTTTAGAGACGAGCTGGCGACCGTATTTGTTGACAAAGCGGGTATCATCTCCGAAATCGAGCCGCTGCAACACCCCGTCAATGCGGAAGCGGACCTGCATCCCCCGTTCCGCCTGTTCAAGATGAATATCACTCGCCCCCGCTTTGACCCCCGTGGTGAGAAGCTGCTTGAGTTGATGTTCGACGTTGTGATCGAGGACATATTTCGAGCCGATGTCGCCTCCGGGGAGATCCTCCACCAGGTTGAGCTCCAGGGCATCGGCGGGAAGGTTGCTCGTTCTGTGGCGGATGCCGTAGAGGTTCTCCTGCGCGATCTGGATATCTCCCTCGCGAGCAATTACCGGGCGAATCTGGCAGTGGCTGATCGTCTCGAGTTCATGTAGGGCATGACTGCTCAAAGGGAAAGCCATCGCCATCGTGACGATACGACCGTTGCGTTCAATCGGAATGATTCGGTGCCGAACGGCAAAATTGGCGTTGACGAAATGAGCCAGCTCTGGGGCGATGTCCTGTTTTTCAAGAGAGATGTAGGGGAGGTCGTATTGGGTGGAGATCGCTCGGGCAAGCTGCTCGGCTTCGACAAAATGGAGGCGCAATAACGCCTTGCCGACCGGAATCTTCTCTTTTTGGCTCAGGGAAAGAGCCTTGTCGAGTTTATCCTGGTCAATCAATTTCTGCTGAACGAGAATTTCACCCAGTTTCAGGCGCTTGCGATTGAAGTCGAGGACGAGGTTAAGGTCGTCGGTAGTAATATAGCCGAGCTGACAGAGGACCTGTCCAATCGGAATGTTGGGGGTCATGCGTTGGGCTTCAAGTGCTTTCGCGAACTGATCTTCGTTGATCAGTTTGCTTTCAATCAGCAGTTCTCCAAGCTTTTTGGCAGGCATTTTTCCCTCACGCGAGCGTTGCCGGCGTCCAGAGCGGCCGGAGGATCATTGGGGGGGCTTTATTTCTTTTCTTTGGGTCCGTAGAGATAGTCAGCAAGGAGAGAACGCTGATGTTCATCATCGTGACAGTCGATACAGAGATTCTCCCAATTGCTTCCGTCTGCAGGGTTGTTCCTGTGGTTACCGTCTTTGTGGTGAACCGTCAGGAGATGCACGTGGGAGGCATCGAATTCTCGGGCGCATTTGGCGCAAATCAAGCCATGAATTCGTAGGGAGTGGTCCCGGTAGTTGTCGGGGTGTTGTTGCTCGGATTTCATGCGGCGCACCATCGCATCGAGTTCGTCTTGGCTGCGAGCGGGACGGGGGGTGCGGCTACGGTGGCGAAAGGAGTGGCCCATGCTCTCTCCTTGAAATGACATTCTTATATTCGAATCATACCCTGTTTTATTTTAACTGGCGAGAAGAATTAAAGATGATTTCCTCCCATAAGAGGTTGTTGTCGTTTCACACCGAGGCTGTTCACTCGTTTGAAGGAGGGTTCGGGGTCCACTCCATAAAGGTCTTGGCGGAACTGAAGTTCCCCTTTGTGGTCGACAAAGGCGGTCCAATAAAGAAGATAGACGGCAAGGGGTTCAGACAGCGGGATCTTCTGATTGTTCCCCTGCTTTAGGCGCTGTTCGAGGTGACGGCGTGTGAGCCCTTGACTCTTGCTGAGAAGGGCATCGGCAAGTTCAAGAGGCTCCTCAAGGCGGATGCAGCCAGAGCTGAAATCTCGCCTGAGCTGAGAAAAGTGCCGCCTCTCCGGAGTATCGTGAAGGTAGATATTGTCGCGGTTAGGAAAGATGAATTTTATTCGCCCAAGGGCATTGGCTGGCCCCGGAGCTTGACGGAGGCGGTAAGGGAGTTCAGCGACGTCAAGCGTGTCGGTCGGCAGAGTTGCGAGATCAATCTCTCGCTCATCGTCCCAGCCATTCACGACGTGATAACCCTGACGCTCGGCGTAGTCGGGGTTGCCGATGAGGCGAGGCCAGATATCCTCGGTGGCGATGCTTGTCGGGACCTCCCAGAAGGGGTTTAGCACCAGATGTGTCATCATTGCCTGCATTACCGGTGTTGGCCGCTCGGGACGACCAACCACCACCCGCATGTCAAGCAGGGGCCGTCCGTGATCGATCAGCCTGAGACGATAACCGGGGATGTTGACCAGAAGGTAGCGTGCGGGGAAATCAGACCTGGGCATCTGTCGCCAGCGCTTAAGATTGGCAAGTATGCTGCGAATCCGTTCTGTAATCGGAACATTGAGTTCAGTCAAGGTCTGTTCATCGATCTCTCCGCTGGGCGGCAAGCCGTGGCGTTTCTGAAAATGGCGGATTGCCCGTTTGAGGTCGATATCGATATGCTCAGGGCCCTCAGCCGTGGCAATGTCATGACTTGCCGCGAGGCGGTGGCGCAAGTGGTGGACTCCTTCTCCCTCTTGAATCTGCAGGATCTTTGGGGGAAGCTGCGACCATCCCCCTTGGGTCGCGATCTGTCGATAGTCGTTCAGGGCATTACGCAAGGCTGCATAGTCGGGGTGGTTCGGTCGCATCTTTTGCAGCAATCGGTGCGGCTCCTCCCGTCGTAAGGCTTCAAAGAGGGTGCTGTCGGCGATCCTCTTTGGGGCAGGGAGACTCCATGTCGCCCCTTGCGGAGCTTCACCCCCTTGCAGGTCAAAGGCAAGATGAAAAAAGGCGTCGCTTAAAAGGATCTCTAGCCGACTGACCTCTTCAGCAAGGAGATCTTTTCGAGGGGAAGAGAAGGCCTTTGTGAGTTGTAAAAGATGGTAGTCGAGAGGTTCAAGCCCATCGTTGATGACGTTGCCTAGATGCTGAAGGAAGGAGTGGGCCGTAGGGGTCACATGTCCTTGATGCGACCAGTAGGGGCGGTAGGAACGTTGGCGATAAAAGGTTGCGACGGTGGTGGGAGAAAAAAGAGGGTCGTTGTCGATCTCGGTGGGTGGCTGAAAAAGCCTTTGTTGCAGGTTGCTGGCGATTTCAAATTCGATAAGTAGCCCGCCGTACGTCGCGCCTGATTGTGCGAGCAGGATGATCAGGGAAAAGAAGATTGTTCTAAGGGGGGAGACGCCTTTCATACTGCAAGTATACCCCGGCATTGTCATGCGACAAGCGAGCAGGGAGGGGCAACCTCAGTTGTGCAGGAAGGTGACGATCTCTTCGACGATCTCGGTGCCATAACGCTGGAGTTTTAGTTTTCCAATGCCGTTGATTCGTAACAGCTCTTCCGGCGTCGTTGGAAGGTAGGCGGCGAGTTCGGCCAGCGTCGCATCGCCGAAGATGACGTAAGGAGGAACTCCGGCGTCGTCGGCCAGACGTTTGCGCAAAGAGCGCAGTTGGTCGAAGAGTTCGGGATCGTACTCAAGTTCGCTCGCTTCTTTGCGGGGCTGTTTTTTGGCCGTCGTAACCTTGAGGCGAGGCTTGGCGAGGATCAGTTCCTGCTCACCACGCAGCAGGGGGCGAGCCGCTTCGGTGAGGGTAAGGACCGAATAGTTGGCGATATCCTGACGCAAGAACCCGAGATGGATGAGCTGGCGAAAAAGGCTCCCCCAGGCGTCGTTACCCAAATGTGCCCCAATGCCGTAGGTTGAGAGGGTGTCGTGCCCGAACTGTTCGATGCGCTGGGTGCGGGCTCCGCGCAGAACATCAATCACATAGCCGACCCCGAAGCGCTGTCCGACGCGATAGACGCAGGAGAGCGCTTTTTGCGCATCGACGGTTGCATCGTAGCGTTGTGGCGGGGAGAGGCAGACATCACAGTTACCGCAATCCTTGGCGAGAGATTCACCGAAGTAGCCGAGCAGCACCCGGCGCCGGCAGTTCTGCGCTTCGGCGAAGCCGACCATGGCGTTAAGTTTGTGAATCTCGATCCGCTTTTGCTCGGGATTGCGACCCTTTTCGATCAGTCCTCGACTGACAGCGATATCACCGTAGCCGAAAAGAAGGAGCGCCTCGGCCGGTAGCCCGTCACGACCGGCGCGGCCGGTCTCCTGGTAATAGCTTTCAACATTCTTCGGCAGGTCGTAGTGGACGACGAAGCGGACATTCGGTTTGTCGATCCCCATGCCGAAAGCGACGGTGGCAACGACGATCTGCAGATCGTCACGTAGAAATGCCTCCTGCACCCGGTGACGCTCGCTGTCAGCGAGTCCGGCGTGATAAGCGGCGGCTCGGAACCCGTCCTCGGCAAGCTTGCCGGCGACGTCCTCGACCCGCTTACGCGACAAGGCGTAGACGATCCCTGCCTCCTTACTCCTTCCTTTGAGAAAGGTGAGGAGCTGGGAATACGGTTTCTGCTTGTCGACGACGTTGTAGCGGATGTTGGGGCGATCGAAGCCGGCGATAAACTGCAGTGCCTGTTCCAGTCCGAGACGCTTGCGGATGTCAGCGCGGGTCTGGGCATCGGCGGTGGCAGTCAGGGCGACCAGCGGCACCGTCGGAAAGATTTGGCGCAGTCGCCCGAGCTGAATATATTCAGGGCGAAAGTCATGCCCCCACTGCGAGACACAGTGTGCCTCATCGATAGCGATTAACGCCAGAGGGATGGTGTCGAGACGAGCGAGGAATTCCTCACTCATCAACCGCTCCGGGGCGATGTAGAGAAGGTCGAGCTCCCCCGCATGAAGCCGAGCAAGGGTTTGGCGTGCCGCCTGAGCGCCGAGTGATGAATTATAGCAGGCGGCGCGCACCCCGTTGGCGAGCAGGGCATCGACCTGATCCTTCATCAACGAGATCAGCGGCGAAACAACAAGGGCTGTTCCTTTGCGGCAGAGCGCGGGGATCTGGAAACAGAGCGATTTGCCGCCGCCGGTCGGCATCAGAACGAAGGCGTCATTCCCCCCACAGAGGGTCGAGACGATCGTCTCCTGGAGAGGGCGAAACGCGCTGTAGCCGAAGACCTGCTTCAGAATGTCGAGCGGGGAGGGTTGCACGAGACCTCAAGGGGAAGATTGAACGATGCGGCAGTCTAGCATGATGAGGGGCGAGGAGAAAGGAAAGAAGCCCTGCTTGCCTTTGCAACATCGGTTGGTCTATAGTGCTCCCCTTAAAATTTGTCACAAGGAGAATTGTTCATGATCACCGCCATCACCCCTATCGACGGCCGTTACGCCTCCAAGGTCGAGGCTCTCGCTCCCTGTTTTTCCGAATATGCCCTGTTGCGCAACCGGGTCAAGGTCGAAGTCTTCTGGCTTCTCGCCCTCTGTGCCGAGCCGAAGATTGCCGCCTGCCGCGCCGTTACCACGACTGAAGCGCAGACCCTGCGTGCCATCATCGACAACTTCACACCGGAAGAGGCGGAGAAGGTCAAGAAGATCGAGGCGGTGACCAACCATGACGTCAAGGCGGTGGAGTACTACCTCAAGGAGCAGATCGCCGGGACGCCGCTTGAGCAGATCAGCGAATTTATCCACTTCGCCTGCACCTCGGAGGATATCAACAACCTCTCCCACGCTCTGATGCTCAAAGACGGACTGGCGGTGGTGACCGCCTCGCAGCAGAAGATCGTCGACGGGATCGCCCGTCTTGCCGCTGAGTTCAAAGCGGTGCCGATGCTCGCCCGGACCCACGGTCAGACCGCCTCGCCGACCACCATCGGCAAGGAGCTCGCTGTCTTCGCCCAACGCCTCAAGGCGCAGATGGAGAAGATCGCCGCAGTCAAGCTACTCGGCAAGCTCAACGGCGCCGTCGGTAACTTCAACGCCCACATGAGCGCCTATCCCGAGGTCGATTGGGTTGGCCTCGCCAAAGGGGTGATTGAGAGTGATCTTGAGGTCAGCCAGAACCTCTTCACCACCCAGATCGAGCCGCACGACTACATGGCCGAGCTCTTCGACGCCATGGCCCGCTTCAACACCATTCTTGTCGATTTTAACCGTGACGTCTGGACCTACATCTCTATGGCCTACTTCGGCCAAAAGACGATTGCCGGGGAGGTCGGCTCTTCCACCATGCCGCACAAGGTCAACCCCATTGACTTTGAGAACTCGGAAGGGAACTGCGGTTTGGCCAACGCCCTCTTTAATCACCTCTCGGCCAAGCTGCCGATCTCGCGCCTGCAGCGTGACCTCACCGACTCGACAGTGCTGCGTAATATGGGGGTCGCGTTTGCTTACAGTGAGATCGCCTACAGCGCGACGCTTAAAGGGATGGGGAAGCTCAAACTCAACGAGACGAAGCTCGCCGCCGACCTCGATCAGGCCTGGGAGGTTCTCGCCGAGCCGATCCAGACGGTGATGCGCAAGGCCGGCATTGAAAAACCGTACGAGAAGCTCAAAGAGCTTACCCGTGGTCAGGCGATCGACGCCGAGACGATCCGCGCCTTCATCGCCACCCTCGAGCTGGCCCCGGAGGATAAAGAACGCCTCCTCGCCATGACCCCGGCAAGCTACGTCGGCATTGCCGAAAAGATCGCGACTCTGCTTTAAAGTCTCAGCGTCACAGCGTAAAAAAGGCCTCGCCGGAGCATTCCGGCGAGGCCTTTTTTACGTTAAGTCATTTAATGGGTGATGAAACTAACGAACCACCGGACGGGCGAGGGTGCCACTGATGCGGACCGGGTAGCTGCCATCGCGACCGGGGCGGGCGAGAAGTGCGATCAGCTCTGCCACCGCTGGGTCGAGCTCGGGAGATGGGCGGAAGGAGAACTGCAGGTTGAGGCGGCTGCGCTCAAACGGATCGGCCAGAAGAATCGAACCGCTGCCGGCAACGCTGAAATCGCCGCCAGCGCTTTTAAGCTCCTTGATTTCAAGGCTCTCCCCTTTCCCTTCAGCACTCAAGGCGACCGTCCCAAGCGAGAGGCTCGATTGGGGAAGACCGAAACGCTCAAGTCCGTTGATCCGCAACGGTGCGAGAACGAGTTGCAGTGACAGAGGGTTCCCCTTTTGGGGAGGCAGGATGGCACTCAGGCTCCCTTCCTGCAGTGTTGTCTCAATGGCGACCTCGCCCAGATGGGGGAGCGGCTGGTTGATGATAAGTCCCGCGGCATCCAGCTGCAGGCGGCCGTCTCGATGGATCGTGGCGTGGGCGCTGCCGTCGAAGAGCCGGGTGCTGATAGCGGCGCCGGGGCGGCCACTGAGCAGGCTCCCCCAGAGCGGGGTCAGGCGCAGGCTCGAGAGGGTCACCGGAGGTGTCGTCCCCTGCTTCGAGGTAAGCATGACCCGCCGTGCCTCAAGCCCGGGAGGAAAGGTTGTTTCAAGGTTGGTGATCGTCAGGGTGACCGGGGCCTGGCGGCTCACCTCGCTCTCGATCCGTTGCCGCAAACTGTCCACGGGGAACGTGACGCAGAAGGCGACGACAAATCCAACGAGAAGTAGCAGGGCACCGAGCAGGAGGGGGGCGAGAAAGGCTTTCAAGCCTCGACGCGGGCGATTATCGGTCGTTCTTTCGCTCATGCGGCTCTTTCGTAGGTCGCGACGGCGAAGACCGCGTCAAAGAGGGTCTTGTCGTCGAAGCGGGTTTTCAGACGCAGGTTCTTGATCCGTAGTAGCGCCCGGTGGTTTTCCACCGCGTGCAGCAGGCGGACGATCTCTTCCAGCGGCATCTTCTCAATCTTGATCTCTACCGCCTCCTCTCGCAACCCCTCAAGGGAGCTGCTCGGCTGGGGGCGCATGTAGACAAGGTTCTCTTTGGCGGCGTTGCGGTCGATCAACTCTTCAACGGTGGTGAGCAGTGCAAAATTCCCTCGATCCGCCGCTTGGTGCAGACCGCTGCTTTGGCGCAGGGTGAGAATTTGTTGCCGCATGCTGTTCATCTGGGTTACTTGCTCGTTGCGGCTGGCGACGCGGCTGTCGAGCCCGGCGATGTTGCTGGTTTACTCTGCGGCCGGTTTCGTCACGTTGTACCTCCTGATTAACCAGGGGCCGTAT
>PKUF01000027.1 GCA_002869635.1 Desulfuromonas sp. | reverse complement strand
TCTTAAGTGTTGCACTTGCAATTTGGCCCCGTCCCCCTTTTTGATCTAAAAAATCTTCCCCCAAAAAAACAACACCCCGCATCCGAAATGCGGGGTGTTGTCATTGGACCACCTATCGCCCCCCTTTGTTTGAGCGAACGACACCCTATCTCAACCGAGATAACGCCGAATCAATTTACCATCTTCCAGTGTGCGTGAGCCGTCGGAACGCTCAAGCACCACACATTTTTTCGGAGCACCAAGGCGCAGGCCGCGCACGGTAAAGGTAAAATTGCCACGCTGGAAGGACTTGCCGAACCAGGTGGCATCGAGACCAAATCCTTCGGCGTAGGCCTTATAATCGCGCTCTTCTTTCAATGACGCCACCGAATCGGGCCGCTCCGGCAGAGAGTAGCGTAGATTGATAGCGACACTGTCGGCGCTGGCAGCGCAGACCTCTTTAACAAAATCGAGGCTGAGCCCGTACTTCTCAGCCAGCGGCGCCACCAGTTCGGCGACGTCGGCACGTATCTGCTCACACAGTTCATCGGTTAGCGGCTCGTAACGCTCCATCGGGTACCTCCTTGCTGCAAAGGATTGTGGGTCGACACCTTTGTCATGAAGGAAGGACGTATCCCCGTTGATCCGCCAACTTCCGATCCGGGAAAAACTCCGCGCCTTTGCGGTCAATCCCGAAAAGAGATTAAACGACAATAAACTCAAGATTATGCTTCGGCGCGGCGAATGTCAAACTCCTTGTGGTGTATACTTGAATCAAAACAGACTTTTATCCTCCCCTCAAACAGGAGGTTTACCATGCTTCACACCTTGAACACACACCAGGTCGTTCCGGCAACACTCGACGAGGTTTGGACGTTTTTCTCCAACCCGCAGAATCTTAATCTGCTCACCCCTCCTTCGCTCCATTTTCGCGTTCACAAGGAGGGTGCCGCGCCGATTTACGCCGGTCAGATTATCCGTTACACCATCCGCATTTTACCGCTGGTGCGGGTCGAATGGGTCACCGAGATCAAAGAGGTGACTCCGCTCGCGTCCTTCATCGACGAGCAGCGCCTCGGCCCCTACCGCTTCTGGCACCACCTGCATCGCTTCCGCGAGGTTGAAGGCGGGGTGGAGGTGAGCGACACGGTTCATTACGAGGTCGGCTTCGGCCCTCTGGGCGATCTGCTACATACCCTCTGGATCGAGAAAGAGCTCGAGACGATCTTCGCCTACCGGCAGAAGGTGATGAAGGAGCTCTTTTTGTCGCCACCAACGGCCTCTTGACAGCGGCCCCGTCTCTCTGTTATTTCTTGCGGCCACATCGCTCTGGTGCCCCGTACTGTGGGGGTAAAAGGGAAGAGGGTGCAACTCCCTCGCTGTCCCGCAACTGTAAGGGAGGACCGTCGCCGCACAACGCCAATGCCCGTCTTAGGGTGTGAAGGCGCGGCGAACGGGGTGATCCCCAAGCCAGGAAACCTGCCAGCGCGCCATCCACCGAAGGGATCTCCGTGGAACGAGATACCTCTTCGGCAGGCTCAGCCACATCACGGCGCCCCTGTCCATGGACAGGGGCGTTTTTTATTTTCACCGTTGCAAGGAGTTGTTTATGACCCAGATTGAACAGGCCCGCGCCGGCGTCGTCACGGCCGAGATGACCGAGATCGCCAGCGATGAAGGATACAGCGCTGAAACCATCCGTGAGCATGTCGCTGCCGGACGGATCGTCATTCCCGGTAACAGCAACCGCAAACCGAAGGTCCGTGGCATCGGCATGGGGCTGCGCACCAAGGTCAACGCCTCCATCGGTACCTCGAGCGATATCGTCGATTACGCCGCCGAGGTACGCAAGGCGCGCATCGCCGAAGAGACCGGGGCCGACACCCTGATGGAACTCTCCGCCGGCGGCGATCTCGACCGGGTAAGGCGCGAGGTCATCGCCGCCACCGACCTGCCGGTGGGGAACGTCCCGCTCTATCAGGCATTCTGCCATGCCGCCCGCAAATACGGTGACCCCAACCGCCTCGAGCCGGAGGAGCTCTTTGACCTGATCGAGCAGCAGTGCGACGACGGCATCGCCTTTATGGCGGTGCACTGCGGCATCAACTTCGTCACCCTTGAGCGGCTGCAGAAGCAGGGGTACCGCTACGGCGGACTGGTCTCCAAAGGGGGGGCGAGCATGGTCGGGTGGATGCTTCACAACCAGCGCGAGAACCCTCTCTATGAGCAGTTCGACCGGGTCTGCGCCATCCTCAAGAAGTACGACACCGTCCTCTCTCTCGGCAACGGCCTGCGGGCCGGGGCGATCCACGATTCTTCAGACCGGGCCCAGATCCAGGAGCTGCTGATCAACTGCGAGCTTGCCGAACTGGGGCGCGAGCAGGGGTGCCAGATGCTGGTAGAGGGACCGGGGCATGTCCCGCTGGAAGAGATCGAGGGGAACATTCAGCTGCAAAAAAGGATGAGCGGCGACGCCCCTTATTACATGCTCGGACCGATCCCCACCGACATCGCCCCCGGCTTCGACCATATCAGCTCGGCGATCGGCGCCGCCCAGTCGGCCCGTTTCGGTGCCGACCTGATCTGCTACATCACCCCGGCCGAACACCTCGCCCTCCCCAACGAGGAGGACGTCCGCGCCGGGGTCAAGGCGGCGCGCCTCGCCGCCCACATTGGCGACTTGAGCAAGTACCCGCAGAAACGCGAGCGGGACAAGGCGATGGCCAAGGCGCGGCGCGACGTCGACTGGAAGACGCAGTTCGACCTCGCCCTCTTCCCCACAGATGCCCGCGCCATCCGATCTGAGCGCACCCCCGAGGATGAGGGGACCTGCACCATGTGCGGGGATTTTTGCGCCTCACGCCGCTCCAGCGAACTCTTCGCGAAGGACCTGAACGCAGAGAAACGCTAAGAAAAAACGCCCCCGGTCAACAGGCCGGGGGCGTTTTTTCTTGCGAACGCTGCAATGGGGAATCAAGAGATCTCGACAAACGATCAGAACTCGAGAACCAGCCGTCCTCTCGTCCCCCCCGCTTCGAGCCGTCTGTGCGCCTCGGCGGCCTGTTCCATCGGGTAGGTGGCGGCCAGGCGCAGGGTCAAGATGCCGTCATCAACCTGTTGCCGCAGACGATCGAGCTTGTCAAAACGACCGTAATACTCAAAGACAAAGGTCTGATAAAAGCGGATATCCCGTTGCGCCTCGCCGAGGAACCCGCGCAGCGAGGTGAAGGCGCCGCCGTCACGCGCCGCTGGGATGGCACGCTCGTTGAGCACCGCAGCATCGGCCAGCCCATCGACCCCTTGCGAAAAATGCTCGCGGATTCTCGTGGCGACGTCATCACCACGACGCACGACGATGTCGGCACCAAGCGATGTGACAAGCGACTCATCCTGCTCTGAGGCATCGGCGATAACCGTCAGACCTTCGGCCTTGGCGAGTTGGATAAGGTAGCCGCCATACGCTCCGGCCGCGCCGGTGACCGCAAGGCTCTGGCCGGGGGAAAGATTCAACAGGTCGAGGGAGCGGCGGGCGGTCATGCCATTCATCGGCAGGGTGCACGCCTCGGCAAAGCTCTTCTTTTTGGGCGCAAGAACGACCGATTGGGCATCGATGATGATCTGCTCGCGATAGGCCCCAAGCTCCCGATGGGGATCGACCAGAGCAATGACCCGGTCCCCCACTTGAACACCGGTAGCGACCCCTTCACCGACTTCATCAATCACGCCGCTCGCCTCCATCCCCACAATGTAGGGGGGATCAAAGCCTTTCTGGGCTTCAGCCAAAAGTCCCGTGCGGAACATGATGTCCGCAGGATTGACGGTGGCGGCATGATTGCGAATCCGCACCTCACCGGGGCCGGCGTGACCTTCGGGGATCTCGCAAACGCTCAAAACCTCTGGCCCACCATAGGTTGAATATCCGACTGCTCGCATTTTTATGCTCCTTTCACGCGTGACGTCTCGTCAGTCGAGAAGCGTCGGCGGCGGGTTCATTTCGACCCACCAGGGGGAAAACGTCTGCTGTTGTGCGGCGAGCTTGACCGGTTCGCCGATACGCGGTGTCAGCAACCTCGGGTTGACTCCATGACTTAAAGAGGCGATCTGAATCAAAGGTTCATCCCAAGGGTGGCGCGAAATGCTGAACCGTCCGACATGGGAGGGGAGCAGCGCGGCAGCCTTGAGATCCCGAGCGGCGCTCAACGCTTCTCCGGGGGTCATATGGATGTAGGCCCAGCGGGGGTCATACTGTCCGCTATCGAGCGCCACGAAGTCAAAAGAGCCGAACCTGCGGCCGATCTCGGCAAAGTGCGGCCCGTAGCCGCTGTCACCGCTGAAAAAAAGGCGGCGGGTCGAGGATTCGAGAGCGAATCCCGCCCACAGGGTCTGGTTCTGCTGCAGTAGCCGGTTGGAGTAGTGCCGTGCCGGCAAGAGGTGGATGGTGAGGCCATCATCAAAGGCGAATTGCGCCTCCCAATCTCCCTCAAAAATGATGGTGCTGTCGTACCCCCAGAGCTCAAAGTAGCTCCCCACCCCGAGCGGCGTGATCACCCGGCTGACCTTATGCTGCAGCGCTTTGACCGTGGGGTAGTCGAGATGGTCCCAATGCTCATGCGAGATGAGCAGGTAATCGATAGCGGGCAGCTCATCCGCCGTGTAGAGCGTCGTTCCGGCAAAGGCCTTGTTAAAAAAATCCAAGGGGGCTGCATGGTCGCTGAGGATCGGGTCGAGCAAGATCCGCTGGCCAGCCAGTTGAATAAAATAGGAGGAGTGCCCAAGCCAGATGACCAGATCCTCGTCCGCAGCAAGAGCCTTCAGGTCGGTCTTGATAACAGGGATCGGTCTTTCAGGCGTCAGGCGCGCGACAGGGTTCAGCAGGTCATGGCGCATGATCGAGAAGATGCTGGCGCCTTGAGTGAACTTCGGTGTTTCAATGAGGTTGCGAAAGGCGCCGTCGATGTAGTGAGGCGATTGCAGAATCGCCTCCATGCGGGCGCCGTGCGGGGTTTTGCCGAATTTCGGATGTTTGAAAAAAGCGCAGGCCCCAACGCCGAAGAGAAGAGCGAGAAGCAGTAAAGCGATAAGCATCGACGTTAACCGTCCTTTCATGACGACACCTCTACGGATAGATAAGCCCCCCTCCCTTAACATCATCAGGCCGCGCGTCCCGCCTGATAAGCGTGTTGAATCGCCGAAGTCCGCTTGACCTCCCCCTCGCCCCAGACGCCGGTGACCGAGATCACCCCTTTTTCACGGAAGCTGTCAAAGCAGTCGGTAAAAAGCCTCAGACTCTGGGCGGTGCTCTCCACCACCGCCGCGCCACCGGCAGCAGCGATCACGAAGTAGACCTCTTTATTTTTGAGCTCGGTGTAGATGGGGCAGACCCGGTCGATAAAATTCTTCATCGGCCCATTGAGCGCATGGAAATAGACCGGGGTGGCCAGAACCAACACATCGCAGGCGAGAAGTTTCTCGCGCAACTCCGCCATCTCATCCTGCTGGGCGCAGAAGCCCGGTCGCTGGATACAGGCGCAGCACCCCGTGCAGTAATGGATCTCTTTGTCCGCCAGACGGATTTTCTCTCCCGTATGACCGGCCTCTTGGGCTCCGCGCAGAAATTCATCGCAGAGAATGTCGGAGTTCCCCTCGCAGCGGGGACTTGATGAAATAAGAAGGGTTTTTTTGCTCATGCGGATCGACTCCCGTGGTCGTTAGGCCCGTTCAAGCGTGACCGAAATCTCATCGCTGAGCGTCTCCATGATACTGAGTGGATCGGTGATTTTACCGAGGGTCACGAGGTTGCCAAACTGCTGTGAAATCTCTTCATCCTTATAGAGGATGGTGAAATAGGCTCCATCGGCGGCAAAGGCGATCTCGCCATTGACCCAGCCGTTGTGCAGGTCTTTGTCGTCGTAAGGGAGCGGCTGCGCCATGACGCCACAATAGTCATGGGCATATTTGTGCAGCCGCACGGTGTAGGGGAGCCGAGCGATAAGCGCCTGCGCTGAGAGGCTATTGTTAAGCAGAGCGGCGATCTCCGTGCTTCCAACCCGAAGTTTGATATTGCATTCGTTGTCCATGATTCAATCCTCAATCCGTTCAAAGGTCACATCACCCTCAAGGTGAGCGAGCATATCAACACCAGAATCGATCCTGCCCAAGGGGATCAGCCCGCTGGCATAACCGAAATCCTTGTAGAAAATGGCGAGATTCCCCCACGGCGCATAGAGGGTGATATCTCCCGCCGAGGCATTGCTCCCCGGGGGGGCTCCTTCGGTTGAGAGCTTGCGCGGTGGGTCACTGATTTTCTCGGTGCGGGCGTAATCTTTCAACGTCAGGGTCAGCGGCAGCAGCGCCATGAAATCGCGGCTTGTCGGGTTGTCGAGCAGCGTTGCCGTCAGCACCGTCTGGCCCGCTGAGAGCTGAATTTTCATCGTTCTCTTCTCCTCACAAAATGCAAGACAGGGCAGAACAATCAAGAGGAACAAAAAGGTCAAGATTTGCATCGGCATGTTTCGTCCTCCCGTTTTCCGTCGTTTATTTTGGGGTTCGCGCCGCCAGAACGTCGGCAAGGAGCGTCTGGGCCGTCTCGGCCTCTTGCTCTCCGATCTCTTTTTTGATGACCGTGACAAATTCTTGCAGCTGCTGCGTTGTCGCCCCGGTATTGAGCGCCGCGCCAAGATGGTAACGAAGCGGCCCCTCCACCCCACGAAGCGTCGCCAACACGGCAATGGTGGCCAGTTCTCTCTCCTGAAAGCTCAGAAGGTCCCGGGCAAAGAGGTCGGCGAAAAGATGCTCTTTGAGGAATGTGTCGATAACAGGTGAAAACTCCTGCCACCTCGCCGGGGGCGGGATCTCCTCGAGTCCGCTCAGTTGAGCCCGAACCTTGGCCCCATACGTATCCCGGTCGAGATTTGCGGGAACCGGCGTGGCATCCCTCCCCTGTTCGTCTTCAATCCCTTTGCTCTTGCGTTCATCCATCACCGCCATGAACGCCATCATGCCGTTGAAGCTGCGCGGAAACCCCGCATAGGCATAGACATGGACGATGGTTTCGTTGACCTCGTTCACGGTCAGACCAGCATCAAGGGCATTGTGAAGCGCCAATGTTAAGCGCTCACCCCGACCCGCAGCGGTGAGAACCGCGATGGAAATGAGACTCTTTTGTCTCTTGCTCAACGCGGCACCGGTTTCTTCAGGAGACTCCGCTGCGATGACGGTGCCGCCCCCCATGGTCAAGAGAGCTGTCAGCGTCAAGACGAGTTTGCCCAGTCTCCCCATCCCCTTACAGATTGTTGTATTACTCATCACTGACCTTCTCCTTCCAGATCACATTTTGACCATCAAGAACGCCCGTCAGAACGAGATGGGTCATTGGGGCGTCAGGGGTGGCACCGTGCCAATGATCGATATCAGGCGGACACCAGAGCGCGTCACCGGCTTTGATACGGATGACGTTGCCATCACGCGTGCCGGTCAGACCGACGCCAGAGGTCACGACCATGTGCTGCCCTGCCGGGTGCAGATGCCAGGCGGTACGAGCCCCCGGTGCAAAGGTGACATAGGCTCCGGAGTAATGCGCGGTTTCGTTGGCAGGAAAGAGCATCTCGACCTGCACATCACCGGTGAAGAGGCTCTCCGGGCCGTTGAAGGATTTCTGTGATCCGGCCGGGTAGTGTTCCTGCATCGGCTCAGCGGCAAAGGCAGAGAGATGGAGCGACCCGGCCAGAAGAAGCAGGCAGAGGGTACGCAAGAGGGTGACGGGAACGGTGATTTTCATGTTTTCATCCTTTCCGGGCGCCGCAGGGCGAACGCAGCGCTGTTTTTTGTTCCATGTTGTCATTTGATTCTACCCGTGCGGAGAAGGGGCCGATAGACCATTCCTATGAACTTTTTGCCTATTCCTTTAAATGAAACATTCCCAGTGTTGCCGCGCCAGAACATGTGCTATGGTTTTATCGACACAAAAAAGGAGCAAAGAGATGGAAAAGCGGCACATTGAAGAAAAAAACGCAACGGAGAGCATGGATCGAGCGCGTGAACTTCTTGCGGAGAGCATTGCCCGATGGACCACAAGCTGTGATGAGGTCGAGACCGCCATACCGGGACTCTTCCTGTTTCGTTACAGCGGCCCGACGGAACCTCGGTTCGGGCTGTATGAGCCGAGCATCTGCCTCGTGGCGCAGGGAACCAAGAAGGTCCACCTTGAAAACGAGACCTTTATCTACGACGCCAACAATTACCTCCTCGCCTCAATCCACCTGCCCACAACCTATCAGGTCGTGGAGGCAACCCCGGAAGAGCCTTTTCTCGGACTGGTGTTGAAGTTTGACATGAGGGAGCTTTCGCAACTGCTGATCGACAGCAACCTGCACTCACCGGGGACCCGCCAGGTCGAGCGAGGCATTGTCACCAGCAAGGTTACGCTGCCACTGCTTAGCCCCTTCCAGAGACTCGTCAGACTCCTTGATGAACCGGAGAGCATTCCGATCCTTGCCCCGCTGCTGCACCGGGAGATCCTCTTTCGCCTGCTCACTGGCGAGCAAGGGGGGCGGCTGCTCAAGATCGCCGCAGCCGGGAGCCGCAGTCACCAGGTGGCGCGGGCCATCGACTGGCTCAAGGGTAACTTCTCCCGGCCGCTGCGGGTGGAGGAACTCGCCGAGATGGCCAACATGAGCGCCTCAAGCTTTCACAGCCACTTCAGGTCGATGACCTCGCTCAGCCCGCTCCAGTACCAGAAACACCTGCGCCTGCAGGAGGCAAGACGCCTGATGCTCGCCGAGAACCTCGACGCCACGAGCGCCGCCTTTCGCGTCGGTTATGAAAGCTCGTCTCAGTTCAGCCGGGAGTATAGTCGCCAGTTCGGGGCACCGCCGCTGCGCGACGTATCACAGCTGCGCCTAGAGACGACGGGGACGATGAACTAATCTGACAGCCCGCGTTGGTGATCTGCCAGAGCTCCAATGTCCACCTCAGCATCTAAAAGGGGGTGCCGCAAACGCGGCACCCCCTTTTTCGTATGGCTTGCTCAAAACATCCGCCACTGCAGGATTGTGCAAAAATCGAAGAGGTCTATGTATTTCCAAAGAGCCTCCAAGCACTTAATCTGTAATCACTAAAAACAAAAAAAACAAGGAGAGATAGATGCACGACTTTACATTCTACAACCCCACCCGCATTGAATTCGGCAAAGGAAAAGAAACTCATATCGGGACCTATGTCAAAGAGTTCAACGTCGAGAGCGTGCTGGTTCTCTATGGCTCGGAGCGGATCAAGCAAGACGGCCTCTTCGACCGTGTGACAGCCTCCCTTGCGGCGCAGGGGATTCGCTATGAAGCGCTGGGCGGTGTGGTCAGCAACCCGGTGATCAGTCTGGTCCGTGAGGCGGTCAAGGTCGTCAAAGAGAACAACCTGAAAGGGATCGTGGCTGTCGGTGGCGGCTCGGTGGCCGATTCGGCCAAGGCGGTAGCTGCCGGGGCAACCTACGAGGGCGACGTCTGGGACTTCTTTATCGGCAAAGCCACCGTCAGCGAGGCGATCCCGGTCTTTACCGTCATGACCCTGGCGGCGACCGGCAGCGAAATGAACCCCTACGGGGTCGTCACCAATGAAGAGACGCAGCAGAAATACAACCTCGGCGCTCCCTCCCTCTATCCCAAAGTCTCCGTCATCAACCCCGAGCTGATGGCGACCGTCACGCCGGACTACCTCGCCTACTCCGCCGTCGATATCTTCTCGCACTGCCTCGACCTCTATTTCACCGCCAAACTATTCCCTGAATTCACCGCCGCCCTGATCGAGAACATTCTCGCCACGGTGATGCGTACCACCGATGTTCTGATGAAAAACCCCGGCGACTATGACGCTCGGGCCGAGTTCGCCTGGGCGTCGACCATGGCGCTCAACGGCAACACCTTTGTCGGGGTCGCAGGGAACTCCTTTGACACCCACATGATCGAGCACGCCATGGGCGGGCTCTACAACGTGCCGCACGGAGCTGGTCTGGCGGTCGTTCTTCCGGCCTGGATGACAGCGATCAAAGAGCAGATGCCGGAGCGCTTTGAGCGTTTCGCCCAGAAGCTGTTTGGGGCTTCGGGGGCCGATGCGGGGATCGAAAAGCTGACCGCGTGGTTCAGCGCCATCGGGGCACCGGTGACCTTCGCAGAGGCGGGACTCTCTTCCGACGCTGTCGATCCCATCGCCGAGAATGCCTTTGGCATCGCCAAGCTCTGGGGGCTCGACCAACTCTTCCCGCAGCAGCGCATTGCCGAGATCCTCAAGCTGGCCGTGAAGTAACACCGAGAAAAGGAGAATACGATGAAAAAGAGTCACCCCCTTAAACGCCTGACAACCTTGATGCTCTGCCTCGGCCTTGCCCTCCCCGGTCTGAGCCTTGCCGCCACAGAAACGTGGGATAAAACCTTTGCCAAGAGCGCCAAAGTAGAGCATGCGAAGATCTCCTACAAAAACCGCTTCGGGATCACCGTCTCGGCCGATCGGTACCTGCCGCAGGGTCTGGATAAAACCAAGAAGCACGCCGCCATCGTCATCGGCACCCCTTATGGCGGGGTCAAGGAGCAGGGGGCCGGTATCTACGCCCAGACCATGGCTGAGCGCGGCTTTGTCACCATCGCCTTCGACGAGTCCTACAATGGCGAAAGTGGTGGCCAGCCGAGACGGGTGTCGTCCCCGGACATCTTCGTCGAAGACTTCAGCGCCGGGGTTGACTACCTCGGCACCCTCCCCTATGTCGATCGAGAGAGGATCGGCGCCATCGGTCTCTGTGGCAGCGGCGCCTTCGCCCTGACCGCCGCCCAAGTCGACCACCGGATCAAGGCGGTTGCGACGGCGAGCATGTATGATATGAGTCGTTTTATGCGCGAGGGGTGGATGGACAGCATGACCGATGAGCAGCGCCAGCAAACCCTCGACCAGCTTGCCGAGCAGCGCTGGAAGGATGTCGATAACGGCGCACCCGAGCTGACCCCGGCCTTCCCAAGCGAACCGGCAACCGAGATCCCGGAAGGGCTCGATGCGATCACCAGCGAGTTTTTCGAGTACTACGCCATGAAGCGGGGGCACCATCCCAACTCCATCGCCGCCTTTACCCGCACGAGCGCCGCCTCGTTCATGAACTTTGCCCTGCTCGCGTCAGTTGATTCGATCTCTCCCCGGCCGATCCTCTTGATCATGGGCGAGAAGGCACACTCCCGATACTTCACCGAGGATGCCTACAAACGGGCCGCTGAACCGAAGGAGCTCTTCATTGTTCCGGGAGCCCGGCATATCGACCTCTATGACGACGTGAAGCTGATCCCCTTCGACAAGATGACCACCTTTTTCCGCGACGCGTTGAAATAGGCTTAAGGAGAACACCATGTCAGAAGAACTGAAAAACAGTGTGATTTTTGACCGGGGTGAGCTGAACCCTTTTGGGACGTATTTCACCGGCACCAGCTACCTCAACATGTTGAGCCTTGAGGGTGTTGTGATGGGGAATGTCACCTTCGAACCAGGCTGCATCAACAACTGGCACATCCACAAGGCCGATCAAGGGGGAGGCCAGATCCTTCTGGTCACCGGTGGCCGGGGCTGGTATCAGGAAGAGGGGAAAGAGGCCCAGGAACTCCATGCTGGCGATGTCGTCCACATCCCCGCCGGGGTTAAGCACTGGCACGGCGCCGCGAAAGAGAGCTGGTTTGTCCATATCTCCGTGGAAGTTCCCGGAGAGAACAAATCAAACGAGTGGCTTGAACCGGTGGCCCCCGCCGCCTACGGCGCACTGAAATAGAGCGGACGTTATGGACAGGGTGAAACGGAGCGAAGAGAAGATCAGCTAACGTATGAAGGGGTTGAAAAATTCCCTGAAAGACAAAACAAGCCCCGCATCCTGAAAATGCGGGGCTTGTCAGAACCCTAAGAGTTGGCCCCAGGGCCAGCTCTCACCTGTTTCTTCATTGTTCTCCGGCTCAGTGCTCCTGAGGCAAAGAGCGATAACGCCGGATTTCAAGATCGTCCTGTATCGCCGAAACCCCCTCAACTCCACGGACCGTGGCGAGTACCTCCTGATGCTGCTCATCGCTGTGTACATGTCCCTGAAGAATCGCGATCCCCTCTTTCACATCGAGATGAAAATGATAATGATGCAAACCATCGATCACGCCCGCCGCTAAAAGGGCAATCTCCGCCCTTTTGGAGACGATGCGGTCCATCAGAATCTTCTTAGCCGCATCCTTGCGTTCAACAAGGTTTTTATCTTTGACCCCTTCACAGATCAGTTTGATGGCACTCTCTTCGGAGAGACGCGATGTATTGATCGTCAGGTCGTAGTGCAAGGGATCATTCCAGTCACGATCAAAGTAGTACTTGATAAAACCGGCACGCTGTTGATCACTTTTTCGAACCAGAACCCTCGCAAGTTCGGGATCAAGCCACTCCCTCTCCGCCCAGCGCTCGACCCGTTCCTCAAAGGGCGCAATGGCACGCACCCGGAAGACACTATTAATATCCTTGAGTAAATCCTGACCGCCCCGGCCATAGATGATGACATTCCCCTTCAAGGCATAGTCAAGAAGGATCAACTCAACTCGGTAAAAATCGACCTCCATCTGAACATCGACTTTTTCGACAAAAGCAGGCGGTTTCTCGTCCGCCTTCTCCAGCGCCTCCGGCGTCAGGCCGTACTGAGGGGCAACCCGGGCGATCTCCTCACCGTTGACCAGGGTATAACCGAGTTTTTCCGCTGCTTTGTGAGCAATCGGGATCCCTCCGCTTCCCATTTCCCGGGAGATGGTGATGATAGCCATCGCAATCCTCTCTTCAAATAGATTTCACAGAAATTCCGTGAAGTCTAACAACTGATCGAGGTGAAGACAAGTCGAAAAACACCACTTTAATACAGTGGTTTAAAATCAAAGAAGTGCTTAGACTCGATAAATCGGACAGTCCGACTCTTTGAGCGCATAACGATGGAGTGAGTCTCAGCTCCTCCTGAGAAATACCGTACCCCTTTGAGCAGATCGCCGGTTGTCACTCCGGTGGCGGCAAAGAAAAC
This sequence comes from Desulfuromonas sp., assembly GCA_002869635.1. Classification (GTDB taxonomy): domain Bacteria; phylum Desulfobacterota; class Desulfuromonadia; order Desulfuromonadales; family BM515; genus BM515. The sequence goes on along the minus strand of PKUF01000027.1, from coordinate 7,234 downwards.
ATCCCCTTGCGCCATCTCCTCTGCGGTATAGACACGGTCGAAATCCTCAATCCCCATCTTACGCGCCCGCGCCCGCTCTTCCTGAGTCATGAAGACAAGGCGACCCTGCATCCCCCCTCCCATACATTTGAGTGCAGCAGCCGCGAGAACCCCTTCTGGCGCCCCGCCAACCCCCATCACCAAATCGACCCCGCTCCCCTCTACCGCGGCAGCGATCGCCGGTGCTACGTCACCGTCAGAGATAAGATGGATCCGTGAACCAGCACGACGAATTTCATCGATAAGGCGATCATGCCGAGGACGGTCGAGGATAACGACGGTCAGATCTTCGATATAGCAACCTTTAGCTTCCGCCACTCGTTTAAGATTTTCGGTCGGTGTTGCATTGATATCGATCGCATCCCGAGCCGACGGACCGACCGCAATCTTTTCCATATACATATCAGGAGCATGCAGAAAGCCGCCCCGCGGCGCTAGAGCGATCGTCGCAATCGCCCCCTGCATCCCTTTGGCGCAGATGTTCGTCCCCTCGAGTGGATCGACGGCAATATCGACCTCAGGAGCAGCACCGCTGCCGACCTTTTCGCCGATATAGAGCATCGGTGCTTCGTCCATCTCCCCTTCACCGATCACCACCGTCCCGTCGATATCGATCGCTTCAAGGGTACGTCGCATGGCGTTGGTTGCCGCATCGTCAGCCGCGATTTTGTCCCCCATACCGACCCAACGACCACAAGCGAGCGCTGCGGCCTCAGAAACACGTACCAGTTCAAGAGCCAGATTCCGATCCATTTCTATCGTATCCTTTCCAGAAAAGAGCATGCTACACCCAAAATTGTCTGGCATCATGCCATGGCCAAGGGGAGAAAAACAAGTTTTAGCCTAGACAATACATATACACATAAATATAATTAGAATTCATGACAAAAAATGCCACCCGCCTCTAACTTGGAGTTGCTCTGGATGCGCCTGTTTCACCTGCCCCTTCTTCTCATTCTTCTGCTGGCCCTTCCGGCCCCCCTTCTTGCTGCGGCCCAGAACATTTCGGCCGCACAATCGCGTGAGATGCTGCAAAAAGATCCTCAGATCTACCTGCTTGACGTACGCACTCGGGAGGAATACCTGCAAATCCGCCTAGAAAAAGCTCATCTGATCCCTATTGAAGAGATTCTTCGCCGCGTTAACGAGATCCCGGCAGATCGTCCGGTTCTTGTCTACTGCGCCGTCGGCTCACGCAGCGCCCAGGTGGCCAACTATCTTGCCAGACGGAACAAAGCTGCGGTTTACAACATGTACGGTGGGATATGGGGCTGGCAGATGCGGGGTTATCCGGTTCTTCAGGGGCGCCCTTGAAGTACCTTTAATCTGAAGAAGGGGAGTTGACTTCTCGGCCGGAGGTGATATTCGTTTGTTGATTTCGTCTCTTTTTGCGTGAGTCATCATGGCCTGGCCCTTACTGACACCTTCAGCAGCTGTTACATCGATCGTCTTTGACCTTGACGGGACCCTCTACACTTCGGCGCCACTATTACAAGAGGTCACAACGGCAGCTGAGGAGTTGGTGGCACAGACTCGCGGCGTTTCGCGTAAAGAAGGGAAGCAGATTCTTGCATCTGCCGAGAAGCGATTGTGTGAAATCTTCGATGAAGAACCAACTCTGACCCATACCTGTCTTGAGCTCGGCATCTCTCTGGTCGAACTGCATCAGGCATTCATCCGCACGTTACGCCCCGAACGCCATCTCGACGACGACCCGATTCTCGCCGCTCTGCTTGATGCCTTGCAAGAACATTGCGACCTCTACATCTACACCAATAACAATCTCGCCTTAACCCGCAAAATCCTCGCCCTGCTCGGAGTTGAGCGCTATTTCAAAGGTCTCTATACTATTGAATTTACCGCCGCCCCCAAACCAGACCTGGAGGCGCTACAACAGGTTCTTGAGGATATCGGTGGACCGCCGGAGAGCTTTCTTTTTGTCGGAGACCGCCCGAATGTCGACCTGAGAGAACCCGCGGCCCTCGGAATCGCCACACTGGTGGTACGAGAAACCGCCGACCTTCTGCAGATCCACCGTTTTCTCAACATCATCCCCTGATGGCGTCAAGAGCCAGCCGCATTTCCGGTTGTCGTCCCGTCCCCCGTCTTTGGGGATGAACTGTTCGTCTTGTTGGCCGCAGGCGGTTCGTAGACAAACTCCCAAGCCGCATATTCTCGAGCCCCGACAAAGCGTTCGTTCTTTTGGGCGAAATTGTCCTGCTGAAACGGTTCCAGCTGACTGCTGCTACGCACCCCTCTGATCCGACCGCCCGGTTCGGTAATCAAGACCCAATCCCCCCCGGTCATCGGATCATTGAAGAGTTGACGGATATGACGCCGGGTTTCGAGAGAACGAGGATCCTTGATCAGGTCTTCAAGTCGCGCCGGATAAAGCCCCTTCATCCCTCCATGGCTGAAGCGATAATACCCCTCAATTGCCCGCCGATACTGATCGCCGCGAAAGAGCAGTTCGGCCTCACGCTCACGCTGACGCGCTGTCTTCCACGTTGTACCAGCCATCCCGGCGGCAAGACCGAGGAGAACCATCATCACCAGGATCGTCAACAGGGTGGCACCACGCTGATTGTGACAACAAGAGAGAATCACACCGCAACTCGTTCGAACAGGGAAAGTGAGACCAAGAAGCCACTATACACCGGAGAGAAGAAGCATGGCAACGTTGCATCAAAGGGACTTTAGAGGTTGACTTCAAGCCACCTCTTCCGCTACGATTTCTTTGACTTTTTCAGGAGGTTGCAACGATGTGCATGGATCAGGGAGCTTTTCTGCTCGTCGCCGGGGATGAAGAGATCCCTTTGGGAGATGTCGCCTCACTTCTCGTCAACAAGAAGGAGATCCGCCTGATTGACGTGACAGGGCAGAGTCGTGCGGTGAGTGGCCAGATTGCTGAAATTGACCTGCTCAATCGAAGGATTCTTCTCGACACCTGAGCATCGTTTCGAAAATAACAGACCGCTAGGGGAGTGGAACACTGAGAGCTTCGTATCGAGCGAAGCGACCCTTGGAACCTGATCCGGATGATACCGGCGTAGGGAAGCGGCGTTCGCGGGAACTTTCAAAGCCGCCACGCCTGCTCAGGCGCGGCGGCTTTTTTGTCCCGAGACTTCACCACGACAAAAGGCAACACTATGCTCACGGGCGTATACATTATTACCGACGGCAACCGGGCCGGTCAGCTCCTTAAGCGCTGTGAAGCGGCACTGCAAGGAGGTGCGACAGTCCTGCAATACCGTGAAAAGACGCTCTCAACAGAAGAGAAGCTTTCCGAACTGGCCCAGCTCAAACCGCTGTGCCAACGTTACAGCATCCCACTGATCGTCAACGATTCAGCAGAGTTGGCACTGGCAAGTGATGCTGACGGCGTCCATCTCGGACAAAAAGATGGGAGCGTCTCTCGCGCCCGGGCCCTGCTCGGACCAGACAAGATCATCGGCGTCTCAACCCGCACCATCGCCCAAGCGCGTCAGGCGGAAGCTGATGGTGCCGACTACATCGGTCTCGGCGCGATGTACACCACGGCCAGCAAATTTGACGCCGAACGGGTCGGAGTCGAGCGACTCCGTGAGGTAAGAGCGGCGGTCAAACTTCCGATCGTCGCCATTGGCGGTATCGACCGGGACAACGCGGCACCACTGATCGACGCCGGGGCCGACGCAGTGGCCGTCATCTCAGCTGTCATGACGGCGCCTGAACCGGTATGGGCGGCGCGTGAGCTCGCCCTCCTTTTCAACCGCCGCCTCGACTTTCCCCGAGGACGGGTCTTGACCATTGCCGGATCCGACTCTGGCGGCGGCGCCGGAGTCCAAGCCGACCTTAAAACCACCACATTGCTCGGCAGCTACGGCATGAGCGTCATCACAGCTCTCACCGCCCAGAACACCTGCGGTGTTCTGGCGGTACATGCGCCGCCTCCCGAATTCGTCACGGCACAGATCGATGCGGTCCTCAACGACATCGGCTGTGACACGGTCAAGACCGGCATGCTCTTTTCCTCTGAACTGCTACGGCGCGCCGCGAAGGCTATTCGTGAACGCCAGCTTGTAGCGATCATCGATCCGGTGATGATCGCCAAGGGGGGGGCAGCACTACTGCAGGAAGAGGCGCTACGCGCTCTGCGCGAGGACCTCATCCCCCTCGCCTACCTGCTTACGCCCAATCTGCCGGAAGCAGAAGCGCTGACCGGACAGCAAATCCGCAACGTAGAGGAGATGGAGCAGGCCGCCCATGCTCTGCAGGCGCTCGGCGCCCGCAACGTCTTGGTCAAGGGGGGACATCTTAAAGAGGGGGAGGCCATCGACCTGCTCTTAGACGGCAACACCCTGCATCGGTTCAGCGCACCACGCATCAACACCGGCAACACCCACGGTACCGGCTGCACCTACGCCTCGGCAGTCGCCACCTATCTCGCGCAAGGGGAACCGCTGCCAAACGCGGTACACCAAGCAAAAATCTTCTTGAGCCACGCCATCGCAACGACCCGCCCACTCGGCAAGGGCCACGGCCCGGTCAATCACTGGCAAGGGGCTAAGAAGATAACTCAATCCGCCTGACCGTTACACATCAATACCGGCTATTCTACGAAACGAGGTTCAGATGACCACACTCGAAGCCGCCCGTCAGGGCCTGATCACCGATCTGATGCGCCAAGCCGCCACCCATGAAGGGATCGAACCGGAGCTGCTGCGCGCCCGTATCGCCGATGGAACCGCCATCATATGCAAGAACCGCAAGCGGCAAAACGGCACACCTCTCGCCGTCGGCAAAGGGATGCGGACCAAGATCAACGCCAACATCGGCACCAGTAAGGACGACACCAGCATTGACAAAGAGTTGGAGAAGGCCCGGGTCGCCGTCACCGCCGGCGCCGATGCGATCATGGACCTCTCCACCGGCGGACCGGTCGATGAGATCCGCCGCGCCATCATCGCCGAGACCGAGGCCTGCATTGGCAGCGTCCCCCTTTATCAAGCGGCCCTTGATGCAGTCAACCGTCAGAAGAAGGCGATCGTCGACATGACGGTGGAAGATATCTTTGCCGGAATCATCAAGCATCTTGATGACGGCGTCGACTTCATCACCGTCCATTGCGGCGTCACCCGTGCCACCGTCGAGCGGATGGACCGTGAGGGGAGGATCATGGACGTCGTCTCGCGTGGCGGCTCCTTTACCGTCGAGTGGATGGCCCACAATCAGGCTGAAAACCCCCTCTTCGAGCACTACGACCGTCTGCTTGAGATCGTCAAACCGTACGACGCCGTTCTCTCCCTCGGTGACGGTTTCCGCCCCGGTTGCCTTGCTGACGCTACCGACCGGGCCCAGATCCACGAATTGATCCTCCTTGGTGAATTGACCCAGCGCGCCTGGGAGGCCGGCATTCAAGTGATGATCGAAGGGCCAGGGCACGTCCCGCTGAACCAGATCGAGGCAAACATCCAGCTGCAGAAACGTCTCTGTCACGGCGCCCCCTTCTACGTTCTCGGCCCCTTGGTCACCGACATCGCTCCCGGCTATGACCATATTACCTGCGCCATCGGCGGGACCCTGGCGGCCGCTGCTGGCGCCGACTTCCTCTGTTACGTCACCCCGAGCGAGCATCTGCGTCTGCCAACGGTGGAGGACGTGCACGAAGGGGTGATGGCAAGCCGCATCGCCGCCCACGCCGCCGATATCGTTAAAAACGTCCCTGGCGCCATCGACAAAGACATCGCCATGGCCCGCTGCCGCAAGGAGCTCGACTGGGAGGGACAGTTCGCCCTCGCCCTCGACCCGGAAAAGGCGCGGCGATTGCGTGCCGAGTCAGGGGTCGACGAGGAGCACGGCGCCTGCACCATGTGCGGGGAATTCTGTGCTTACAAGGTGATGAACGACCGCCGCGCCAAGCAGGCCAACAGCTGAGTTCTACGTCGTTTCCCCCTTGTCACAGGCCAGGGGGAAACGACGTGACTTTTTTCTTGTGACCACGTCGCCACTGTGCTTTAATTGCGCGTTTTTTTTTGGCCCTGCCAATGATCTTACCGACCGGGGAGGATGACGCCGATGTGTGCGAAGAAATTAGCCCGCCCAAAGCGCCCCCGCCGCAAGCTCAAGCTACGCGGCTTCAACAACCTGACCAAAACTCTTTCGTTCAACATCTACGACATCTGCTACGCGCGCGCGCCTCAGGCTCGCAAAGAGTACCTCGAATATATTGACGAGGAGTACAACTCGGAACGGCTGGTCAAGATCCTCAGTGAGGTCGCTGACATCATTGGCGCCAACGTCCTCAACATCTCGAGTCAGGATTATGACCCGATGGGGGCGAGCGTCACCGTACTGATCGCCGAAGAACCGGTCGAACCCAAACCGGATCAGGTTCTGGCGCACCTCGACAAGAGCCATCTCTGCATCCACACCTATCCTGAGACCGACTCCAAATCAGGAGTTTCGACCTTCCGCGTTGATGTCGATGTCTCGACCTGCGGCAAGATAAGCCCCTTAAAAGCGCTCAATCATCTGATTCAGTCGTTCGAATCGGATATCGTTCTGATGGATTACAAGGTCCGAGGCTTCACCCGCGACGTCCGCGGCATCAAGCACTACATCGACCACAAGATCCTCTCGATCCAACAGTTTATCCGCAAGGAATTGCTCGACCGTTACCAATGTGTCGACATCAATATCCATCAGGAGAATCTCTTTCACACTAAAATGCTCCTGCAGGATTTCAACCTCGACAACTACCTCTTCTCCACAGCCAGCAGCGACTTTTCCATCGAAGAGAAAGAACGGGTTAAGCGCTGCCTTAAGCAGGAGATGACTGAAATCTTCTATTCAAAGAACATCTACAAGAATTCCCCCCAGTGATCGTTCCCGGACCTGCCCCCTCAAAAGGGGGCCGGGAACGCCGGAGACGCCATGCCCCTTCTCATTGTTCGACCAATTCTGATTTTCTCGCTGCTGCTTCTCCTTTCTCTCACCGCCTGTGCCCCCAAGGGGGGATTGTTCGGCAACCCCGAATTTCCCTACGCGCCGCCCCAGCCACCCCAGGTCGGGGACCTGCTCCATCTTGCCACTGGGCTCTATGTCACCCCTGCAGAAATGCTGGCGGCGATTGCCGAGACGCGCCTGATCTACATCGGCGAAACCCACGACAACCCGGCCTCGCACCGCTTTCAACTTGAGGTTCTCACGGACC